>NZ_AP026763.1:2450706-2757044 GCF_026000435.1 Vibrio sp. STUT-A11 | reverse complement strand
CTCATCTTTTTTGTTAGGCGACGAGCCAACTACGATTGATTTTACCTTTTCTGCTGGTTTCAATTCTCCCGATCAAATATTGCTAACGCCGGGTGGGGAGACGCTGTATCTGCGCGATGGTTCAGAGCTGATCATTTTGAAGAAAGAAAAGTTCACGTTTGTAGTACGTGAGGTCATTGACCTGACACAAGGTGATAGCAAGCATTCGGTACGAAATATCGATTTGTTGTCTGGCGCGTATTCTTTGCTTGTCACCCATAATGACGGCATGGTTTCTCAATGGTTCGATACGCTTCAAGGAGACAAGCGAACGCTGACCTACATCCGTAATTTCAAGTTGGCGTCTGAGATCAAGTACTTGTTACCAGACTCCCATCGCAAAGGTTTCTATAGCTTCTATACCAATGGCACCGTACAAAGTCATTACACCACCAGTGAAAAATTGGTGTTATTTAAGCGCGCCTATCAGCAAGCGCCAGCGCTAGCGGCGATGTCGAGTAATGAGCGTTACTTAATTAGCTGGCAAGACGACAAGCTGGATGTTGCTGTGGTGGATAACCCTTACCCGGAAGTATCACTCTCCTCACTATGGCAGGAGGTTTGGTATGAAGGGTACCCTGAAGCGAAATTTGTCTGGCAATCAACGTCGGCTAGTGATGACTTTGAAGCCAAGTTCAGTTTAGTGCCCATCGCGTTTGGTACAATTAAAGCGGCGATGTTTGCCATGTTGTTTTCCGTGCCGCTGGCGGTGTTAGGCGCAATTTATACTGCTTACTTTATGTCCCCTCGTATGCGAAGAGTGGTTAAGCCGTCGATAGAACTCATGGAAGCACTTCCGACTGTAATCATCGGTTTTCTTGCCGGGCTTTGGTTTGCGCCAATTGTCGAGGATCATCTGATTACAGTTGTGGCGATGCTGTTTATATTACCGCTGGGTACGATGGTCGTAGGTGGGCTTTGGGCACTCCTTCCACAATCGTTAAGAAACAGACTGCCAAATGGCTGGCATGCCTTGGTACTGATGCCGTTATTGTTGCTACTTATCGCGTTGGGAGTATGGTTATCGCCAGCTATCGAGGAGAGCTTTTTCGGTGGAGATATGCGTTTATTCCTGACTGAGCATGGTATTGGTTATGATCAGCGCAATGCACTGGTCGTCGGGCTTGCGATGGGTTTTGCGGTTATACCAACGATTTTCACTATTGCTGAGGATGCGATTTTCTCAGTGCCGAAGCACTTGTCGGATGGTTCTTTAGCCTTGGGAGCAACACCCTGGCAGACCTTAATTTACGTTGTACTGCTGACTGCGAGTCCCGGTATTTTCTCTGCCATTATGATGGGGTTGGGACGCGCGGTAGGTGAAACCATGATCGTGCTAATGGCGACGGGTAACACACCACTTATGGATTGGAACATCTTAGAGGGAATGCGCAGCTTGTCGGCAACGATTGCGGTTGAGTTGCCAGAGTCAGAAGTAGGCAGTACGCATTTCCGCCTGCTGTTCCTTGCAGCATTAATATTGTTTTTATTCACTTTTGCGGTGAATGCGCTTGCCGAGTTTGTCCGTCAAAGATTGAGAGATAAGTACCGTGCGTTGTAATAGTAGTTTGAACAAAGAGCGAGTAATCGCGTGTTAAATTGGATTCGTTCAGGCGCACCTTGGATATGGCTAACGGGTGGAGCGGTGAGTATCAGTTTGCTCTCCGTGTTAGGTTTGCTCCTGCTTATAGGCTGGAAAGGGTTAACCTTTTTCTGGCCTGCCCCCTTGTATCAATGGAATGTGGCGGCGCTGACCCCTGTGCAGGGTGAAGTGCTACAGGAAAATAGTAAACTCATTGGTCAGGTTTACGAGCGAAGCTTTGTTCCCAAAAGTTACTTACCAGAAGAGGCCGCGCAGAAACTCGACGACGATGAGGATTTTGCCACTCGTCTGAGTATTAAAATTGCCAACCGAGAGCTTTATCCTGCCGACTTCATTTCAGTTTTACAAATGCAGTTGGATGAACCAACCACACCTGAAGAGTTGGCCGTCATTGAACGCAGTAGCGGCGGATATTTCTTTGGCAAAATGCTTGCCTTTCAGGACGGAGACAAGCGATATGACAAAGATATTCAGACGATACTTGACGAAAAGATAGATGACGCGGAAACATTGCGTCATGAGATTGATTCGCTGGTGGTCAATCAACTCCAGGATCTCGGCTGGCAGTTGGAACAATTGCGCCTGAACAAGCGCAAAAATGAACTGAACAACTCTATTACCGATGCGTTTTTAGCTGATAACCAGAAGCAAAAGGAACAAATAGAGCAAGAGTTGGCGAGTCTGGACTTGCAGCTTGATGGTCTTCGTTTACAGCTATCTGGCTATGCTCTGATTGTCGAAGACATGACTGGTGAACAAGTCTCGATTCCACTCGAAGATATTCTGGACTACTGGTATCCAAACCAAATGTCGCTGCCAGGAAAAGTCGCGCACTGGGGCAAGCAGGTTTGGAAGTTTTTATCGGACGATCCGCGCGAGTCTAATTCAGAAGGCGGTGTTTTCCCTGCAATTTTTGGCACGGTTTTCTTAGTGCTCATTATGTCGATCATCGTCATGCCGTTGGGTGTGATTGCGGCGATCTACCTGCATGAATAC
Source organism: Vibrio sp. STUT-A11 (assembly GCF_026000435.1). NCBI lineage: Bacteria > Pseudomonadati > Pseudomonadota > Gammaproteobacteria > Vibrionales > Vibrionaceae > Vibrio > Vibrio sp. STUT-A11. The sequence goes on along the minus strand of NZ_AP026763.1, from coordinate 2,754,406 downwards.
GCCAAGAACAATGCTTTGACACGAGTAATTCGGATTGCGGTTATTAACCTGGCTGGTGTTCCGTCGATTGTTTATGGCGTCTTTGGTTTAGGGTTTTTTGTTTACACCATCGGTGGTTCGATCGATAACCTGTTCTATAGCGAGAAGTTACCAGCACCGACCTTTGGGACGCCGGGGCTGCTGTGGTCGGCACTGACGCTTGCTGTGCTAACGCTCCCAGTTGTGATCGTAACGACAGAAGAAGGATTAACTCGGATTCCAAGCTCAGTTCGTCATGGCTCATTAGCGCTTGGAGCCACCCAATTTGAAACGCTTTGGCGTGTGATTTTACCCATGGCGACCCCAGCGATTATTACCGGCCTGATACTAGCGATAGCCCGAGCTGCTGGCGAGGTGGCGCCACTCATGCTTGTGGGTGTTGTGAAGTTAGCGTCGAGCTTGCCCGTTGATGGGCAGTTTCCGTACGTACATTTAGATCGAAAGTTCATGCACTTGGGCTTCCATATTTATGATGTCGGCTTCCAGACCTCCAATATCGAAGCCGCGCGTCCGCTGGTGTACGCCACCTCTTTCCTGCTCATTACTGTGATTGTCGGACTAAACTTAACAGCAATCAGCATTCGTAATGACTTGCGTGAAAAATACAGAACGTTAGGACAAGATTAAGTATGTTTAATTTTGATAATACATTGGGTTATGAGCCGCCATTAGATGTGCATAACCTGACGGATGAACAAACGGCCATCTCAATAGAGAATCTTAATCTTTTCTACGGACAAGCTCAGGCGTTGCATGATATTTCAATGCGTATTCCTAAAGGCAGAGTTACGGCATTTATCGGACCATCAGGTTGTGGTAAATCGACCCTGTTGCGTTGTATCAACCGCATGAACGATTTAGTTGAAGGCTGTAAAGTCACTGGCGAAGTGCGTCTACATGGTAAAAACGTCTATCATCATAATGTCGATGTCGCAACGCTTAGACGTCGTGTTGGTATGGTATTCCAGCGGCCAAACCCATTCCCTAAGTCGATCTATGAAAATGTAGTATACGGGTTGCGCCTGCAAGGGATGAAGAATAGCCGAGCTTTGGACGATGCCGTTGAACGTTCATTGCGCGCAGCGGCATTATGGGATGAAGTGAAAGACCGTTTGCATGAGAACGCATTTGGCTTGTCAGGTGGTCAGCAGCAACGTTTGGTTATTGCTCGTGCCATTGCGATTGAACCAGAAGTCCTTTTATTGGATGAACCAACTTCAGCACTTGATCCAATCTCCACTTTGACTATTGAGGAGCTTATCAATGAGCTGAAAACTCAATATACTGTGGTTATTGTTACCCACAACATGCAGCAAGCGGCGCGAGTTAGCGACCATACGGCATTCATTCACATGGGTAAGCTCATAGAGTATTCCGATGCCGACTCAATCTTCACGTCACCGGTCAAGACTCAGACTGAAGATTACATTACCGGTCGTTACGGCTAAGGCCTGCGACGAGATTAAACAGAAGGACAATTATGCACTTTGGACGTCATATTTCAGGACAATTTAACGTAGAGCTAGAATCGATTCGTACTCATGTTTTAACTATGGGTGGTTTGGTTGAACAGCAGTTGTCGTATGCTATTCAAGCCTTAAATAAAGAAGATATCGAGCTCGCGCGGAAGGTTGTGCGTGATGACCATAAAGTGAATGCGATGGAAGTATCTATCGATGATGCCTGCACTCGTATTATCGCCAAGCGTCAACCGACGGCGAAAGATTTGCGTTTAATTATCGCTATCATCAAAACCATCACCGACTTAGAGCGCATTGGTGATGTGGCGACGCGCATCGCCTATGTTGCCATCGAAAGTCCTTCATCCAAAGAGCGTCATTTCCAGGTATCTTTAGAGCCGCTGTGTCGGCAGGCGATTCAAATGTTACACCAGGTGCTTGATGCGTTTGCGCGTATGGATGTGGAAGCCGCAGCCGAAGTACACAAGCAGGATGATAAAATTGATGCAGAATATGAAGCGGTAATTCGTCAGTTAATGACCTACATGATGGAAGACCCGAAAAATATTCCCAACATTTTGCAAGTGATGTGGTCGGCGCGCGCAATCGAGCGAGTGGGAGACCGCTGTCAGAACATCTGTGAATATATTATCTACTTCGTGAAAGGCAAGGATGTCCGACACCTTGGCGATCAGAGCATTGATGACGTCTTGAAGTGATGATGTTAGCTCTTTTTAAGTAGGCGATTTCTATCTAGTCTCAAAAAATGAAAACGCCCACTCAGTTCACAGCAGTGGGCGTTCTTTTATCAGCTTTGTGGCTATGATAATAGACGTGTATTTTAATAATCGTTTATTCCAGAAGACGTTTATTACCACCTTTGTCTATCACAAAAACGCAGCCGTAAATTTACTAATATTGGAAATGCTACCAAAAGCCATCACCACTACAATAAATGATCCCAAGGCAGTCAGCCATTTAGGGTGTTGATAGTCACCAACAATATCTTTACGTCGGGTAGCCAGCAGTATGCAGCAAAGGATGACAGGTAAGATGATGCTGTTTACTAGCCCCGCTGTCATCAACAAAACAACTGGGGTATTCATCAAAGTGGTACCCAGAGTCGTGATTGCAATGAAACCAATACACCATCCTTTCTCGTTGCGCGCGACAACAGGGAATAGGGTCTTAATTAGCGAGATAGCCATATAAGAGTTACCAACAACAGAAGTCATTGATGCGACAAATAGCACTAAGCCAAAGATAAAGTAGCCAACCTCGCCAGCGCCATGACGGAATGCATCGGCAGCTGGGTTAGAGTTATCCAACGTCACACCAGTGATGACGACGCCAAGAACCGCCATAAATAGCAAAAATTGAATAACAACGGCGATCGAGATACCACTCCAAGCGGCCTTTTTGATATTGCCAACGTTCTCTTTACCGCTGAAGCCAATATCAACCAGACGATGTGCTCCTGTGTAGTAACCACCCACAGCACCGCCTACGATCGTTAATGTTGGCAATAGCAATGAAGAGACGTTGTTTGGTGAGATCACTGCCTGTGCAACGGGTGCTAAAGGTGGAAGGTTAGTCAAGGCAACGTAGGCGATAAGAATAATCATAAACAAACCAAGATAGCGTGCCATCTGGTCCATTCTTTTTGATGCGTTGTGAGTTAAAAACAACGCAATGCCCAAACCGCCAGTAATCAATGCTCCCCATACCGTGTCTAATCCGGTTAGAACGTTAATCCCTAAAGCGGTCCCACTGACGTTACCAAAGTTGAACGCTACCGCACCTAGCGCTAGTAATATCCCAACGACATAACCCATGCCTGGGGCTATTTTGTTCGCGATATCTTGAATTCTTAATCCAGATACACCGATAACCCGCCATAGGTTCATCACAATACCAAAGGTGAATATCATCGCGATAAATACTGGGAAAGCCATATCGACTTTGTACATATTAGTGAACATCGAATTCTGGGTAAGAAATCCGGGTCCAACCGATGTCATTGCCATAAGAAAAGCAACACTTAATATTTTTACTCTCGTTTGAGATTTGTCGTCGTGTTTAGGTATAGGTTGAGGAATAGCTGGATTATCTTTCATATTTTTACCATATGTAGATATACCTAAAGAACTTTAGATTCGGTGCTCAAATTGTGGTCATATTAAAACTAAGCACACTCAATGAATTACGTAGACTGAAGTTATTTTGGTATATATTGTAAACACTATATTGATTATAAAAAATGGATGTTAGTTATCATGTTAAAACATTGATAATTTAATGAGGTGTAATAGTCTGCTTCTTATTGGTGTTTATTCCAAACGAGGCGCAATTTACATCAATTCTTATGCTTGAATACCTGGCTCATTACCATTTTACTTGTCATTTTTAGTTTCGTCCTAAGTATTTATTACTGCTCAATACTTCCTAACTTGAGCGTGCTTAATAAAGTAATCCTGCTAGTCACTTAGTGTAAATAATCCACTCCTTAGATCTATCGACATTGTTATTCACAGTGATTCACTTTTAAGCATCGCTATTATCAATGATTTTTCGTGCATAGTGCATGACTCAAGTCCCAAAAATAAAACTAAAAGTGAGGTCATGAAAAATGACATTATCCTTTTTATATGTGCGGATGTTAATTAAATTCAATAAAAACAGTGGTTTATGCAAGTTATTTGTGGTTGATATTTGTAGGTAATGACATTTTTAATACGTGAGCGCTGTCACGTGCGTCCAAAAAATTAGACGAATTGGATTGAAAGTGCGATTTTTTTATCTCAATATAATTCACATAATTTGAGCAGTATTGGTTAATAAATATTCTCAACAATGCTTGCTCTGTAATAATAAATAAGGTCTGAATATGCGCGGAAAATACACTACTCAAGATCTGATAAAGATTTACGAGCACTTAAAAATCTTTAACAGCGCCAACCATACAGAGCGAGGTATCACTCGCCTTGCTTATTCCCCAGAAGATGAAGCGGCTCATCAATATTTAATTGAAGAAATGGGCAATCATGGCTTGATTGTTCGCCAAGATGCGATGGGTAATATTTTTGCTCGCTTGCCAGGTAAAAATTCAAATTTACCTGCGGTTGGTACCGGATCGCACGTTGATACCGTTCCTAATGGCGGAGCACTTGATGGTGCGCTTGGAGTCTTCGCTGGCCTATTCGCTTTGTTGCAGTTCTCTCCCGGTGAGTTGGAACGAGATTTAGAACTAGTGGTATTTCGCGCAGAAGAATCAAGTCGTTTTGGTGTGTCTTGTATTGGCAGTAAGACGATGGTCGGTCATTTAGCGTCAACCAGTTATGACGAAAACATGGATGACAACGGAGTTAGTATCCGCGACGCGATTAAGAACGCAGGTTACAGGCACGATGCTTTGTCATCCTGTGAGTTGCAACGAGATTACTTCGACAGCTTTGTTGAGTTACATATTGAGCAGGGTCGATGCTTAGAGCAAGAGCAAAAAACGATTGGTGTGGTTTACGGCATTGCAGCGCCAACACGTTTTGAAGTGAATGTTCTTGGTCAGGCGGATCACTCTGGGGCGACCCCAATGGGGATTCGTAGTGACGCTTTGGTGGCGGCAGCGAACATCATCGAAAACCTCCATGTATCTTCTTGTAAAGAGTCAGCGAATGGCACTGTGGGTACGGTGGGTAAAATAAACTGCTATCCAAACTCTATGAACGTGATTCCTGGCCAAGTGAAGTTTTATGTTGATATTCGTGGTGTAGAAAAACCAAGTATTGAACGTGTGGTTGACTCTCTTTACCTCTGTATTCAGAAAGCGAAATTTGATCACAACGTTAAGATCGAACTTCGTACTATTTCTGAAGAAGAGCCGGTTCTGCTTAATTCCGAAATATGCGACCTGATAGAAGAAACTTGTTCACGTCTCAAACTGAGCAACATGAGAATGGTCAGCGGCGCAGGGCATGACGCTATGTATATTGCCAAAAAATTCTCGACTGCAATGATCTTTATTCCATCTATCGATGGCATTAGTCATCACCCAAATGAAGAATCAAAGAAAGAACATATTTTGTCTTCAGCATTTCTTTTGGCTGAAACTTTAAAGAATCTTGCGAATAAAAAATAGAAGAAATCTATATGAAGAATCACATTAGAATAGAAAAAGATTTATTGGGTGAACGAGAAATCTCAAATAGAAATTACTGGGGTGTACACACGCTACGAGCATTGGAAAACTTTCCTATTACCGGAATCAAGATATCTCAGTATCCGGAATTAATCCGAGCAATCGCAACAGTTAAGAAAAGTGCTGTCAGAGCAAATGAAGAACTAGGCTTGATCGCATCAGATAAAGCTCATGCGATCAAAGCTTCTAGCGATTATGTTATTGAAGGACAATATCATGATCAGTTTGTGGTTGATGTTATACAAGGTGGTGCGGGTACATCAACCAACATGAATGCCAATGAAGTTATCGCCAATTTAGCACTTGAATATATGGGGCATAACAAAGGTGAATATGAGTTCTTGCATCCGCTTGATCATGTTAACTGCTCCCAGAGCACTAATGATGTTTATCCAACGTCAATTAAGCTTGGTACCTTAATTGCTGCTCAAGGCCTGCTTTGCTCAATGGAAAACCTAAGCTACGCCTTATTTAAAAAGAGCGCAGAGTTCTCCGATGTACTAAAAATTGGTCGTACTCAACTGCAAGATGCGGTTCCTATGACACTTGGTCAAGAGTTTAAAACTTACGAGATCATGGTGAACGAAGATATTGATAGGTTGAAAGAAACCCTAAATCTTCTATTGGAAGTGAATATGGGCGCGACCGCGATAGGTACTGGGATCAATACCGACCCGAAATACTCTCCACTGGTGTGCCGCTATTTGGCGGAGGAGTCTGGCTTTGAATTCACACCAGCGGGCAACTTGATCGAAGCCACTCAAGATATGGGTGCCTTTGTTTTATTGTCTGGGATGCTTAAACGTATCGCAGTGAAAATGTCTAAAATTTGTAATGACTTACGATTGTTGTCCAGTGGTCCGCAAAATGGCTTTGGTGAAATTAACTTACCACCTCGCGCTGCTGGTTCTAGCATTATGCCTGGTAAGGTCAATCCAGTTATTCCAGAAGTAGTGAACCAGATTGCATTTGAAGTGATTGGTAACGATCTGACCGTGACCATGGCCGCTGAAGGTGGTCAATTGCAGCTTAATGCGTTTGAACCGATCATTATCCATTCAATATTTAAAAGCATCAAACACCTGAGTAATGGGTTTGATACTTTGGTTACTAATTGTATTGATGGAATTACTGTTAACAGAGAAAAACTGGAATTTTCGATTAATAATTCTGCGTGCTTGGCTACCGCATTGAATCCGTATATTGGTTACGAAAAATCGAGTGATGTAATAAAAACTGCACTCAAATTTAATCGTCCTATTAGAGAAATTATCCTTGATAAAAAATACATGTCTGAACATGAAATCGACATGATATTAAACCCTACAATATTGACAACGCCAGTTAAGAAAATTGATTTTTCAGTTCAATAATTAAATAAAATAATATTAATCACTGGAGGCCAGTATGGCTGCTGTTTCTACATCCGGAAAAGTAATTAAAAATGAATGGGTCAATGACGAATATAAACATATGGTTATTGAAACCGAACAAAAAGCCTCAGAGGTTGAACCTGGGCAATTCTTTAATTTAATTTGTCCACCAAGTGGCAAAGACCAACCTTTTTTTCCTCGTCCAATGAGTACGTATAAAGCGAATAGCAATGGGCAAGTGGAGTTTTTATATAAAGTACAGGGCAAAGGTACCCGAGGTCTCGCGACGCTTGAACAAGGGAATGACTTAGAGTTTCTTGGGCCATTAGGAAAAGGATTTACGGTAAAGCCAGACTACAAACACATCTTAGTTATTGGTCGAGGTGTTGGGCTAGCGACACTCGCCCCACTTGCTGAGTACGCCACGGAAAAAAATGTCGCAGTCACCGCGATTCTTAGTGCTAAAGATCAACCGCGTGTGATGTCCCGCTACCGTTTTGAAGAGGCGAACGCGGAGATTTTTGAGGCTTTGGATAGCGACGGGTCAAGTGATATGGCTCGAGTGGAAGATCTTATTCGCACTATCCACGCTACCCATCCTATTGACTGTTTCTATACCTGTGGCTCGAAACGCATTGTCGCGTTACTCAAAAATCTCGCCCTTGAGTTGGATATTCAAGGTGAGGTCGCAGTAGAAGAGCAAATGTCTTGTGGACTAGGAATGTGCTGCGGTTGCGTCAAACCAGTGCAGAAAATTAATGAGCCACCTAAGGCGAAAAAGGTGTGTAAAGATGGCCCTGTATTCGATTTGCTGGAGATGATTGTATGAGTTGTTTAAAAATCAAAGTAGGTAATATCGAGCTACAAAACCCAATAATGCCAGCATCCGGTACGTTTTCTGAAGGTATTTTAGAGGTTATAAATGGCAACGAACTGGGCGCATTTGTCACCAAAACCTTTACCGCTGATGTGCGTACGGGTAACCCAATGCCGCGCATCGCTGAAATCGAATCGGGTTCCATGCTCAACGCTATTGGTATCCCAAGCAAAGGCGTAAATAACTACATCAAGAAGACGGTGCCTATTTATCGTGACTACACGCCGCCGTTAGTGACCAGCATTTCAGCGAATACAGCCGCAGAGTTCGCAGAGTTGGCAGCACAGCTCAGCGATGTTGACGGCATCTCTGTCATTGAAGCCAACATTTCGTGTCCAAACATTGAAGCGCATGGCAAAGCCTTTGCTATTGATCCTGAAAGTACCGCTAAGGTGATTTCAGCAATCCGCAAAGCGACCCACTTGCCTGTCTGGGCAAAGTTGACGCCAAATACCACCGATATTATTGGTGTAGCCAAAGCTGTCGAAGATAACGGTGGCGACGCAGTTGTTGTTGGAAATACGCTGTTAGGAATGGGCATCGATATCCGTACTAAGCGTCCAAAGCTAGGCAATATCATGGGCGGTTATTCGGGGGCAGGACTCAAAGCCGTAAATCTGCGCATGACTTACCAATGTGCGAAGAACATTTCTATTCCTGTTATTGGCTGCGGTGGAATTAACAACTATGAGGACGCGATTGAGTATTTGCTCGCAGGCGCAACTGCGGTGCAAGTCGGTACCGCGTCTTTTATTGACCCGAAAACCATGACCAACATTATCAAAGATTTAGAGCGTTACTGCTCTGAGCAGCAGTTGAAACACATTTCTCAATTAACCGGTGCGGTCATTGACGATCAATTTGCACCTTTTACCGCTTTTGAATAACAGGAGCTTATGATGGAAATTACTATTGCAAAACCTGATGATTGGCACCTGCACCTACGCGATGGCGAAATGTTAGAAACTGTGCTGCCGTTCAGTAGTGAACATTTTGGCCGCGCGATTGTTATGCCAAATTTAGTGCCGCCACTGATCCGTTCCAGCGATATTCGTCAATACCGCGAACGTATTCTAGCAGCACTACCGAAAGCGCATACGTTTGAGCCATTAATGACCGCCTATTTGTCTGACAGCACGGATGTAAATGATCTTATTGAAGGTTATCAATCTGAGCTAATTCAAGCTGTCAAACTCTATCCTGCGAATGCGACGACCAACTCTGCTCATGGTGTCACCTCTATCGAGAAGGTGTATCCGATTCTTGAAAAAATGCAGGAGTACGATATTCCACTGTTGATTCATGGTGAAGTAACTCAAGCAAAGGTGGATATTTTTGACCGTGAAAATCGATTTGTCGAAACAGTACTTGCGCCTTTAACGGAACGATTTCCTATCTTGCGTGTTGTGGTTGAGCACGCAACAACATCAGAGGCGGCTGAGTTTGTATTATCTAAAGGCGCTAATGTCGCTGCAACGATTACTCCTCAACACTTGTTGTACGATCGCAATGCGTTGTTAGTTGGTGGGATCCGACCACACAACTATTGTTTACCGATTTTAAAACGAGAAGAGCATAGACGCGCACTTGTCAAAGTAGTGACCGCACAAGACAACAGCAAGTTCTTCTTGGGTACTGATTCAGCACCACACGATACGTCGCATAAAGAAAGCAGTTGTGGGTGTGCTGGCGCATTCAACTCTATGGTTGCCTTGTCGGTTTATGCCTCGATTTTTGAGAAAGAAAATGCGCTAGAAAATTTAGAGAAGTTCACCTCAATTAACGGCGCAAATTTCTACAACAAACCAATCAACAAAGAAACAATTACCTTAGTTAAGCAAGACTATGTTGTTCCTGAAAAAGTGAATGTTATCGGTGGTGGTGATGTGACGCCGTTCTTGGCAGGACAGACTCTGGAATGGGCAATTAAATAGGGTTAAAGCAATTAACGTGGGTTATAGCAATGAGTGGCTCAGATGTCGATGCTACTCATTCATGTATTATTAGGCGGACAATATGTCGGATAAATTAAGAACTGACGCACTCAACTACCATCAGTTTCCAAAACCTGGAAAACTAGAAATTACCCCAACGAAACCTCTTGCCAGTCAGATAGACCTGTCACTGGCTTACTCCCCGGGCGTGGCATTTCCGTGTGAAGAGATTGCGGCTAACCCCGAGCTTGCCTCAAAGTACACGTCGCGCTCTAACTTGGTCGGTGTCATTAGTAATGGCTCGGCGGTACTTGGCTTAGGTAACATAGGTGCTCTTGCCTCTAAACCAGTTATGGAAGGAAAAGCGTGTTTATTCAAGGCGTTCTCTGGGATTGATGTGTTTGACATTGAACTGGATGAATCCGATCCCGATAAGCTTGTTGAAGCTATAGCCATGCTTGAGCCGACGCTGGGCGGGATTAACCTTGAAGATATCAAAGCGCCTGAGTGTTTCTATATTGAAGAAAAACTTCGTGAGCGAATGAACATTCCTGTCTTTCATGACGATCAGCACGGTACGGCGATCATCTCTTCAGCCGCGATTATTAATGCGTTGGATTTGGTTGGTAAACAAATTGAAAAGGTAAAACTGGTCTGCTCTGGCGCTGGGGCCGCGGCGATCGCCTGTTTAAACTTGCTGGTTAAATTAGGACTACAAAAAGAGAACATCAAACTGGTCGACTCCAAAGGTGTCGTCACAACTGAGCGCACAGGTTTGGATAAAACTAAGCAAGCCTTTGCAGTCGAAACTTCAGATCGCACGGTGGCTGATGCGGTTAAAGATGCGGATGTCTTTTTAGGTTGCTCTGCTGCGGGGTTGCTGAAACCAGAGATGCTGATGACAATGGCGGAGAAGCCCGTCATCTTGGCATTGGCAAACCCAGAACCAGAGATTCGTCCAGAAGTAGCTAAATCGGTTCGACCTGATTGTATCATCGCGACTGGTCGTTCGGATTATCCCAACCAAGTGAACAATGTTCTTTGTTTTCCATTTATTTTCCGTGGTGCGCTCGACGTAGGTGCGTCTGCAATTACTGAAGAGATGAAAGTCGCGACGGTGAAGGCGATTTCGAAACTGACTAAAATGTCGGCTTCTACCGACAAAACCAGCCAGGCATACAGTGGCCAGACGTTTTCGTTTGGACCAGATTACATTATTCCCAAGCCATTTGATCCGCGCTTAATCTCGGCGATTGCGCCTGCAGTTGCTGAATGTGCGCTGAAAGCTGGCATTGCTAAAAATACCGATTTTGATATTGCTGAGTATCGTAAGTTCTTAGAGGCATCGATTTATCACACTGGCCTAATCATGAAGCCAGTATTTGAACGCGCCATGCTTCATTGTCCGAAAATTGTATTTACTGAAGGCGAAGACAAGCGAATACTACAGGCGGCTCAAGTATTAGTCGACGAAGGTATTGCGCAGCCTGTCCTTTTAGGAGATAGACACACAATCGAAAGTCATCTAACCGAACTCAACTCTACCGTGATGGTAGGGAAAGATATTGAAGTGGTGGGTGTAGATCACAGCCTAACTAGCCGAACTCTGCAAGGTCGTTTGCTGGTGGATTCTGGTGATGCTCAAGGAATGATCTGCGGGCTTGAAGACAGCTTCCTGAATCACTTGGAACACGTTGCCACGCCAGAGATGAAAGGCAGCACTTTGGCGGCGATGAACTTATTACTCATGAAAGGCCGAAGCTTATTCATCTGTGATACTTACGTAAATGAGACTCCGTCAGAACAGCAACTGGCTGATATTGCAGTTTTGGCGGCGAAAGAGGCAGAAAAAATGGGTATCCAGCCCAGCATTGCCTTTTTGACAAACGCTCACGACACTAACTCTGAGTCATATCGAAGAATGAGTGCAGCAAAAGAACGCTTGGAGCATACCTATCCGCACTTGAATGTCGCCGGCGTAATGCAAGCCGATTCTGCGCTTTCTTTAGATATACGTAGCAAAGCCATGCCGGGGGCGATTCGTGAGAAAGAAGCCAACGTGTTGGTGATGCCTAACGTGGATAGTGCGAATATTACTTACAATTTACTTAAGGTAATTAGCTGTCAAGGTGTGACGGTCGGGCCTTTTTTACTTGGCTGTGATAATAATATTCATATATTGACGCCAGCCGCCTCTGTGAGACGAGTGGTCAATATGAGTGCAGTCATTGCCGCGAGTCTATAAGTGTAACAGGGCGAAAGCCCTGTTTTAGTATTTATCTAACAGAGATTCAATGTACTGTTTGGCATCGTCATTCGCCATCGAACCATTGCATAAGTTCGTAAACATCTTCTGGTATTGAAGTATGATCGATTTTGATGTGGTAATCGATGCAATGCCGTTGGATAGGCTGGGAAACTCTCCGAGCTTAAATGGGCTGATAGCTAGAGCAATGGGTTGAGTGTCATTGTAAAAAAATTGGAAGGTCGTATTAGGGATCATCTCTTTAGAGATCATGACCTCAATATTGTTATCCATGTCTATTTTAGAAAGTAACGATTTTACTTCATCCCGAGCTTGCAGAATGCGCTTCATCTTGACGCTTGGTGATAAGTCTAAGGTGCCGACTAAACCCAAATATAAAAAACGTTCTAAGTGATGAGAACTGATTAAATTAATAATCTTGGGATGGCTGGTACTCTTTTTCCTTTCTTTTAATGTGGCAAGTGTTTGCTCAAAATCTTGAATAACCGATTCGTCCTGAGCGCTTTCTGACAACATGGTTTTAAGGTAATCATCGTAATTATCTGACGTCAACAAATAGGAGAAAGGGTCGAAATGACAATATACATGGGTAGACACGTTTTCAAGTTGGCGCATGCGCTCAAAAAATCCATTCGCATTAGAGTAATACTCCATGCCCAAACCGAGTAAAGTCGAAATTGAGGTATTGAATAGCTTTGCTAACTTTTCAAGCGTTTCAATTTTAACAATTTCCCCACTTTCTAACCGGTAAACCGCAGAGCGGGATATACCTAATGACGCAGCAACCTCTGCCGGACTGAGTGAGTTGTTGAGGCGGTAAGCACGTAGCCTCTCTCCAATTGCTTTAAAATCGATGCTATCCATAATGAATGAAATTGAAAATAAAAAAAATGATAGCATATTAATGCTTGTAATTAAATATTGAAAAATATATTCATATAGAATTAATTTAAATTAGGTGTAGAATATAATTCCAATCACATAGAGGATGTTATTATGGATGTTATTTCAGCAATTGAAGAATTTAATACTAGCCTTAATGGTACAGACTCATATGTTACTTTAGGTACGCATATGAAAAGTCTTATTGAAGTAGAAAATGTTAATATTTGTGCTTACTTTTTGATCCTGCGATTCTGCCAGTCTTATGTACACAATTATCAAGACCAAGCGGTTGATTCAGACTTTGCTGAAAAGGCTAAGTATATAATGACTAAATATTTACAGGAAATTAAAAATGATTTATTGAACAATGATGGTGTTATTTCTGTGAATGTACTAAATAATATTTCTAAAGATTATGTTTTAGAAAATAAAATATTCTAAACATATTTTATTCTCAATGAAGTTACTAGAGTATATAGATATTGCGAGAGTGCAGTACAGATAACTCAAAATGTGGGGCTTCAGGTGTAGAAGCCCCAAACTGCGGTAAACATCATCTCAAAAGGTTACTAATATTTCTCTGGCACAAAGGTTTGATCGTCGATTGGCGCTCTGACATACCCTTCTTTGCTTAGCTCTGGAAGTTCAACGGGTGGATATTCAAGTGCCTTGTAATCAATCTGATTCAAAAGATGGCTGATACAATTTAGGCGAGCTTTCTTTTTAGAATCGGACGGCACTACCCACCAAGGACAGTTTTTGGTATCGGTATAGGCAAACATCTTATCTTTCGCTTCTGAGTACTCGATCCAGCGGTGACGAGATTCTAAGTCCATAGGGCTGAACTTCCAACGTTTTATCGGTGTATTAATGCGTCCCAGGAACCGCTTCTCCTGCTCTTCATCAGAGACGGAAAACCAATATTTTATCAAGATGATGCCTGAACGCTGTAACATACGTTCAAACTCAGGGCATGAACGCAAGAACTCCTCGTACTCGTCCGATGTACAAAAGCCCATGACTTTCTCAACACCAGCTCGGTTATACCAACTGCGGTCAAATAAGACGATTTCTCCCGCGGAAGGTAAATGCGCCACATAACGTTGAAAATACCACTGTGTCTTCTCTTTCTCCGTTGGGGCGGGTAGGGCAGCAACGCGACATACTCGTGGGTTGAGCTTTTCTGTAATACGTTTTATCACGCCGCCTTTTCCTGCTGCGTCGCGGCCTTCGAACAGCACAACCACTTTTAATCCTTTGTGCTTAACCCATTCCTGGAGCTTAACCAGTTCGATTTGCAGCTTTTTGAGCTCTTTTTCGTATTCCTTGTTTTTCAGCTTAGACATACTTCATTCCTCAATCCTTGATTATCAATATGTTAGCATTCAATTGTAGGTGGCGGAGTATCTAAGCTTTTATTTGAGAGCTGAGACCACGCTGGCAATGGCGGCTGTACTGGTAACAGGAATCGTAAAGTCATCGACATCAGATGCGCCCATTTTGCTCTGATTCGCGATAAAGACCATCTCACTTGGGCGTGTGCTCTTGCCTGAAAGGTGCACTTCTTGTACGAGAGTCCTTTTTACTAAAGCGCGTACGTTATCCGCATTAATGCCAGCGCCCGCCATGATATTAATACGCCCATTGGCTTGTTTTACTAGTGATTTGATCACATCGCTGCCGATAGACGCTGATGGTGCCAAGCCGGATGTCAGTAGACGCTCACACCCCAAGCTTATGACATCTTCTAAAGCTTGCTCAGCGTTGCGGCACTGATCAAAAGCTCGGTGGAAAGTGACCCCTAATCCAAGCGCCTGTGCAAGCTCACACAGCGCTGTCGCATACGCTCTATGAATCTCACCATCTAGAGTCAGTACACCGAAAACCACACCGGTCAAGCCAGCTTGGTGTGCGGCTTCGATGTCCCAACGCATCAGTTCGATTTCTTGTTGGTTATAAAGGAAGTCTCCCTGGCGAGGACGAATCATTGCGTAGACGGGAACAGTAGAAAGTTTTGCTGCTTGCTGCATAAAACCGTAACTCGGGGTTAGTCCGCCTAAAGCCAGTGAAGAGCAGAGTTCAATACGTGTCGCACCGCCAGAAATGGCATGCTGAAGAGATTCAATGTTGTCGATGCAGACTTCTAATTGAGTGATCATGTGGTTGTCCCAAATGTAACTTTTCAATAAATAGTAACAAGGACAACAGTGAGAATCTGTATAGAGGCTTTGGGAAATGGAGGTAAAGTTAGCCCCAGGGCATTACCTCATTTGTGGTCTGACAATGAAAAAGAAAGCCCAGAGCGATGCCCTGGGCTTTAATAAGACTTTACTTAGACTGATTGGCGCTTGCGGTTACTCCGCTATAGCTTTTGCTTTATATATACATCCAACCAATTCACCCGTTGAGCTTGGGTGAGGTCTAGTTTATTACGCTAGGTCAGCTGCGTTCTCAGATAGGAATGCTGCAACACCTTGTGGAGATGCGTCCATACCTGCTTTACCTTCTTCCCACTGTGCAGGACATACTTCGCCGTGCTTCTGGTGGAAGTTAAGTGCGTCAACCATACGTAGCATTTCGTCGATGTTACGGCCTAGAGGTAGGTCGTTAACTACTTGGTGACGTACAGTGCCTTCTTCGTCAATTAGGAAAGAGCCACGGAAAGCAACGCCTGCTTCTGGGTGCTCAACGTCGTAAGCTTTACAGATTTCGTGCTTAACGTCAGCAACTAGTGGGTATTTAACTTGACCGATACCGCCATCAGCGATAGCAGTGTTACGCCATGCGTTGTGAGAGAACTGAGAGTCGATAGAAACGCCGATTACTTCAACGCCTTTAGCTTGGAAGTCAGCTAGACGGTTGTCGAATGCGATTAGCTCAGATGGGCAAACGAAAGTGAAATCTAGTGGGTAGAAGAACACAACGGCTTTCTTACCTTTAGTGAATTCTGCAAAGTTGAAGTTATCAACGATTTCACCGTTACCAAGAACAGCTGCAGCAGTAAAATCAGGGGCTTGACGACCTACTAGTACCATTTTTTTGCTCCTAAAAAGTATAGTTAGTTCCAAGACGCATAGAGTTATACCGTCTCGGTCCGTATTAAATCGAGACAAACTATAGTACAGATTGTAGTATTGAAAAAAGCGAATTAAATAGATTGAGTTAATCGAAAAAAGCGATAATCACAAAACTCTTAACTCGATCACTTCTGTAGCGGTGATTAATAATAGAATTATGAATAAGTGGCCTAGTTTAAAGCAGTTATATTACCTGGTGACACTACACGAAACACGGCATTTTAGCGATGCAGCAGTACGTTGTTTTGTCAGTCAGTCAACCCTGAGCAAAGGCATTCAGAATCTAGAAGATTTGATTGGCTGTCCTTTATATGAAAAGAAAGATAAAAAAAGCCCATTAGTGTTCACTCAAACCGGTGAAATGGTAGTGAAGCGCGGCCGTGAACTGCTGGCGAAAGGGCAGGATTTAGTTGAGCTGGGGCGAATGTGCCAAGGTGATGAGATGCAGGGACAGCTGAAAGTCGGCTGTATTCCCACTATTGCTCCTTTTTTGCTGAGTGATCTGGTTCAGGAAGTGAACTATCGTTTTCCACAACTCAACATGCTGCTGCGAGAAGACACAACACACAATTTATTACAGGCTCTCAGACATGGAGAACTGGATGTATTGATATTGGCGTTACCAGTAGAAATTGAGGGAATGGAAAGCCGAGTGGTAGGAAAAGACCCATTCCGAATGGTGATCAGTGCAAGCCAAGCGTCATCAGTACCGGTACCTATTTGTTATGCGGATCTGCCAGATGAGTCGGTATTTCTTCTAGAGAAAGAACACTGTCTTACGGAACATGCGGTCTCTGCGTGTAAATTAACGGACAAAGAAAAAATCAATCCATTCACGGCGACAAGTCTGCATACCTTAGTACAAATGGTGGCTAATGGTCTGGGGACGACTTTTATTCCTCAGATGGCCATTGAGCACGGGCTGCTACATAACCAAAACTTAGTGGTCATCGATCCACCAGGTCAGCAAGCCTATCGAGAAATTGGTTTGGTTTGGCGTCCCAGTTCGTCACGTACTAACACCTTCAATCAATTGGCTGATGTCGTTTCTGAACTGCTTTAGCTATTAGTATTAGCCTAATCCACCCTGTTACTCTTCTAAAAGCACACTGTAAATGGTGTGCTTTTTAGCATTTTATTCTGTTCGTAAACTTTGACTTGTAAAATTTTACAGCTTTTCTTTGATGAAGATTTCATAAAATAGTGAAATTTTACAATGTTAATTTTACACATCTACTTATGCATAGTGTTTAATCTTTGTTTGAATTCTTAGCGCCCTCCCTTGTGAATACAAGGATCTCCTCCCTACCAAACTATTCATACACCTGTTTGAAATGACATTTGTATCAAAAAAACCATGTAATTTAATTACGTAATAACTTACAAAACACCATCAAAAATCAACCGTTTGATCCGCGCCGAATAAAACTTCGAATTTCAACTTTTGTTTACCTTGGGGGTTCCTCTAACCCCTTTGTTGATATAGCTTATTTAACGGCCGGTAAGACTTATGTCTAGATTGCAAACGCACTCTTTTTTACGCAATCTCTAGACACGGCCTCAAGAGATGAACACAAATATTCAGGATGTAGTTTGTTGTTCGTAACTTACAAATGTAGCTTTTCGCTGACTGCCCAAGATTGATAAAGCACGTTAAGGATGAATGATTATGCTTGCTCAGACAGAACAAAAAACACAACCAACGAAGCAGACCCAAGGCATGCTTGAGGTTACTGGTGCACTTGCTCCGGAACATCAGGCAATTTTCCCTTCAGAGGCCCAAACCTTCTTATCACTGCTTTGTGAAAAATATGCCGGACGTGTAGAACAACTGCTGCAAGCTCGAGAAGAAAAACAAGCACGCATCGATGCCGGCGAACTACCTGACTTTTTGCCAGAAACACAGGACATCCGTGAAGGAAGCTGGAAGATCCTAGGGATTCCACAAGATCTGCAAGATCGCCGAGTGGAAATTACAGGTCCAACGGATCGTAAAATGGTGATTAACGCGCTGAATGCGAACGTAAAGGTGTTTATGGCAGATTTCGAAGACTCGATGTCTCCAGCCTGGACCAAGGTATTGGATGGTCAGGTGAACCTGCGTGATGCCGTGAATGGCACCATCAGTTACACCAACCCTGGCAACGGTAAGCATTATGAGCTGGCAGACGACCCAGCGGTGTTGATCTGCCGTGTACGCGGCCTTCATTTAAAAGAAAAACACGTTACGTGGCACGGTCAGATCATTCCAGGCGCACTATTTGATTTCGCTTTGTACTTCTACAACAACTACAAAGCGCTACTGCAAAAAGGCAGCGGCCCTTATTTCTACATTCCTAAGCTGCAATCTCATCACGAAGCGAAGTGGTGGAGTGAAGTGTTCCATTTCACAGAAGAATACTTTGGTCTTGATACGGGCACGATCAAAGCGACTGTGCTTATCGAGACACTACCTGCTGTATTCGAAATGGATGAGATTCTTTTCTCACTTAAAGAGCATATCGTCGGTCTGAACTGTGGTCGCTGGGATTACATCTTTAGCTACATCAAGACATTAAAGAACCACCCAGATCGCGTATTACCAGACCGTCAGGTTGTGACTATGGATAAGCCATTCCTAAATGCTTACTCACGACTACTGGTACGTACTTGTCATAAGCGTGGAGCTTTTGCGATGGGGGGCATGGCAGCCTTCATCCCTGCAAAAGACCAAGAAGAGAATCAGAAGGTTCTGGACAAGATTCATAATGATAAGTCTTTAGAAGCGAACAATGGTCATGACGGCACATGGGTTGCCCACCCAGGTCTGGCAGATACTGCCATGGAAGTATTCAGCAATATCCTTGGTGAGCGTTCAAATCAGCTGGAAGTCAGCCGCTCTGAAGATGCACCTATCACTGCTGCTGAGTTGCTTGAGCCTTGTGAAGGCGAGCGTACAGAACAAGGCATGCGTCATAACATCCGTGTTGCGCTGCAGTACATCGAAGCCTGGATTTCTGGCAATGGTTGTGTGCCAATCTACGGCCTGATGGAAGATGCCGCTACCGCAGAGATTTCTCGCGCTTCAATCTGGCAATGGATTCAACATGGTAAATCGCTGGATAACGGTCAAAAAGTGACAAAAGAACTGTTTG
The DNA here is from genome assembly GCF_026000435.1 of Vibrio sp. STUT-A11. Lineage (NCBI taxonomy): Bacteria > Pseudomonadati > Pseudomonadota > Gammaproteobacteria > Vibrionales > Vibrionaceae > Vibrio > Vibrio sp. STUT-A11. Next base: position 2,735,166 of record NZ_AP026763.1, on the reverse strand, counting down.
AATCCTACTTGAAACAAGAAGTAGAAGTCGTGAAACAAGAAATCGGAGAAGAGCGTTATCAAGCAGGTCGCTTTGAGGAAGCTGCGCAATTGATGGCGAAGCTGACAACCAGTGATGAGCTAACGAACTTCTTAACCATTCCAGGTTACGATTATCTGGATTAAGAATACCAATATACAGAAAACAAACACATAACCAATAACGTGAAAAGCTTTGAAGGCAGAGAGGGATGTACTGCCTGAGAACGAGAACTCAACGCGCATACAAAAAGTGCAAATTATAAAGAGGGATAGACCAATGACATTAACTCGCCGCCAACAAATTGAAGCTCTAGAAAAAGACTGGGCAACCAATCCACGCTGGAATAACGTGAAACGTACTTACACTGCTGAAGAAGTCGTTGAACTTCGTGGCTCTATGGTGCCTGCAAACACAATTGCACAGCGTGGTGCAGACAAATTGTGGTCACTGGTCAACGGTAGCGCGAAAAAAGGTTACGTTAACTGTCTGGGTGCGCTAACTGGCGGCCAGGCGGTACAACAAGCGAAAGCGGGTATCGAAGCGATTTACCTTTCTGGTTGGCAGGTTGCTGCAGATAACAACACGGCATCAACAATGTACCCAGACCAATCGCTATACCCAGTAGACTCTGTCCCTTCTGTTGTTAAGCGTATCAATAACTCTTTCCGTCGTGCTGACCAAATCCAGTGGGCAGGTGGCAAGTCTCCAGAGGATGAAGGTGGTATCGACTACTTCCTACCTATCGTGGCGGATGCGGAAGCAGGCTTTGGTGGCGTACTAAACGCTTACGAGCTGATGAAGTCTATGATTGAAGCGGGTGCTGCGGGCGTTCACTTCGAAGACCAGCTAGCTTCAGTTAAGAAGTGTGGTCATATGGGCGGTAAAGTACTGGTTCCGACTCAAGAAGCGGTACAAAAACTGGTTGCAGCTCGTCTGGCCGCCGACGTCGCGGGCACAACAACGCTTGTTATCGCACGTACTGATGCGAACGCAGCAGACTTGCTAACGTCGGATTGCGACCCATACGATAAAGACTTTATCGAAGGCGAGCGTACTGCTGAAGGTTTCTACCGTGTACGTGCTGGTATCGACCAAGCAATCTCTCGCGGTCTGGCTTACGCACCATACGCAGATTTGATCTGGTGTGAAACAGCAACACCTTGTCTGGAAGAAGCGCGTAAGTTTGCAGAAGCGATTCACGCTGAGTACCCAGATCAGCTACTAGCATACAACTGTTCTCCATCGTTCAACTGGGAGAAAAACCTAGATGCAGAAACCATTGCTAAATTCCAGCAAGAGCTTGCAAACATGGGCTACAAGTACCAGTTCATTACTCTAGCGGGTATCCACAACATGTGGTTCAACATGTTTGAACTGGCACACGCTTATGCTCAAGGTGAAGGTATGCGTCACTACGTTGAGAAAGTACAGCGCCCAGAGTTCCAAGCGGCAGAAAAAGGTTACACATTCGTAGCGCACCAGCAAGAAGTTGGTACAGGTTACTTCGACAGAATGACCAATACGATCCAAGGTGGTAACTCATCGGTTACGGCACTAACGGGTTCGACTGAAGAAGACCAATTCTAATTGGCTAGGCAAATTTCTTAGTTAGGCAAAATTTCGATTTCCCAAAACGACGCCAGTAGTGGCATATTGAGCGGCATTATTGCCGCTCTTTTTTCTTTCTGTAGAAGGCTCGATTCTCAAACTCTGATTAACTCAGACATCACGCGATTGTTACTGTGTTTCTTCGTCTGGCTCGATCTCTTCCGGTTCAACTTCCTCTTGTAGCTCAAGCAAGTTAATCGCAATGGTCACAAAGTCACTGTCTGTGATAATGCCGACTAATCGTCCTTTATTGACCACAGGTAAACAGCCAACTTTATGCTTTTGCATATAGATGGCACTTTCTTTCAATCCAGCTCGCGGTTCTGCTGTCATAATGTTGGTATGCATCATTTTTTCGAGACAGGTATCGAGGGTAAAAGATTGTTCAGCCTGATCCGGGTGTAAACTAGATTCTTGAGCCGCAAGAATATCGCGTTGAGTTACCAAACCTTGTAAATGTGTATTGGCATCAACAACCGGAATGTGTCGAATATCAAGCGCTTCCATCATCTCTTTTGCGTCACGCAGGGTATGCGCTTTCGACAGGGTATGAGGGTGGCGAGTCATCATGTCTTCAACCTTGATCATAGAAACCTCCAGCAGCATTGTCCTTACTTAAATATAGAGAATATTTTGCTGTATATCTGAGAGCCACCCCGTTTTTTATCAATTAAATAGAACGATGAAACAACATCATATTTGGGCTAAGTAATGGACGAATTATCTATAATTTTATCACTTTTATTGGCTGGTTTCTGTGCGACTAATAATTGTAACTTCAGAGACTCGAGTGACGGCGGTGGTAGTCTCAACTTTGGCGTCTTATCCTTGTTGGGGCTGCTAGCTTGGCGCAGACAACAGATACAAAAGGCTCGTTAATAAAGCTAACGTAAAAAAGCAGCGATGAACGCTGCTTTTTTATTGCCGGAATACCTTCTAATTTCACTGTTTATTACACTCTTTAAGGCAGCTTTTACAGCGATATTCTGGGGATTCACTTGCTATTGCAGCATCTAACCATATACTAGTCTGCTGCGAAAAACTCGTCGCAATTTTATCGTCGTCTTTGACGTGATTTGACCAATATATAAGACAAGTAACATGCAAGTATCAGATTTCCATTTCGACCTTCCAGATGAACTTATCGCTCGCTACCCACAGCCAGAGCGTACTGCCAGCCGACTACTGCAAATGGACGGTAACACTGGTGAGATTGCTGATGGCACATTTACCGATGTGTTGGAGCAAGTTCAACCGGGTGACCTAGTGGTTTTCAATAATACCCGCGTTATTCCTGCACGTATGTTTGGCCGCAAAGAATCTGGCGGTAAGCTAGAGATTCTGGTGGAACGTATGTTGGATGAGAAGAGCATCTTGGCGCATGTTCGCTGTTCAAAATCACCAAAACCAGGCACAACCATTATTGTCGGCGAGAATGATGAATACGCCGCTGAAATGGTCGCTCGACATGACGCACTTTTTGAACTGAAATTTAACTCTGATAAGACAGTTCTGGAGATTCTGGAAGAAATTGGCCACATGCCGCTTCCACCATACATCGATCGCCCAGATGAAGACGCTGATAAAGAGCGCTATCAAACGGTATACAACCAAAAGCCGGGTGCAGTCGCGGCTCCGACAGCTGGTCTTCACTTTGATGATGTTCTACTAGAAAAAATCAAAGCAAAAGGCGCTGAGTTTGCGTATGTGACTCTGCACGTTGGCGCGGGCACATTCCAGCCAGTAAAAGTCGACAATATCAATGATCACCACATGCATGCTGAGTATGTAGAAGTACCGCAAGAAGTGGTGGATGCTATTCATGCAACAAAGGCTCGTGGTGGCCGCATCATTGCTGTAGGTACGACGTCAGTTCGCTCGCTAGAAAGCGCGGCTCAAGATGCTGTGAAGAAAGGTACGGAACTGGTTCCATTCTTTGGTGATACCGAGATTTTTATCTACCCTGGTTACGAATACCAACTGGTGGACTGCCTGATCACTAATTTCCACTTGCCAGAATCAACCTTGATCATGTTGGTGAGTGCGTTTGCAGGCTATGACAACACCATGAATGCTTATAAGCATGCGGTAGAAAATAAATACCGTTTTTTCTCATACGGCGACTCAATGTTCATCAAAAAGAAAACGGCATAGTTAAAAATAGCTTTACGAGTGCTAGCAGTAGGCTAGGAAATAAAGCGGAATATCTGCTTTATCTCTCGCAAGGAAAGGCGACCGCTCCTTAATGGGGATTACCCCGAAAATATCGTCAGACTGTTTCTCTGACATCCGGAGGCATCGTGAAATTAAAATTCGATCTTAAGAAGAAAAACGGCACGGCACGTCGTGGTCAATTGACTTTCGAACGTGGCACTGTGCAGACTCCAGCGTTTATGCCAGTAGGTACATACGGTACCGTTAAAGGTATGACACCTGAAGAAGTAAAAGGTACAGGCGCAGAAATCCTGCTAGGTAACACATTCCACCTATGGCTACGTCCTGGTCAAGAAGTGATGAAAATGCACGGTGATCTGCATGACTTCATGAACTGGCATGGTCCTATTCTTACCGATTCAGGCGGTTTCCAGGTATTCAGCCTGGGTAAAATGCGTACCATTACTGAACAAGGGGTGCATTTCCGTAACCCGGTAAACGGTGACAAAATTTTCATGGACGCAGAAAAGTCGATGGAAATCCAAAAAGACCTGGGTTCTGATATCGTGATGATCTTCGATGAGTGTACGCCGTATCCAGCGACACACGACGAAGCGAAAAAATCGATGGAAATGTCATTGCGTTGGGCTCAACGTTCACGCGACCACTTCGATAAGCTAGAAAACCCGAATAACCTGTTCGGTATTGTTCAGGGTGGTGTTTACGAAGACTTGCGCGATGTGTCAGTTAAAGGCTTAACAGAAATCGGTTTTGATGGGTATGCGGTTGGTGGTCTTGCCGTCGGTGAGCCTAAAGAAGACATGCACCGTATCCTTGAGCATACTTGCCCTCAGTTGCCAGAAGACAAACCTCGTTACTTAATGGGTGTTGGCAAACCAGAAGATTTGGTAGAAGGTGTACGCCGCGGTATCGACATGTTTGACTGTGTAATGCCAACGCGTAATGCACGTAATGGTCACCTATTTGTGACTGGTGGTGTGATCAAGATCCGTAATGCGAAACATAAAACGGATACAACACCGCTAGATCCACATTGTGACTGTTACACTTGTCAAAATTACAGCAAATCGTACCTTCACCACTTAGAACGTTGTAATGAAATTCTGGGTGCGCGTTTGAATACGATCCATAACCTACGTTACTACCAGCGTTTGATGGAAAGTATTCGTAAGGCGATTGATGAAGATCGTTTCGATGAGTTCGTAGAAGAGTTTTACGCTCGTCGAGACCGCGAAGTGCCACCACTAAGCAAAGCTTAAAAGAATTAAAGCCTTTGGCATGTCGCCAGAGGCTTTTGCTAATAAAGTAGGCTAACGCACGTTATTTTTGAGAGAGTGATCTCTATTAATCACTTTCAGACTTGAATCTCAACAGCGAAAGCCCAACTTGTTGGATTATCAATAAAATATAATGAGGATGTTTCAATGTTTATTTCTCAGGCTCACGCAGCAGCAGAAGGCGCACCAGCAGGCGGCGGTTTTGAAATGCTAATCATGCTTGGCATGTTCGCAGTGATCTTTTACTTCATGATTTACCGCCCACAAAGCAAGCGTGTAAAAGAGCACAAGAACCTAATGGCTTCAATGGGCAAAGGTGACGAAGTTTTAACTAGCGGTGGTCTAGTAGGTAAAATTACTAAGATTGCTGAAGACAATGATTTCATTTCAATCGAGCTTAATGCGAACAATGAAGTTGTAATCAAAAAAGACTTCATCACTGCAGTGCTGCCTAAAGGTACGCTTAAGTCTCTATAAAACAGCTAAAGGGTCCTCGCTGTGCTAAACCGTTACCCATTATGGAAGTACTTAATGGTGCTTTTTGCGATCATCGCAGCCGCACTATACGCACTTCCAAATATCTACGGTGAAGATCCGGCTATTCAAGTTACAGGGGCGCGTGGCGCCTCTGTAGATATGTCAACGCTGGATACTGTCACTAATGCTCTTGATAAAGAGCAACTTTCTCATAAATCCATTGCTCTAGAGAATGGATCAATTCTTGTCCGTTTTAGCGACACTGATACTCAGATTAGTGCTCGTGATGTCATCAACGAAGCGCTTGGCAATGACAAAATTGTTGCACTTAACCTTGCACCTTCAACGCCTGACTGGCTAGAAGCCATTGGCGCGTCTCCACTTAAGCTGGGTCTTGACCTGCGTGGTGGTGTTCACTTCTTGATGGAAGTGGATATGGATGCGGCCATGGAAAAACTGGTTGGTCAGCAAGAAGAAGCGTTTCGTAGCGAACTTCGTGACGCCAAGATCCGTTACCGAGCTATCCGTCCTTCTGGTAAAGAAGCGGTGGAAGTTCTCCTTCGTAATGAAGAGCAACTGGCTGAAGCGAAAAGTACGTTAGAAAAGAATCACCCAGACATGAACTTTGTCGATTCTGATTCTAATGGTCGTTTTGCATTGGTTGCTACCTTCACTGAGCAACGTCTGCAAGAGATTCGCAACTACGCAGTAGAGCAAAACATTACCATTCTACGTAACCGTGTAAACGAATTGGGTGTTGCTGAGCCATTGGTTCAACGTCAAGGTGCAAGCCGCATCGTGGTTGAGCTGCCTGGCGTTCAGGACACGGCACGAGCGAAAGAAATTCTGGGTGCGACTGCGACACTGGAATTCCGCGAAGTTGATGATAAAGCGGATCTATCAGCGGCAGCGAATGGTCGTGCGCCAGCGGGTAGCGAAATCAAACAGGATCGCGATGGCCGTCCTGTTGTACTGAAAAAGCGCGTTATCTTAGGTGGTTCAAGCATCACAGATGCGAGCTCAAGTGTTGATGAATATGGTCGTCCTCAAGTTAACATCTCGCTAGACAGCGAAGGTGGTAACAAGATGTCTGCGTTCTCGAAAAAGAACATCGGTAAGCTGATGGCTACCGTATTTGCAGAGTACAAAGACAGCGGTCGTAAGACGCCTGAAGGCAAAGTGATCCTGACTAAGCACGAAGAAGTCATCAACCAGGCGACGATTCAGTCTGCACTTGGCCGTAACTTCCGTATTACTGGTATCGACTCTGCTGCAGAAGCGCACAACCTTGCGCTACTACTGCGTGCTGGTGCACTTATCGCACCTATCTCTATTGTTGAAGAGCGTACCATTGGTCCATCAATGGGTCAGCAAAACATCGATATGGGTATTCAGGCATGTATCTGGGGCATGGTAGCAGTAATGATCTTTACTCTGGTTTACTACCGTGGTTTCGGTCTGATAGCCAACATTGCACTGATGGCGAACTTGGTACTGATTATTGGCGTGATGTCGATGATCCCAGGTGCGACGATGACGCTACCGGGTATCGCCGGTATCGTATTAACCGTTGGTATGGCCGTTGATGCAAACGTGCTGATATTTGAGCGTATCCGGGAAGAGCTTCGAGACGGCCGCAATCCGCAACAAGCGATTCACCAGGGTTACGCGAACGCGTTCAGTACCATTGCCGATGCAAATATTACGACACTTATCACTGCAATCATCTTATTTGCGGTTGGTACAGGTGCCGTGAAAGGTTTCGCAGTAACGCTATCTATCGGTATCTTAACTTCAATGTTCACCGCTATCATTGGTACACGTTGTATCGTGAACCTTCTGTACGGTGGCAAACGCGTTAATAAATTGTCGATCTAAGGCTGGGAATTAATATGTTTCAAATTCTAAAAGCAGAGAAGACGATCGGCTTTATGCGTTGGTCGAAAGTGGCATTTGTATTCTCAATCTTTATGATTGCCGCTTCTATCTTCACCTTGTCAACCAAATGGCTGAACTGGGGGCTGGACTTCACGGGTGGTACGCTGATCGAGGTGGGTTTCGAAAGACCTGCTAACCTTGAAGAAATTCGTACTGCTCTTGACACAAAAGGCTTTGGTGACGCTACAGTACAGAACTTTGGTAGTGCACGTGAGGTGATGGTTCGTCTTCGTCCTCGTGATGATGTATCTGGCGAAACACTGGGTAACCAAATCATTGGTGCAATTAAAGATGGCACAGGCGAAAGCGTAGAGATGCGCCGTATTGAGTTTGTGGGTCCAAATGTTGGTGATGAGCTGACAGAGGCGGGTGGTTTGGCGATTATCGTGTCGCTAATCTGTATCCTTATCTACGTATCAATGCGATTTGAATGGCGTTTGGCTGCAGGTGCGGTAATGGCATTGGCGCACGACGTTATTATCACGCTAGGCGTCTTCTCATTCATGCAAATTGAAGTGGACCTGACTATCGTTGCTGCATTGCTGACGGTTGTGGGTTACTCGCTTAACGATACCATCGTTGTATTTGACCGGATCCGTGAGAACTTCCGCAAGATGCGTAAAGGCGAGCCGGCAGATATCATGGACGCTTCAATTACACAGACGTTGAGCCGTACTTTGATTACTTCTGGTACTACCTTGTTCGTCGTCATTGCGCTGTTTACTCAGGGTGGTGCGATGATTCACGGCTTCGCGACCGCATTGCTACTTGGTATCACGGTAGGTACTTACTCTTCTATCTACGTTGCATCAGCACTAGCGCTAAAACTGGGTATCCAGAAAGAGCACTTAATGCCACCTCAAGTAGAAAAAGAAGGGGCAGAATTCGACGAGATGCCATAAGGCAGATTGAGAATCGAAGTTTAAAAACCGCTGAGCAATCAGCGGTTTTTTTATGCCTAAATAAAAAGCTATCGGGTAGTTTTTAGATAGTGATATTCAGATACAAAAAAGCCCCGCTCAAAGAGCGGGGCTATTCAAAGTCATCAGGTGACGGGCTAGTATGACTTCAAAACCTACTACTTAAGGATCGCGCTGTTACCGTTTTCGCGAATATGCTTAAGGATAGATTTCACGCCACGAGCGCTAGAAGCCACGATGTTGCCAGACTTCATGTAATCAGTACCGCCAGCAAAGTCAGTCAGGATTGCGCCAGCTTCACGAGCAATCAGCTCACCAGCAGCCATATCCCAAGGTTTTAGACCTAGCTCGAAGTAACCATCAACACGGCCAGCAGCCACGTAACATAGGTCAAGTGCAGCAGAGCCGCTACGACGGAAATCAGAACACTCAGTGAATAGAGAGCCAACGATCTTGATGAAAGACTCAGAGTGTTGCTTCTGCTTGAATGGGAAACCAGTCGCTAAAACAGTACCTTGAAGGTCTTTAAGAGGAGTAACACGGATACGTGCGCTGTTTAGCTGTGCACCAGCACCACGTTGAGCCGTGAATAGCTCGTTTTGCATTGGATCGTATACACAAGCAACTTCAGTTTTGCCTTTGATACGAACTGCAATAGAAACAGCGAAGTGTGGGTAACCTTTTACAAAGTTATTAGTGCCATCCAGTGGGTCGATGATCCATTGTACGTCTTTATCTTTACCTTCGATAAGACCTTGTTCTTCAGCAACGATACAGTGCTCTGGGTAAGACTGCTTGATAGTATCGATGATGATGTATTCTGCTTCTTTGTCTACGTTAGTGACAAAGTCATTAGTGCCTTTAAGTGTAGATTCTACTTTATCTGTGTTTTCTAATGATTTAGCAATATGATTGCCTGCTTTTCGCGCAGCGCGAATAGCAATGTTTAGCATTGGATGCATACGAATTTCCCAACGGATGTTAAAGAACGAATATAAAAGCGGCGGCGAGTATACCAAAGATAAACAAAAAAGGAAGTGGTTATTTTTTGCTCTAATGATAGAAAGGCAAGACCAGTCTTGTTTGGTATACGACATCAATTAACGAGAATGCGAATAGGGCACGGCTTCGAACTAGGGTGTGTTAAAAAATTATGTTAATATCCTGCGGTTTTTAATTAGGTAGCAAACATAGATGTTGGATCAAGTAAAAATCGTACTCGTAGGTACCTCTCATTCAGGCAATATTGGCTCTGCAGCCCGTGCAATGAAAGTCATGGGGTTAAGCCAGCTTGTATTGGTTGATCCGCAGTGTGAAGTGGATGAACAAGCCTTGGCGTTAGCGGCCGGAGCCAGTGATATTGCTCAAAACGCGACGATTGTTAGCTCGCTGGATGAGGCCGTTCAGGATTGTGGTCTGGTCGTAGGTTCCAGTGCGCGCTCACGTACCTTAGAGTGGCCAATGTTGGAGCCGCGTGAATGTGGTGAGAAGTTCGCTGTTGAAGGTCAAAAGCACCCAGTCGCGCTGGTATTTGGGCGTGAGAGAACGGGCTTGACTAACGAAGAGTTACAGAAATGTCACTATCATGTTTGCATTCCAGCGAATCCAGAATACAGTTCCTTAAACTTAGCCATGGCGGTGCAAACCCTCAGCTATGAAGTTCGTGTTGCTCACCTTAACGTGGAAAAAAGTCAGTTTTCTCCGTCTGAACAAGAAGAGTACCCACGCCATAAAGAACTAGAAATGTTCTTTGAACACCTTGAAAAGGTGATCGTGGAAACCCAGTTTATTAGTAAAGAACAGCCAGGGCAGGTGATGAATAAACTGCGTCGCTTGTTCAATCGCGCTCGACCTGAAGCTCAAGAGCTTAATATTCTTCGAGGCATTTTGACTTCGATAGAGAAAAAGCGCTGAGTGAAAAATAGCCACCTTAAGTGTAAGGATAAATACCTGAGTAAAATGGTCAGATAAATACTTGACTAAAACACTCGGGTATGGAAAAATCATAATCATTACAAACCATGTGGATACGGTGTGGTATGAAACTTACATCTAAAGGAAGATATGCGGTGACAGCCATGCTGGATGTGGCACTGCATTCGCAACAAAACCCTGTACCTCTTGCTGATATTTCAGAACGTCAGGGGATTTCGCTCTCGTACTTAGAGCAGCTATTTTCTAAATTGCGTAAAGCGGGCCTTGTTGCCAGTGTTCGTGGTCCTGGTGGTGGTTACCGACTAGGTACAGACGCAGACGACATCGCCATTGGTACTGTGATTGCCGCTGTGGATGAGTCAGTCGATGCAACGAAATGCCAGGGTAAAGGAGACTGCCAAGGCGGGACTCGTTGCTTAACGCATACACTTTGGCGTGACTTAAGTTCTCGTATCAGTGACTTCTTGAATAACATCACGCTCGGCGAGTTGATGAAAGACAACGAAGTACTAGAAATTTCTGATCGTCAGGATATTGATCTGGCGGTGACTAATGGGCTTTCCAACAAAAATACAACTACCGCGCCCATCGGTATCAACGTCCGCTCTTAGCGGTCAGCATTTTACATTGGAGTAGAGAATGAAACTGCCGATTTATCTTGATTATTCCGCTACATGTCCCGTTGATCCACGTGTTGCTGAAAAAATGGTTCAGTACATGACAATGGATGGCACATTTGGCAACCCAGCGTCTCGTTCGCACCGTTACGGCTGGCAGGCAGAAGAAGCAGTGGATACTGCTCGTGAGCAAATTGCTGACCTTCTAAATGCAGATCCACGCGAAATCGTATTCACCTCTGGTGCGACTGAGTCTGACAACCTTGCAATTAAAGGTGCGGCTCACTTTTACTCGAAAAAGGGTAAGCATGTAATCACTTGTAAAACAGAACACAAAGCGGTTCTTGACCCATGTCGCCAACTAGAGCGCGAAGGGTTTGAAGTGACTTACCTAGAGCCAGAGTCAAACGGTCTGATCGATCTAGAAAAACTTAAAGCAGCAATGCGTGATGACACAGTGCTTGTTTCTATCATGCACGTGAACAACGAAATTGGCGTTATTCAAGACATCGCAGCTATTGGTGAGATGTGTCGTGAGCGTAAAATCGTGTTCCACGTAGATGCGGCTCAATCAGCAGGTAAGTTGCCAATCGACGTTCAAGAAATGAAAGTTGATTTGATTTCACTATCGGCGCACAAAATTTACGGCCCTAAAGGTATTGGTGCGCTTTACGTACGTCGTAAGCCACGTATCCGTCTTGAAGCGCAAATGCACGGTGGTGGCCATGAGCGTGGTTTCCGCTCTGGTACACTGGCAACTCACCAAATTGTTGGTATGGGTGAAGCTTTCCGTATCGCAAAAGAAGAGATGCAAAAAGATTACGACCACGCGCTTGCACTTCGCAACCGTCTTTACGATGGTGTGAAAGACCTTGAAGCGGTAACGGTAAATGGTGATTTTGAGCAACGCGTACCACAAAACCTAAACATCAGTTTTGCTTTCGTAGAAGGTGAATCACTGTTGATGTCGCTAAAAGATCTAGCGGTATCTTCTGGTAGTGCATGTACTTCTGCGAGTCTAGAGCCATCTTACGTTCTACGTGCCCTTGGCATGGACGATGAATTGGCTCACAGCTCAGTTCGTTTCTCATTCGGTCGTTTCACGACAGAAGAAGAAATTGATTACGCAATTGAACAAATACGCGTTGCAGTGACTAAGCTACGCGACATGTCTCCTCTATGGGATATGTACAAGGAAGGGGTTGATCTGAGCACTGTTGAATGGGCTCACCATTAATCTCACGGACTGAATAGAGGATTCGAGGTAATTTATCATGGCATACAGCGAAAAAGTAATTGATCACTACGAGAACCCACGTAACGTTGGTTCATTTGACAAAGAAGACCCATCAGTAGGTAGCGGCATGGTTGGCGCTCCAGCTTGTGGTGACGTGATGAAACTGCAAATCAAAGTGACACCAGAAGGTATCATTGAAGATGCGAAGTTCAAAACATACGGTTGTGGTAGTGCAATCGCATCAAGCTCACTAGTCACTGAATGGGTGAAAGGTAAGTCTGTTGATGAAGCAGCTGCAATCAAAAACTCTGAAATTGCAGAAGAGCTAGAACTTCCACCTGTGAAAGTTCACTGTTCAATTCTTGCTGAAGATGCAATCAAAGCAGCGGTTGCAGACTACAAGAAAAAACACCAAGAATAATTATTCCGTAATATAATGGGAGCCTTAAACGCTCCCATTCCAATCGAAATTTAGACAGACTAAGGTGCAGTATGGCCATCACAATGACAGAAACAGCGGCAAGTCGCGTAAAAGCATTCCTGGATAACCGAGGTAAAGGCATCGGTTTACGTCTTGGAGTGAAGACGACTGGTTGTTCCGGTATGGCGTATGTGCTTGAGTTTGTTGACGAGCTCAATGATGAAGAAGATGAAGTCTTTGACCTGTCAGGAGTAAAGATCATCATCGACAAAAAGAGTTTAGTCTACCTAGATGGTACTGAATTGGATTACGTGAAAGAAGGGTTGAATGAAGGTTTTGAGTTCAACAACCCTAACGCGAAAAGTGAATGTGGTTGTGGTGAAAGCTTCAACGTCTAATTGATTGTCCTTCTGGGCAACCGAGTCCGGAAGGCTTTACTAGGACCCGAACTTAATGAATCACTTTGAATTATTTGGGCTACCAAGTCAGTTTCAGCTGGATGGTAGCCTTCTTTCTTCTCAGTTCAGAGAACTACAAAAACGTTTCCACCCGGATAACTTTGCTACTGCGTCTGAGCGTGATCGCCTGATGGCAGTGCAAAAAGCCGCGCAGATTAACGATGCGTACCAAATCCTGAAAAATCCAATCTCCCGAGCGGAGTACATCTTGGCCGAACAGGGTATTGAACTTCGTGGTGAACAACAAACCATGCAAGATCCTATGTTCTTAATGGAGCAAATGGAACTGCGTGAAGAACTGGAAGAGATTGCTGGCAGCTCTGATCCTGAATCGGCGCTTTTTGACTTTGATTCTAAGGTCAGCAAAATGTATAAACAGCATTTGGCAAGCGTTGAGCAAGAGCTTAATGACGGTCTTTGGGCACAAGCCGCAGACCGAGTTCGCAAACTGAAATTCGTTGCCAAACTAAAGAACGAAATTGAGCTGGTTGAAGAGCGACTCTTCAGCTAGTTAGTGTGACAAGGATCTATAATGGCACTACTTCAAATCGCAGAACCGGGCCAAAGCTCGGCACCTCATGAGCACAAGTTAGCAGCAGGTATCGACTTAGGCACAACCAACTCATTAGTGGCTACTGTGCGTAGTGGCGATGCCGCGACTTTACAGGACAAGCAGGGTCGTAGCATTCTGCCTTCGGTAGTGAACTACTCGGCACAAGCAACTGTCGTGGGTGATGGTGCAAAACAAAAAGCTGAGCTTGAACCTGAAAATACCATTATCTCAGTAAAACGTTTAATCGGTCGTTCACTGAACGACATTCAATCTCGCTACCCATCGTTACCTTACCAGTTTAAAGAGAGCGATAACGGCCTGCCGGTTCTACAAACTGCTCAAGGTGATAAAAACCCGATTGAAGTCTCTGCTGATATTCTAAAAGTGCTGGGTCAACGTGCTGAAGAATCATTAGGTGGTGAGCTGGCTGGCGTGGTGATCACAGTGCCAGCATACTTTGATGATGCGCAGCGCGCAGGTACAAAAGATGCCGCTAAATTGGCTGGCCTGCACGTTCTTCGTCTGTTAAATGAGCCAACTGCAGCTGCCATTGCGTATGGTCTGGACTCAGGTCAGGAAGGCGTGATTGCAGTATACGATTTAGGTGGTGGTACATTTGATATCTCTATCTTGCGTCTGTCTAAAGGTGTCTTCGAAGTACTGGCAACGGGTGGTGATTCTGCGCTAGGTGGTGATGACTTTGACCATTTGTTCGCTGACTTCCTGATGGAGCAAGCGGGTCTTGAAGCCCCTCTTTCTGCAGAGAAAAACCGCACACTATTGAACATCGCAACCGCAACTAAAATTGCATTTTCCGAGCAAGACAGTGTAGACGTTGATGTATTTGGCTGGAAAGGCACAGTAACGCGTGAGCAGTTTGAAGAGTTGATTCGTCCTCTTGTGAAGAAGACATTGATGTCTTGCCGCCGCGCATTAAAAGACGCAGGTGTCGACGCTGAAGAAGTGCTTGAAGTGGTGATGGTTGGTGGTTCTACTCGTACCCTGTTAGTACGTGAAATGGTTGGCGAATTCTTCGGTCGTCCGCCGCTGACTAGCATTAACCCGGATGAAGTCGTCGCAATTGGCGCTGGTATCCAAGCGGATATTCTAGCAGGTAACAAGCCAGATTCTGAAATGCTGCTGCTCGATGTCATTCCATTGTCATTAGGCATTGAAACCATGGGCGGTTTGGTGGAAAAAATCATTCCTCGCAACACCACGATTCCGGTAGCTCGCGCGCAAGAATTTACCACGTTCAAAGATGGCCAAACAGCCATGAGCGTGCATGTCGTGCAAGGTGAGCGTGAAATGGTGGATGACTGCCGTTCGTTAGCTCGTTTCTCACTGAAAGGCATCCCACCAATGGCGGCGGGTGCAGCGCACATTCGAGTCACTTACCAAGTAGACGCCGATGGCTTGCTTTCTGTTACTGCGCTGGAGAAGAGCACCGGTGTGCAGTCTGAAATTCAAGTTAAGCCTTCATACGGTCTGAGTGATAACGAAGTCGCTAACATGTTGCGTGACTCTATGGATCATGCGAAAGAAGACATGCAAGCCCGTGCCTTAGCAGAACAGCGTGTCGAAGCTGACCGTGTGATTGAAGGTTTAATCGCTGCCATGCAAGCTGATGGTGATGAACTACTATCAGAGCAAGAGAAACAAGATCTAGTAAAAGCCATTGAAGCACTGATTGAGCTGCGCAATGGTGATAGTGCTGAAGCGATAGAGCAGGGCATTAAAGATACCGATAAAGCGAGCCAAAATTTTGCATCGCGTCGTATGGATAAATCGATTCGAGCTGCGTTGTCAGGTCAATCAGTAGACGATATATAAGAGATAAGTAGTTATGCCTAAGATTATTGTATTACCACACGAAGATTTGTGCCCAGAAGGCGCCGTGCTGGAAGCTGATACTGGTGAAACGGTTCTAGACGTCGCGTTAAAGAATGGTATTGGTATTGAGCACGCTTGTGAAAAGTCCTGTGCTTGTACCACTTGCCACGTGATCATCCGTGAAGGTTTTGATTCTCTTGAAGAGAGCGAAGAACTGGAAGATGACATGCTGGATAAAGCATGGGGTCTTGAGCCTGAATCTCGCCTTGGGTGTCAGGCGAGAATCGCGGATGAAGACCTGGTAGTTGAGATTCCGAAATACACGCTAAACCACGCGTCAGAAGATCATTAAAACTATCCCTCAAGTTTTAAGGGAAAGAAAAAGGAAGATGAGCATGAAATGGACAGATTCTCGCGATATCGCGATTGAGCTGTGTGATAAGTTTCCAGATGTGGACCCACAAACCGTGCGTTTTACCGACCTTCATCAATGGATCATGGAGCTGGATGGGTTTGACGATGACCCAAACCATTGCAACGAAAAGATTCTTGAAGCCGTTATTCTGTGCTGGATGGATGAAGCTGACTAATGCTCAATTCGGCGGTAAAACACAGCCGAGTTAACAATTTTTACTTAAAAAAGCGGACCGTCAGGTCCGTTTTTTATCATTTTGACATTTTTGCCGTACATAATGCTAACATCCGTGAGTTACTAAAAAACAAGCGGCGTAGGCAACGCCGTTATAAGACAAGGAGAAACCATGTCTACACAGATGTCTGTATTTTTAAGCCAAGATTCTGCAGCTCCACATTGGGGAGAAAAGGCCCTGCTCTCGTTTGCCGAGGCTGGAGCAACCATACACTTGGGTGAAGGTCATGATCTTGGTGCAGTTCAGCGCGCAGCTCGTCAGCTAGATGGCCAGGGAATTCACTCTATCCTACTTGCTGGTGACAATTGGGATCTAGAGAGTATCTGGGCTTTCCATCAAGGCTACCGCAACCCGAAAAAACACGGCTCTCTTGAGTGGGTTGCGTTATCAGAAGAAGATCAATCTGAACTTCAGGCGCGCATTACCGCTACCAATTTCACTCGCGATATCATCAACAAAACGGCAGAAGAGGTTGCACCTCGTCAACTTGCAACGATGGCCGCAGAGTTCATCAAATCTGTTGCTCCAGAAGGCACCGTTACTGCACGTATCGTTAAAGACAAAGATCTGCTGGCTGAAGGCTGGGAAGGCATTTATGCCGTTGGTCGTGGCTCTGAGCGTACATCAGCCATGCTGCAACTGGACTACAACCCAACTGGTGATGAAAACGCACCAGTATTTGCGTGTTTAGTTGGTAAAGGCATCACGTTTGATTCGGGCGGCTACAGCCTGAAGCCTTCTGCATTTATGAGCGCAATGAAAGCGGATATGGGCGGCTCCGGTACTATCACTGGTGGTTTGGGCTTGGCTATTCAGCGTGGTTTGAATAAACGTGTGAAATTGATCCTATGCTGTGCGGAGAACATGGTGTCAGGTCGCGCTCTGAAACTGGGTGATATCATCACCTACAAAAACGGTAAAACCGTTGAGATCATGAATACCGATGCCGAAGGTCGTTTGGTCTTGGCTGATGGTCTAATCTACGCAAGCGAGCAGAGCCCTGAGCTTATTATTGACTGCGCAACCTTGACTGGCGCGGCGAAAAACGCACTGGGTAACGATTACCACGCGCTAATGAGTTTCGATGATGATCTTTCTCATCAAGCTCTGACCGCTGCAAACCAAGAGAAAGAAGGCTTGTGGCCGCTGCCTCTTGCTGATTTCCACCGTGGTATGCTGCCATCAAACTTTGCGGATTTATCTAACATCAGCTCCGGTGATTACTCACCAGGTGCAAGTACCGCTGCGGCATTCTTGTCTTACTTTGTTGAAGATTACAAGAAAGGCTGGCTGCACTTTGACTGCGCGGGTACATACCGCAAATCAGCGTCTGAAAAATGGGCTGCAGGTGCAACTGGTATGGGTGTTCGCACGCTTGCTCGCTTTCTTAACGAGCAAGCCAACAAGTAATGAGAGAGCGGCATTTGGCTTCCAGATGCCGCGTTAATCAGTCACTTTGATATAAAACTATTATTACAAGTACAAAAAGGAAACTTTATGGCTCTAGAAAGAACGTTTTCAATTGTAAAGCCTGATGCTGTGGAACGAAATCTAATCGGTGAAATTTACAATCGTATTGAAAAAGCGGGTTTACGTATTGTGGCTGCTAAAATGGTTCACCTGACAGAAGAGCAGGCGAGCGGTTTTTACGCAGAACATGAAGGCAAAGAGTTTTTCCCACCTTTAAAAGAGTTCATGACTTCTGGTCCTATCATGGTTCAGGTTCTAGAAGGGGAAAATGCGATTGCACGTTACCGTGAACTTATGGGTAAAACTAACCCAGAAGAAGCGGCTGCTGGCACACTTCGTGCCGACTACGCGTTAAGCATGCGCCACAACTCTGTACATGGTTCTGATAGCCCAGAGTCGGCAGCTCGTGAGATTGAATTTTTCTTCCCTGAATCAGAGCTATTCTCGCGTTAATCTCGAGCGAACAAGTGCTCGTAAAGATAGTAAGCCTCGGAAGATTCCGGGGCTTTTTAGTTTATAAAACCAGACTAGCCCTGAAAGTAGAAGTGTACAAAATTTAATCAAAGTGATTTTAATGCCTTAGCAAAGTCAGGGTCTTAGACCCCTTGTTGTCGCTGCGTAAAGGCTGTACAATTCGCGCCCTTATTCTTGTTTCAGTCATTGAGAGGCAACATGACTACTGAAAAAATTAATCTACTCGACTTTGATCGCAAAGGCATGCGTCAATTTTTCGCGGAAGAACTAGGCGAGAAAGCGTTTCGTGCTGATCAGGTTATGAAGTGGATCTACCATTTCGGTGTTGATGACTTCGATAACATGACGAACATCAACAAGAAACTACGTGAAAAACTGCAGCACAAGTGTGAAATCAAAGCACCAACTGTTGCGGAAGCGCAACACTCTTCTGACGGCACTATCAAATGGGCGATGAAGGTGGGCGACCAAGACGTAGAAACGGTTTACATCCCTGAAGATGATCGCGCGACATTGTGTGTGTCTTCTCAGGTTGGTTGTGCACTGGAATGTAAGTTCTGTTCAACAGCTCAACAAGGCTTCAACCGTAACCTTAAAGTGTCTGAAATCATTGGTCAGGTGTGGCGTGCTGCACGTGAAGTTGGCCTTGAGAAGGAAACTGGCCGTCGCCCAATTACCAACGTGGTAATGATGGGCATGGGCGAGCCTCTTCTGAACATGAAGAACTTGATCCCTGCGCTGGAAATCATGTTGGATGACTTAGGCTTTGGTTTATCTAAGCGCCGTGTTACGGTTTCTACATCGGGTGTTGTGTCTGGTCTTGATCAGATGACCGGCAAAATTGATGTTGCATTGGCTATCTCTCTTCATGCGCCGAACGATAAGTTGCGTAGTGAAATTATGCCAATCAACGACCGTTGGGATATTGAAGATTTCTTGGCATCAGTACGCCGTTACATCGCTTCGTCTAACGCGAACCGTGGCAAAGTGACGGTGGAATACGTGTTGCTTGATCATGTCAATGACGACATGGACCACGCGCGTGAGCTTGCTGAGCTAATGAAAGATACGCCATGTAAGATCAACTTGATTCCATTTAACCCGTATCCAGGTTCGCCATATAAGAAGCCAAGCAATTCTCGTATTGACCGCTTCCAAAAGACGCTGATGCAGTATGAGCATACAGTGACTGTGCGTAAGACTCGTGGTGATGATATTGATGCGGCATGTGGACAGCTTGTTGGTGACGTTATTGACCGAACCAAGCGTACCGCAACGTTAAAAGCGGCACGTGGTGCAGATACTATTGAAGTTAAAGCAGTTTAAGTTGCGTGAATTTAAAAATAGCCAGAGCCTTTGCTCTGGCTATTTTGTTTACAGAGATTGCCATAAGCAAATAGCTGTCATGACAGGTAATGCATATCGTGTTTTCAGCGATATGGGCGGTGTAAAAATCACAGTGCAGAAGCGGCTAGTTAAGGCCTTTTCACAGTATAACCTTATGCTTAGAATGGAATTGCGTATAATTTCTAATTACAGTGTCAAAGTTTGGACAAAAGCTTGAGCAATCTGTTAGTTTGAGTGGAAAGAGTTTTTGTCTTTGTTATACATTGTCTTATCATGTGTATAGCATTTACGACAACATCGGGAAATCTCGGCTTATTCTCTCATACGTTTTGCTGATTTTTGCGAGGCGAGTATTCACATTCAAAGCTCAGAGAAATTCTTAAAATTATTACTTTGGTTAACATGATTAGGCTGGCTATCTTTAAGTGAGTCTTAAGAAAAACAACGAAAATAAATAACAGCGTTAGCCACTAAAACAGACTAAAAACCATCATTATGACAGAACACGAAAATACGAATGAAGTCCCGCTTTCGATTGAAGCAGGCACATTATTGAAAAACAAGCGCGAATCTTTAGGTATGACACAAAAGCAAGTTGCTGACCGCCTGAGGCTTCGCGTTTCTGTTATTGAAGATATTGAAAACAATCGATTTGAATCACAACAAGTGGCGACGTTTACTCGTGGTTATTTGCGCTCGTATGCCAAAATGGTTGGTCTTGATGAAAAAGTGGTGTTAACGGCGCTAGAGCAAACAGCCGATATCCAACCGAAAGATCAAGAAATCGAAATGCAGAGTTTTTCTCGCAAAACAAAACATGAAAAGCACAATAGCCGTATCATGTTTCTGACCTGGGTTATCGCGATAGTGATTACCGGGATCTCCGCTGCCTGGTGGTGGCAAAACCAACAAGATAATAGCCTGACTCAGGTTGTGACTGATTCTAGTGTTGAAGCGCCTGAACCGAGTGCAGAAGAGCTGGCAGACATCGACCAAATGAGTGCAGACGAGTTAATCGCGAGTACTCCAGAAGACATTGCTGCTTCAACAGAGCAACTGGTAGCAACAGACGAAACGTTAAGCTCTGCACAAGCAACAGAGACTCTATCTGGGGAGCAACCAGCAAGCACCGACGTTGAAGAGCCTGCTGCAGTAATTGAAGAAGCTGAAGTTGTTGACGAGCCAGCCATCATCGTGCCAGAAGGAATGAGTCTTCTCACTATGACATTTAAAGCTGACTGCTGGATTCAGGTGAAAGATACCAATGGCAAAACCTTGGTAAGTGGCACTCATAAACCAGGTCAGGATGTAGAACTTACCGGAAAAGCACCATTTAAAGTGATTTTGGGCGCACCGGAAGGGGTTACAATGACATTTGCGAGTGAACCTGTCGACCTTTCTGGGTATACTTCAGGCAAAGTCGCTAGATTCACTTTACCGTTATAAAAAATTATGCAACACGAATCTCCTATTATTCGTCGTAAATCGACGCGTATTTATGTGGGTGATGTGCCAATTGGTGATGGTGCTCCAATTGCTGTACAGTCAATGACCAACACTCGCACGACTGACGTGGAAGCGACAGTCGCACAAATCCGAGCACTAGAAAAAGTCGGCGCAGACATCGTCCGTGTTTCTGTACCTACAATGGATGCTGCTGAAGCCTTTAAACTGATCAAGCAGCAAGTCTCTGTTCCTTTGGTCGCCGATATTCACTTTGACTATCGTATTGCACTTAAAGTGGCGGAGTACGGTGTTGACTGTCTGCGCATCAACCCGGGTAACATCGGCAACGAAGAGCGTATTCGCTCAGTGGTTGATTGTGCCCGTGACAAAAACATCCCTATCCGTATTGGTGTCAACGGTGGTTCTTTAGAAAAAGATCTGCAGATGAAGTACGGTGAGCCAACACCAGAAGCCTTGGTGGAGTCGGCAATGCGTCATGTGGATCACTTAGATCGTCTCAACTTTGACCAATTCAAAGTGAGCGTGAAAGCATCCGATGTTTTTCTTGCAGTAGACTCATACCGTCTGTTAGCTAAGAAAATTGACCAGCCCCTACACTTAGGCATTACCGAAGCGGGTGGTGCGCGTGCTGGTGCTGTGAAGTCTTCTGTCGGCTTGGGTATGCTTCTGGCTGAAGGTATCGGTGATACTTTGCGTATCTCTCTCGCAGCGGATCCAGTCGAAGAGATCAAAGTTGGTTTTGATATTCTGAAGTCCTTACGCATTCGTTCACGTGGAATCAATTTCATTGCGTGTCCGAGCTGTTCTCGTCAGGAATTTGATGTCATCGGGACCGTTAACGCACTTGAAGAGCGTTTAGAAGATATCATCACCCCAATGGATGTATCGATTATCGGTTGTGTCGTCAATGGTCCGGGGGAAGCAGAAGTTTCCCATTTAGGCTTGGCGGGTAGTAACAAGAAGAGTGCGTTTTATGAAGATGGCAAACGCCAGAAAGAGCGCTTTGATAACGATGATCTTGTGAATCAGCTCGAAGCTAAGATCCGAGCGAAAGCGTCTATGATGGACAGCGAAAATCGCATCGAAGTAAAAATACAAGATTAATCTCAACGAGAATTACGGTAAGTATTGTGGCAAAAACAATTCAAGCAATTCGAGGCATGAACGACTGCCTCCCAACTCAATCACCACTGTGGCAAAAGCTAGAAAACGCAGCGAAAAATGTAATTAGCGCATACGGTTATAACGAAATGCGTATGCCAATCGTTGAGATGACACATCTATTTAGTCGTGCAATTGGCGAAGTGACTGACGTGGTTGAAAAAGAAATGTACACGTTCGACGATCGCAATGGTGACAGCCTGACGCTTCGTCCAGAAGGGACTGCTGGTTGTGTACGTGCTGGGATCGAAAACGGTCTACTGTACAACCAAGAACAACGCGTTTGGTACATGGGCCCAATGTTCCGTCACGAGCGTCCTCAAAAAGGTCGTTACCGTCAGTTCCACCAATGTGGCGTGGAAGTGTTTGGTTTAAATGGCCCAGACGTTGATGCCGAACTTATCATGATGACAGCGCGTCTATGGCGTGAGCTGGGTATCGATAAGCACGTTCGACTAGAGCTGAACTCAATTGGTTCACTAGAAGCGCGCGCGAACTACCGTGAAGCTCTGATTGCCTTCCTAGAGCAGCATATGGATGTTCTGGATGAAGACTGCAAGCGTCGTATGCACACTAACCCTCTGCGTGTTCTTGATTCTAAAAACCCAGATGTTCAGGCTATTTTAGGTGACGCTCCTCGTCTTTCCGAGCACTTAGACCAAGAATCTAAGCAACATTTTGCAGGTCTGTGTGAACTTCTTGATGCTGCAGGTATCGAATACACTGTTAACGAACGTCTTGTTCGTGGTCTGGACTACTACAACCGTACTGTTTTCGAGTGGATCACTGAAAGCTTAGGTGCACAAGGTACAGTATGTGGTGGTGGTCGTTATGACGGTCTGGTTGAGCAGCTAGGTGGTAAAGCAACGCCGGCAGTAGGCTTTGCGATGGGCCTTGAACGCCTGGTGCTTATGCTGGAAACACTAGAGTTAACGGAAGTACGTCGTAGCGTTGACGTATACGTTGTGACCGCGGGCGAAGGTACCATGATGGCAGGGATGAAACTTGCCGAGCAGCTTCGTGAAGAAGTACCTGGCGTACGTGTGATGAATCACTTTGGTGGCGGTAACTTCAAGAAACAGTTTAAACGCGCAGATAAAGTCGGTGCTGTTGTAGCATTGGTTCTGGGTGAAAATGAAGTTGCGGATAACACCGTAGTATTGAAAGACTTGGCTGGTGGTGAGCAACACACTTACAACCAAGCAGAAGTTGCTGAAAAGATCGCAGCACTGATTTAAGTCTTTTAGTAAGCTAGTAATTTTATCCTGGTTCGTTATTTGAGGCTCCCAACTGTGGAGCCTTTAAACGAGATAGGAACAATGGCACCTTTGCTGCCATTTGCATGTTTTAAGAGGACAGGAAGTGGAACTTTACGATACTGAAGAACAACAAGTTGAAGCCATTAAAGACTGGTGGAAAGAGAACGGCAAAGCCGTCATCATCGGTGCGGTTGTTGGTCTAGGTGGTTTATTTGGTTGGCGTTACTACCAGGATTCAGTGATTCAGGCGAGTGAAGCAGCTTCACAGAACTACACCACAGCGATTAATGCGCTACAAGAAAAAGGTGTTGACGCACAGGCTGAAGTTCAAGCTTTCATCGACTCAAGCAAAGCAAAAGAATATTCAGTATTGGCCGCACTGCAACTCGCAAAGTCGCAAGTTGAAGCACAAGATCTTTCTGCAGCGCTAGAGCAACTAAAGTGGGCACAAAGTAGTACTGAAGATGCAGCATTGTCTCCACTTATCAGCTACCGTATAGCTCGAATTGAAGCGGAACTGGGTAACTTTGATGCAGCGACTTCTGAACTAAGCAAAGTCACCGAAACCGCATGGACAGGTCGGATCGCGGAGCTCCGTGGTGATATCGCTCTTCGTCAAGGCGACAAGGATGCCGCGTATGCTGCTTACACCGAAGCACAGCAAGCGACGGATGCAAGTCCGACACTACAAATGAAATTGGACGATCTGGCGAAGTAAGGACCGCATTGGATGAAAAGTGTCTTTAAAAAAGCCTTGTTAGGGGCGTTAACGATGGGAATTCTTGCTGGTTGTGCCAGCGAAGAAGATACCATTGTGATGGCGCCGCTACCTCAAGTCGATAGTGAGTTTACGACTCATACTGAGTGGAGCACATCGGTCGGTGATGGCGTGGGTCATTACTTCTCTAAGCTGTCTCCAGTTTATGCGAATGGTACTTTATTTGTTGCCAGCCGCGACGGTGTTGTCAAAGCGCTGGATCCGGAAAACGGCAAGCCGTTGTGGGAATCAGACCTGGAAGAAAGTGTCGTTGCGAGACTTTCTGGTGGTATCACGGCTGCTTATGGAAGCCTATTTATTGGCTCTGACAATGGTGACGTCATCGCACTTTCTCAAGAGACAGGCGAAGTGAACTGGCGTGTAAAGGTTGGCGGAGAAGTACTGGTGAAGCCAGTTGCTGATTCTGGTCTTATCATCATTAATACCAGCCGAGGCACGCTTGTTGCTCTCAATGAGAGTACTGGTGAGCAACGTTGGGCACTGAGTACTGAAGTTCCTAACCTGACTTTACGTGGTGACAGTACCCCTGTGGCGATTGGTGGTGGTGTTTTCTGGGGTACGGCAAATGGTCGACTCGCTGCCGCGATTGTGGAGCGTGGTCAGCTTATTTGGCAACAACCAATCGGTACTCCAAAAGGTGCAACGGAAATCGACCGTTTGGTTGACGTTGACGCTTCTCCAATCGTACTTGGCGGCACTCTTTTCACCATCGGCTTTAATGGTCAGTTAGTTGCGGTTGATTTACGCTCTGCAAATCCGATTTGGAAGCGTAATTACTCATCGGCGAATGACATGGCAACAGATGGCAATCGTCTGTTTGTCATTACTGAAAAAGATCATGTTGTCGCCGTTGATGCGCGAAGTGGCACTGAGTTGTGGGAAAACAGCTTGCTAGAGCACCGTCAATTGACAGCGCCAGTTGTGATAGGCAACTACTTGGTTGTTGGTGACTCATTGGGTTATCTGCACTGGATGGATCGCTCAAGCGGTGATTTCGTCGCGCAGCAATATGTTGATGACAGTGGCTTTGCTGTTGGCCCAACAATGCTGTCTGATGGTTATGTCCTTACTACTCGCAATGGCGATGTAAAGAAACTAACCATTAACGAATAATATCGTGATATAATTCACATTCGGCTCCTGGCTGGTGACAGTTAGGAGCCGTTTTGTTGTTTGAAATTATTGTTTATTTATTAAAAGTTATTCTTGACGTGGTTATAGGTAAAACCTGGTTTGATTTGGCATTGGGCAAGTCGTTACCTATAACTACAGAAGAAAGATTATTGTAGAGGTTGTTATGGTACCTGTTGTGGCCCTAGTCGGGCGTCCGAATGTAGGTAAATCTACACTATTTAACCGATTAACTCGCACTCGTGACGCGTTGGTTGCGGACTTTCCTGGCCTGACGCGAGACCGTAAATATGGCCAAGCTAAACTTGGTGAAGAGCACGAATTCATCGTCATTGATACCGGTGGTATTGATGGTACGGAAGAAGGCGTTGAAACAAAGATGGCCGAGCAGTCTTTAGCGGCCATTGATGAAGCTGACGTAGTGCTATTCCTTGTTGATGGTCGTGCTGGTCTTACGCCTTCTGATGAAGCGATTGCGGCGCACCTGCGTAAAATTGAAAAGCCAGCAATGCTGGTAGTAAACAAAATTGATGGTATTGATGCCGATGCTGCTTGTGCCGATTTCTGGCAATTGGGTGTCGACGACATGTACCAGATCGCTGCAGCTCATGGTCGTGGCGTGACAGCACTTCTTGAACGAGCTTTAGCGCCGTTCTTTGATGACTTGCTGGGCAGCGAGTCAGAAGAGGGTGAGATTGAAGATCTGACTGAATTTGAAGATGCTGAAATCCTAGAAGAAGAGTACAGCGAAGAAGAAGCGGAACAAGAGTTCAAGCGTCTTCAGGATCAGCCAATCAAACTAGCTATCATTGGCCGTCCAAACGTTGGTAAATCAACGTTGACCAACCGTATTTTGGGTGAAGAGCGTGTCGTTGTTTACGATATGCCAGGCACCACACGCGATTCTATCTACATTCCGATGGAACGTGATGGTCGTGAATACGTACTTATTGATACCGCAGGCGTACGTCGCCGTGGTCGTATCAATGAAACGGTAGAGAAATTCTCCGTCGTTAAAACGTTGAAGGCTGTCGAAGATGCAAACGTGGTTCTGCTGGTTATCGACGCGCGTGAAAACATTTCTGATCAAGACTTAAGCCTGCTCGGTTTTGCTCTGAACGCTGGCCGTTCTATCGTACTTGCGGTAAACAAGTGGGATGGTCTGGATAACGATGTGAAAGAGAACGTGAAGAAAGAGCTAGACCGTCGTCTGGGCTTTGTTGACTTCGCTCGTATTCACTTTATTTCAGCATTGCACGGTACTGGTGTTGGTCACTTGTTTGAGTCAATTCAGGAAGCCTATAAATCGGCAACGACACGTGTAGGTACGTCTGTTCTGACTCGTATCATGAAGATGGCTGTTGATGATCACCAGCCGCCTATGGTTCGTGGTCGTCGTATTAAACTGAAATACGCACACGCAGGTGGTTATAATCCACCAATCGTGGTTGTTCACGGTAATATGGTTCGTGAGCTACCAGATTCGTACAAACGTTATCTTATGAACTATTTTCGCAAGTCTCTGGAAATTATGGGTACACCAATCCGTATTAACTTCCAGAACAGTGAGAACCCATTTGAGAACCGTACGAATAAACTTACGCTTTCTCAGGAACGTAAGCGCAAGCGTATGATGTCCGCGGTTAAAAACCGTAAGTAATCGAATTCAACAATACCCAAGTTTTGCTTGGGTATTTTTTTATCTTCAAAACACAGAACAACGACTATGACGACTACTGTGGATAAATGTCTGGATACGTATTTTAGGTAAAACACTTCGAAAAAGAGGGCTAAACAGCGCAGATATGCTGTCGTACCTTAGTGATATAGAACATAAGGTCAATGCTCAGCTATCCGAATGGCTTCAGCGTGACGAGTCGATCATTATTGAGTGTCATGGTGAGAATCTTACCGATTCTCGCTATTGGAAGTGCGATCTGGGAGAGGGTGAAATCGCTGTGATCCCTTGTGGTGGCACGCATGCCAGTCACTTAAATGAATTTGGCTCAATACACTTCACCTTACGAGAATGTGGTGCGCAAAGCATCGAAATGCACACCGAAGTAAAAGCGTTTTTAGATAATTAGATCTTTTTATTAAGTTCTGTTTTCTTTGTTTTTTAACTTTCGTTTTAGTGTTTTTATCTGTTTGAAATTGAAATGCAGAATATGTAACTTATGCTTTCGGTGTGTGGTTATATAAATATTCTTTTAGGGGGTGATCGCTGATCAAGTGGGTAATATCCGAAGATCAGAGTAAGATCTTTATATGCCCTAATGAGTAACGCATCAATCCGATATCTCAAAAGCAGTGACGGCGATCATTGTTTGGCGTGGCAAATTTTGAATAATGAGATCAAAAAATGAGTAAGGTAAAGGCGTATGCAGCAGAATATTTGTCCGACTTGTGACGTTGAATTAGAGTGGACGGGTCAGTATCACTGTAACCAGTGTGACTCCGATTTCAAAAAGGTAGGGTTTTGTCCCGATTGTGACGCTGAACTGGAAAAGCTCCAGGCTTGTGGGGCGGCGAATTACTTCTGTAATACCTGTAATGAACTCAAATCAAAATCTCGAGTTCGATTTGAGTTTCAAAAGATTGACTAACGCTAAACTGGGTTAATTGACGGTCGAGCGAATCTCGCCATTTGCTAAACGGGTGACCAGACGGTCGCCCGTTTTCACATCTTCAGCTTGTGTAATTACCTTGCCTTGCTCTGTTTGCGTGATGGAATAGCCACGTTTGAGGGTCGCAAGCGGGCTCACTGCCTCCAGCTTTTCTGCAGCCATTGCCAGTTGATGACGCACAGTCAGTAATTTGCGATCCATGGCATCCAACAGCTTTTGCTCGACACGGTCTAGCCTCGATTTTTGCTGAGCTAAGTGTCTGACAGGAGAGTTCAACTGTAGACGGTGGTGTTTACGCTCAATCGCTTGTTGACGAGAATCGATGAAGCGTTGCATTGCTCTGCGTAGTCGTACATCCAGTTCATCTAATTGCTGTGATTGACGCTGCAACTGATAGCTAGGATGTTGACGCTCTAAACGGTGTAGCAGTTGCGCTGCTTGTCGTTTTTGCTGTGCCAAATAGTAACGCATTGCGCTCGCCAATTTATGTTGACGAGTGACGAGAGCTTGATCTTTATGACTGTTATCGCGGCTTACCAGCTCCGCAGCTGCCGAAGGGGTTGGTGCTCGTACGTCGGCAACGAAGTCAGCAATCGTTACATCGACTTCGTGGCCAACGGCACTAATGATAGGGATTTGGCTGGCCGAGATCGTACGTGCAAGGATCTCGTTGTTAAAGCACCATAAATCTTCTAATGAACCACCACCACGGCCAACGATCAGCACGTCACATTCATTACGGCTGTTTGCACGACCAATTGCTTGTGCGATTTGAATAGCGGCATCTTCTCCCTGAACCATGGTTGGATAAATCACAATAGGAAGAGAAGGATCACGGCGTTTTAATACATCGAGGATATCGTAAAGTGCAGCGCCAGTTTTTGAGGTTACCACTCCCACGCGTTTCGGGTGTTCTGGCAATGTCTGTTTGTTTGTTTGGGCAAACAAACCTTCAGCAGCCAGTTTCATCTTGAGTTCTTCAAACTCTTGCTGCAGTCGACCATCGCCTTCTGGCTGCATACTTTCGATGATAAGTTGGTAATCACCGCGCGGCTCATAGAGAGAGAGGCGTGCTTTTACTAATACTTGGTTCCCGTTAGCAGGCTTGAAAGTTACACGACGATTGTTGCCACGGAACATGGCGCATTTTACTTGAGCGCGAGAGTCTTTAAGCGTCAGGTACCAATGACCAGAGACGGGAGCTGAGAAGTTTGAGATCTCTCCGACAAGCCAGACGATCCCCATTTCATTTTCCAACAGGAGACGAACTTCTGCATTAAGACGGGAAACAGTGAAAATGTTTTGATTGGTCTGGGAGAGCACAGCTAATCTCGTAGACGTGAGTATGGAAATTAGCGGAAATATAATACATAGCAAGGGGGTAATTGCAAGAAAAAAATTAAAAAAACTTGTAGTCAATCGATTGTGTTGAACGTATAATCCCTCCGCAATATCTAATCCAAATGTAACTCGTTGACCAAAACGGTTACCCTCATTATGCGAAACGATGAGACTTTGGATTGTTTTTTTTTACTCCTTTAATTGTGAGATATTGCAAATGCTAAGAATTGCCAAAGAAGCGCTGACATTCGACGACGTACTGCTAGTGCCAGCACACTCCACCGTTCTCCCAAACACAGCTGATCTTCGCACTCAGCTAACGAAAAATATTGCCCTGAATATTCCAATGATTTCTGCGTCGATGGATACCGTGACGGAAGCTCGTCTCGCTATTGCACTTGCGCAGGAAGGTGGCATTGGCTTTATCCACAAAAACATGTCTATTGAGCAGCAGGCAGCTGAAGTTCGTAAAGTTAAAAAATTCGAATCAGGTATTGTTACAGATCCAGTAACAGTAAACCCTGACGCTACCATCGCTGACGTAGTCGCACTGACTGAAAAGCACGGTTTTGCAGGTTTCCCTGTTGTCACTGAGCACAACGAACTTGTTGGTATCATCACTGGCCGTGACGTTCGCTTTGTTACTGACCTTGCTAAGAAAGTATCTTCAGTTATGACGCCAAAAGAAAAACTGGCGGCCGTAGAAGAAGGTGCAACTCGTGAAGAAGTGCAAGAAAAAATGCACGAAGCACGTGTAGAGAAAGTACTGGTTGTAAATGATGATTTCAAACTGACTGGTATGATCACAGCGAAAGACTTCCACAAAGCAGAGCGTAAACCAAACGCATGTAAAGATGGACGCGGTCGTCTACGCGTTGGTGCAGCAGTTGGTGCTGGTGCTGGTAACGAAGAGCGTGTTGCTGCTCTTGTTGAAGCAGGTGTGGACGTTCTACTTATCGACTCTTCTCACGGTCACTCTGAAGGTGTTCTGACTCGCATCCGAGAAACTCGTGCTGCTTACCCAGACCTAGATATCATCGGTGGTAACGTGGCTACAGGTGCTGGTGCTAAAGCACTTATCGAAGCTGGCGTAAGCGCAGTGAAAGTAGGTATCGGCCCTGGCTCTATCTGTACGACTCGTATCGTAACGGGTGTTGGTGTTCCTCAAATTACCGCTATCGCAGATGCAACTGAAGTTGCTAACCAATACGGCATACCAGTCATTGCAGACGGTGGTATCCGTTTCTCTGGTGATATCTGTAAAGCAATCGTAGCTGGCGCGTCATGTGTGATGGTTGGTTCTATGTTTGCTGGTACGGAAGAAGCACCGGGTGAAGTGATTCTGTACAACGGTCGTTCGTACAAATCTTACCGCGGTATGGGCTCTCTGGGTGCAATGTCTCAAGGTTCTTCTGATCGTTACTTCCAGTCTGACAATGCAGCAGACAAGCTGGTTCCTGAAGGTATCGAAGGCCGTATCGCATACAAAGGTCGCCTAAAAGAGATCGTACACCAGCAAATGGGTGGTCTACGTTCAAGCATGGGTCTAACGGGTTCTGCAACTATCGAAGATATGCGTACTAAAGCTGAATTTGTACGTATCTCTGGTGCAGGTATGCAAGAGTCTCATGTACACGACGTTCAGATTACTAAGGAAGCGCCAAACTACCGTCTAGGTAACTAATTGCCTAACGAAAACGTTTGCTTTTTCCTTGAAGCATTAAGAAGAGGCGAGTACACTCGCCTCGGTTTTAATCACTTAGCCTAAAAAAGACTGCTCAAAATGACTAAAAATATCCATGACCAACGTATTCTGATCTTGGACTTCGGTTCTCAGTACACTCAACTAGTTGCTCGTCGCGTACGTGAAATCGGCGTTTACTGTGAACTATGGAGCTGGGACGTAGAAGAAGCGGATATTCGCGAATTCAATCCAGATGGCATCATCCTATCTGGTGGTCCTGAAAGCGTAACGGAAGAAAACTCTCCACGCGCACCTCAATACGTATTTGACTCAGGTGTTCCTGTTTTTGGTGTATGTTACGGCATGCAGACCATGGCAGAGCAGCTAGGTGGTAAAGTAGCAGGCTCAAACGAGCGTGAGTTTGGCTACGCACAAGTTAAAGTTTCTGGCGAATCTGCACTGTTTAAAGATCTTGAAGCGATTCAAGACGTTTGGATGAGCCACGGCGACAAAGTAGTAGAAATCCCAGCAGACTTCGTAAAAGTTGGTGAGACAGACACGTGTCCTTACGCAGCGATGGCGAACGAAGAGAAGAAATACTACGGCGTTCAGTTCCACCCAGAAGTAACTCACACCAAACAAGGCCTACAAATGCTAGAGAACTTTGTTCTGGGCGTATGTGGTTGTGAGCGTCTATGGACCTCTGAATCTATCATCGAAGACGCAGTCGCTCGCATTAAAGAGCAAGTCGGTGACGACGAAGTTATCCTGGGTCTTTCTGGTGGTGTAGATTCGTCAGTGGTTGCTATGCTGGTTCACCGCGCGATTGGTGACAAGCTAACGTGTGTATTCGTCGATAACGGTTTGCTTCGTCTGAACGAAGGTCAGCAAGTAATGGATATGTTTGGCGACAAGTTCGGTCTCAACATCATCAAAGTTGATGCAGAAGAGCGTTTCCTTGACGCGCTAAAAGGCAAGTCTGACCCAGAAGAAAAACGTAAGACAATTGGTCACGTATTCGTAGACGTATTCGATGAAGAGTCTAAGAAACTGGCTAACGCAAAATGGCTAGCTCAGGGTACTATCTACCCAGACGTAATCGAATCAGCAGCTTCTAAAACTGGTAAAGCGCACGTGATCAAATCACACCACAACGTGGGCGGCCTGCCAGAAGATATGGAAATGGGTCTGGTTGAGCCACTACGTGAGCTATTTAAAGATGAAGTTCGTAAGATTGGTCTTGAGTTAGGTCTGCCTTACAACATGCTTTACCGCCACCCATTCCCGGGCCCTGGTCTGGGTGTTCGTGTTCTTGGCGAGATCAAGAAAGAGTACTGTGACTTGCTACGTCGCGCTGACGCTATCTTTATTGAAGAGCTTCACGCAGCAGACCTATACAACAAAGTGTCTCAAGCGTTCACGGTATTCCTACCTGTACGTTCAGTTGGCGTAATGGGCGATGGCCGTAAGTACGATTGGGTTGTATCTCTACGAGCAGTAGAAACCATCGACTTTATGACAGCACATTGGGCTCATTTACCATACGACTTCCTAGGTAAAGTATCTAACCGCATTATCAACGAAGTTGATGGCATTTCACGTGTTGTTTACGACATCTCTGGTAAGCCACCAGCGACAATCGAGTGGGAATAGTCCTCAACGATTTTGTTTGATAGAACCAGCCTTCGGGCTGGTTTTTTTTTGTTTGTCTCTTTTGGCATATACCAATCAAACCAATCGTTGTGCAAGCTAAGTGATTGATTGGACATACGGTTTGGTGAAAGGTTTTTGAGACGTCCGTCTTAAAATCTTTGAAACTATGTTTAATAGAAAAGATTTGCAAGCTCCCATCTTTTTTCAGTGAGTGTTATTAAAATTCCCTCGTGTATCACTCTCTGTTAAGAACTCATCGTCCACTGTGTACTAGAGTTCGTTAGGATTTTTTATGTCGTTTTACCCAATTCGTACACCTAAAGCTAGCCAAATACCTCGTATTAATGGCGCTAAAACATTTGGATATTATCCCAACTATCCTTTTCAACATAAAGTAGCGGCTAGCGGCGCTAAACCTCTGCAATATATTGCCGTTGACTTACCTGCAGGATTAACCCTTAACTCGAGTACCGGACTCATATCGGGCATTGTGCAATCAAAAGGAATTCATGAGATTCAAATGACCGTTCGTAACGTTCATGGGGAAGATACTAAAACGCTTCGCTTGTGTATTGACGAGAAAATATGCCTGACACCTCCTATGGGGTGGAATAGTTGGTACTGCCATAGTGAACTGATTAGTGAAGAAGCTATAAAACAAACCGCACAAGCATTTGTAGAAAAAGGTTTAATTGATTATGGCTGGAGCTATATCAATATCGATGATTGTTGGCAAGGGGAGCGTTGCCAGAATACGTTAGCTCTGCAAGCCAATGAACGATTCAACGATATGCACAGCATGTGTCAGTTTGTAAAATCTCTGGGCTTAAAACCAGGAATCTACACGACGCCATGGCAGGCAACGTACGCTGGTTTTATTGGAAGCAGCGCACCTAACACGCAAGGGGACTACAAAAACTACTATCTTGCCGAGCGAGATCGTGAACAATTTCATCAGTTTTTTGGCCGTTATCCAAGTATCAATACAAACGGGCTAAACCATGTTGGAGAGTGGTTTTTTGATAAGGATATACAGCAGTTTGCCGACTGGGGATTTGAGTTCGTTAAATTAGACTGGAAACCTAATGATGCACCGACCGCAATGCGTATGTGGAAAGACACGAAGAAAACTCATGCCAATATTGTGATTAGCTTGTCAAATGATGCGCCTTTTGACCACGCCGCTGAGTTAACAAACTGGTGCCATTGCTGGCGTACAACAGGGGACATCCACGATTCTTGGGAAATCGTCTCAAAAATCGGTTTTTCTCAAGCGCCTTGGCAAGCTTTCTCTTCTCCCGGCCGATATCCAGACCCAGATATGCTACAAATTGGACACATCGGTGTCCCTAACCGCAAAAACACCCAGTTTAATCCCACACGATTGTCCTATGAAGAGCAATATGCGCAAGTTTCCTTGTGGGCGCTCTTATCGGCTCCTTTGATGCTAAGTTGCGATATCGAACAACTCGATGAGTTTACCTTAAATTTGATCACCAACTCCGAAGTGATCGATATCAATCAGGATTCTTTAGTTTCACCTACACGCCGTTTTGAGCTGGAAGGTGACATAGAAGTTTGGACGAAAGAATTGGAAAACGGTGACGTAGCAATAGGAATATTTAACCGTTCTGAGACAACCAGAACTTTGAACATCGACTTAAACAACTTTATCGACTTTGCTGAAGTTCAACTTCGAGACGCCTGGCGTCACCAATCTTTAACTGTAACTAACTCGTGTTTTTTAATTGACTTACTTCCACACAGTGCAGAGTTATTACGTGCAAACAATAGCAAAGTATAAAAGGGTCAATAAATTGGATAATGATCGAGAAACAAACTTAATGGTGTTTAACTAAAAGTAAGAATACCAAGTGAGAACTGTAAATACAGGTCTGACATTATTATATAGCCATAGATTATGGCAACCAACAAACGCAATCCTACGAGAAAATCAATGATGCTTAATATTCACAAAAAAAAGCTGGCCATGGTAGTTGGTCTCATTATTAGCGGACATGCTTTCGCGGCATACGACGAAGCTCCTATATTGCAACAGCAAGTTAAAACAGGAGCATTACCAGAGGTACAAAATCGCCTTCCTAAAGAGCCTCTAGTCATTGAGCCTATTGATTCCATCGGTGAGTACGGTGGACAACTAAACCTATTATCGCTTAAACGTAATATTGGTTTAGATATGCGATTAATGAAATACGATAACCTGTTTAATTTTAATCGCTCTTACACTGGCATAGAGCCAAATATTGCAACTTCGTTTGAAGTTAACCCTGAGCTTACTGAATATACCGTTAAACTTAGAGAGGGAATTAAGTGGTCTGATGGTGTTGAATTTACGTCAGAAGATATCAAATTTTATATTGATCTTGTTTCAAGAGAAGACTGGTCAGGCAATAAACCTGCGTATATTCCCGCAACTGCTGAAGTCTTAGATAAATATACCGTTAAATTCAAACTTGAAAAGCCAGATGGTATGTTTATTCGTAAGCTTGCAAATACTGATGGTTCAAATATTGTACAATTCCCTAAGCACTATTGTGAACAATACCTACCAGAAGTAAATCCAAAAGTACGCGATGAGGCCAAAAAAGCTGGATTTGAAAGTTGGCAGCAATATTTCCAAACAAAATGTCGCGCTCATTACTTCCCAGAGCATTATTCAAATCCGGATCGACCAACAGTAAACGCTTGGAAGATCAAAGTGCCTGCGTCACCTAAAACGCAATATGCAGTATGGGAGCGAAATCCTTATTATTGGGTTGTTGACAGTGAAGGTAACCAGCTTCCTTATCTTGACAATGTATATATTTCTTATTCTGAAAATAAAGAAGAGCTGGTATTGAGAGCGGCTGCAGGTGAAACCGATTTTCAAACTCGTTTTGTTGGTGAGCCAAAATATCGCTCTATGTTTATCGAAAATGAAAACAAAGGTAATTACAAATACAAACTACGCCCAACAACCAGTTCTAATGCTCTGATTTTAGGTTTAAACCAAACCATTAAAGATCCAATTAAACGTGAGCTCTATCAGAAAAAAGCGTTTCGTATTGCTCTATCGCATGCCATTGACCGCGAAGGGATCAGCGAAGCCGTTTATTCTGGTGCTGTAGAACCTTGGCAGGTTGCGCCTATTCCAGGGAGTGAGTTTTACAACGAGGAATTTGGAACCCAATATCTGGCGTACGATCCAGATAAAGCCAATAAACTGCTTGATGAGTTAGGGTTAAATAAAAGAGATAATGAGGGTTTCCGGTTGGATAAAACCGGTAAAAGATTGCGAATTGATACTTTGATTGATCAACGTCTAGCCGGTGAACGTACAGACATTCTTGAACTGATAAAAAATGATTGGGCCAAGGTCGGAATCTTTATGGACATGAAAATTTCTGAGGGTTCCTACGTGCTAACTCAGCGTCTGGCTAATGAACATGACTTGATTCCGAACACGGGTGATGGTGGTATTGGGGTGTTGGATACTTATCGAAACTATGCGCCACAAAACCCAGAATCCACGTGGGCTACGGCGTATTATTATTGGTCTACTGACAAATCGCATAACCTGGCTGAGAAACCTCAAGGTGCAATCGCAAAACAATTCCAATTGCTAGAGGCGATGGCGAATACTGCCTCTCAAACTGAGCAAAACAAGCTTATGCATCAGGTTGTAGATGTTGCAAAAGATGAGTTTTATCTCATCGGTACTGTTCGTGCTCTTGATGAAGGTGTGATTATCAAGAACGACGTACGCAACTCGGACACCAGCGTACCTCACTCTTATGGTATCGCGTCGCCGGGCCCGATGCGCCCAGCACAGCTTTGGAAGCAAAAGTAAATGTAACTGCAGCGTCTGGAACTCACTCCCTGAGGTTCTGGGCGCTGCCTTTTGCATCTCACATTTTTCGCGTAATGAGTAATGGCGTAATAAGTTGATTGAATTAACTTAATTGGTCTCAATAGACAGCACAACGCCTTATTGAGAAAAATGGCCTGTGTGGGATAGCCCAGTTCAAAGCAACTGGTTTTAGGATGAGATTACCTGCCAATGAGCCGTTAATCTCGTAATAAAGAAAGGCTCTGCTTATTAGCTGGGGCCTTTTTTATGCGCCTGACTATTTGTGAAATCTAAGTTTCCAGTAACGACTTTTCTCTTTTGTGACTGCCTCCATTAAAATTTGCACGCATTTTTTATCAAATTTTTTTAAAGGTATTTGTACATGTCGACAAAACTGGCTAACCCAGCACCGCTAGGTCTAATGGGTTTCGGTATGACCACAATTCTGCTAAACATTCATAATGCAGGATTCTTCCCAATAGATTCAATGATTCTAGCGATGGGCATCTTCTACGGTGGCCTTAGTCAAGTTATCGTGGGCATTATGTGTTTCAAGCGTGGTGACACGTTCGGTACAACTGCGTTTACGTCTTACGGTCTGTTCTGGCTGACTCTGGTTGGTCTGATTGTTATGCCTCACATGGGTCTACCAGCAAGCCCAGCGAGCTTCATGGGGTGGTACTTGGCACTATGGGGTATATTTACTGGTTTTATGTTCATTGGTTCTCTTTGCTACCCAACAGCAAAACAAGTTGTATTTGGTTCACTGACCATCCTGTTCTTCTTGCTTGCTGCTCGTGATTTCACTGGTAGCGAAGTTATTGGCACTATTGCTGGTTTTGAAGGTATTTTCTGTGGTGCTAGCGCGGTTTACTTCGCTATGGCACAAGTACTAAACAATGAGTTTGGCCGTGAAGTGCTGCCTGTTGGTAAAGCAAAAATCGCGCGTAAAGTTGAAGCGGTTGCGATGGCGTAAACGCTTAATTCAGCAAACTTTAAGAAGCGGACCTTTTGAGGTCCGCTTTTTTATTATCTGAGATTAGCGGTATCAGTGAGAATGGTCTGATTTATAAATTGTTGTGACATTGTACGAGCTTTTTTATGGAGAATAATTCATTATTTACGTATCCATATACAACGAGTTACATTCTATGAAAAAGCATTTGTCGGTTATTCTCACACTCGCCGTTGCGGTGAGCTCATTTCCACTTTTCGCTCAGACTAGTGATCCGTTACCTTCTTGGAATGAAGGTAAGACAAAACAAACTCTCATCCAATTTGTCAGCGACGTTACCGACTCAGAATCCGCTAACTTTGTTGATCCAGCGGATCGCATTGCTACGTTTGATAACGATGGAACGCTATGGTCTGAAAAGCCGATGTTCTTCCAGATGCTGTTTTCTTTGGACCAAATTAAAGCACAAGCTGCTGAGCACCCTGAGTGGAAAACCACCAAGCCATACTCCCTTGTATTGAACGGCCAGTTAGATGAGTTGACGACAGACGATCTGATGACGTTATTGCTACAAACTCATACGGGTGTGATCAGTGATGAATTTACCAGTGTGGTTAAAAGCTGGATCAGTACGGCAAAACACCCGGTAACTGGAGCGCCATACACTGATATGGTTTTCCAACCTATGCTCGAGCTATTAGATTATCTGGCAGACAACGGATTCAAAAACTTTATTGTCTCTGGAGGCGGAAATGCTTTTATGCGTGCTTGGGCAACTGATGTTTATAACATCCCTTCGGAGCGCATTATTGGGACCCAACTTTCTACTGAGTTTGTGAATATGGACGGAAGCTATCAAGTTAAGCGTATTCCGGGCATTGTCGTTATTAATGACAAAGTAGAAAAACCACAGCAGATTTATCAACACATCGGTAAACGCCCAATTGCATCATTTGGTAACTCGGATGGTGATCTGCAAATGCTGCAGTGGACAACGTCTGGTCCGGGGCCTCGTCTTGCAATGTATGTCCACCATACTGATGAGAAACGGGAGTGGAAGTACGATCGTGAGTCCAGCGTAGGCAAATTAGACAAAGGTCTTGATGAAGCAAAAGAGAACGGTTGGCTGGTTGTTGATATGAAAAATGATTGGGTACAAATACACCCATCTAAATAGCGGTTGCTAACTAGTAGTAAGAAGAAGGGGGGGGGTAGCCTTTGGTTAACTCCCTTCTTTTTTTTATCTGTATAAGTTTTAGTTAATCTGCTACGCTTTGGTTTTTATTTTGTGTTTTTATGAGTTTTGTTGTTTTTATTTCGTATATGCAGAGTTTTGTTCTGTTTTTCGTATGGACTTGCACCTAATGAGAGCGTAATGAACATTGAGTGATCAGTTAAGGGAATGCATGTTTTTACT
Source organism: Vibrio sp. STUT-A11 (assembly GCF_026000435.1). Lineage (NCBI taxonomy): Bacteria > Pseudomonadati > Pseudomonadota > Gammaproteobacteria > Vibrionales > Vibrionaceae > Vibrio > Vibrio sp. STUT-A11. The sequence continues at coordinate 2,696,432 of NZ_AP026763.1, read as the reverse complement.
ATTTGGTTATTAAGATAACTTTTGGTTTGTGGTGAGGTTTCTTGTCTTGGCTATTATCTAGTCAGTTAATAGCGAATGAGTTGTCATGAGTACAAGGAAGGGAAACCATGAGTAGCACACTATCAAGTTCACTGGAACCAGAATTGACCTCCGTGGTTGAGCAAACCGATAAGTCTTCTTCAGAACCACGTAAAGCGATTTTTGCCATCTCACTTGGCAATGGATTAGAGATGTATGACTTTACGGTCTACAGTTTTTTTGCCGTCATCATAGGCGAGTTATTTTTTAATGTCGGTGGTAGCGCTGCTGGCTTGTTGTTATCACTTGCTACGTTTGGCGTTGGCTTTGTTATGCGCCCACTCGGTGCGGTGCTCATTGGTAACTACGCGGATAAACACGGACGTAAAGCCGCGCTGACCCTCACGATTGCTTTGATGACTATCGGTACCGGTATGATTGCGCTGACTCCTACCTATGAGAGCATTGGTATTGCCGCAACCATCATTTTGGTCGTAGGTCGCTTGCTACAGGGCTTATCTGCTGGTGGTGAAATTGGTGCAGCATCAGCCGCACTGATGGAGTCCGATAATTATAAGCGTCGTTGTTATATGGTGAGCTGGCAACTGGCCAGTCAAGGTGCAGCTGCGCTGTTTGGGGCACTCGTTGCTTTCGCGGTAAATGGTCTGCTCACTCCAGAGGACGTGCATAGCTGGGGCTGGCGTATTCCATTTATCCTTGGCTTATTGATCGGTCCTGTAGGTTGGTACATCCGTCGTCATCTAAAAGAGCCACATCAGGTAGATTCCCACGCGAAAGATACTCCATTTAAAACCGTTCTGCGTAAACAAGGCCGCACGATCTTAACTGGCATGTTAATGATTTGGGGTGGTACTGCATGTATGTATATTGAAGTGTTCTACATGCCAACTTACCTGATTAAAGAGTTGGGCTACGCGCCGACGACGGCTTTTGCTGTCGCGGTGATGGCGGGTTTTATGTTGATGATGTTGATGCCTTTATTTGGTAAATGGGCGGATCGTTTGCAAAGTCGTAAAACCTTGCCGCTGTTTGGTATGTTCGGTGCTTTTGTCTGTATTTATCCTGCGTTCGCGATACTTGGTGGTGAAGCCTCTCTACCTAAAGCATTGCTGATCATCGGTGGTTTAATCACGTTATTTGCTCTGGCTAATGCCTCTCTACTTGTACTGATTATGGAAGCGTTTACTCAGCAGTATCGAGCGAGTGGTATTTCAATGATTTATGGCTTTGGCGTAACGGTTTTTGGTGGTTTCACTCCGTTGCTCGTCGCCAGTTTGATCGAGTTGAGTGGTAATAAAATGGCTCCTGCATTTTATCTGATGTGCGCGCTTACCATTAGCTCTCTGGCTATGTTGCGCTTCCCAGCGAAAGCACCTCAATAAGTCTCTTCGTTAAAACAATCGAATAAATAAAAGGAATTGATGATGACATTACCAGAATTATCACTACTCAAAAATGTCGACTTTGTTGCCAGCTGTGAGCAATTTATTCAGACTCGGCATGCCATTCATGCTCATCCAGAATTAGGAGCAGACGTGCCTAACACGGCTAAGCTGGTGGCTGATCTTTTAACGGAGTGGGGCTATGAAACTCACACTGGTATCGGCGGGCATGGCGTGGTCGGCGTATTGAAGCAGGGGATTTCTCAACGCAGTATTGGTATTCGTGCAGATATGGACGCTTTGCCTATTCATGAAGAGACTGGTTTACCATACGCCAGTAAGATAAATGGCCGCATGCACGCTTGTGGTCATGATGGACACACCGCCATCTTGTTGGCTGCGGCACATTATATAGCGAAGAGTGTTTCTTTTGATGGCACGATTAATCTGATTTTCCAGCCAGATGAAGAGGGATTATCGGGTGCGAAAGCCATGATTGAGGATGGTTTGTTTGAGCGTTTTCCATGTGATGCGATATTTGCGCTGCACAATATGCCGGGCAAGGAAGTCGGCCAGGCAGCAGTACGCAGTGGTGCATCGTTAGCATCGTCAGATAAAGTCACCATTCGTCTCACAGGGAAAGGTGGTCATGCAGCAATGCCTCATCTATCAAACGATGTCACCATTGCCATTGGTCATATCATTCTTGGGCTGCAAAGTATTGTGTCGCGCAATATAAACCCAGCTGACCAAAGTATTATCAGTATTGGTCAGATTGAGGCAGGAAAAACATCGAATGTGATTCCAAATGATGCGTTGATGAGGCTCTCGGTACGTAACTTCAGTGAAGCGAATCAGGATTTGATTGAGCAGCGCATTCGTGAGGTGGTCGCCGGGCAGTGTCAGGCCTTTGGCATCCAAGGGGAAGTTGAATATTTGCGTCAGGTCCCATCGGTTTTCAACTCATCAGAGGAAACGTTGCGTGCTCGCAAAGTGGTCAAGGCGGTACTTGGTGAAGACAATGTCGCTGGTGATGAATCACCGGTTGTTCCTGGCAGTGAAGATTTTGCCTGGATGTTGAAAGAGCGCCCTGGGTGCTATTTCTTTCTCTCTAATGGCGTTGGCGAATGGCATGGCTGTTCTGTGCATAATCCAGGCTATGATTTTAATGATCAGCTAGTTACGATCGGTGCAGCCTGTTGGGTCGAACTCGTGAATGAGTACCTGAGCAGCGAATAAGTGGTGTAGAATGGCTTTGCATTAGGGGCAGTGAGGGCAGATAGCAGGATGAAGTTACATCAAGTGAGAGCATTTCTGGCGGTGAGCCAGGCGGGAAGCCTGAAAGCCGCGGCGGAGCAATTACATCTGACTCAGCCCGCCTTAAGCAAAGCCATCAAAGAGTTGGAACAACAGTACGGCGTTGCTTTGTTTGAACGTTCTGCTGGTGGCCTCGTTCTGACCCCTTATGGTGAGCGGCTTTTGGGTTATGCGCGTTTAATGAACGAAACGGCCCGGCGTGCCAAGCAAGAGATCGATACCATGCGCGGGGTTCCTAACGGCAGTGTGACTATCGGCGTCACGCCAATTGCTTCATTACTAAAATCGTTAACCGCCAGTCTGAATACATTCATGCAGCGTTATCCGGAAATATCTCTAAGGATTGTAGAGTTACGTCCTGCGCCTTTGTTAACACAGTTGCGCCAGGGGGAAGTTGATTTCGCGATCACATCGCAAATACCAGTGATTGATAGTGCGCTGGAGTGGCAGGCGGTGTGTCGTATTCCTAATGTCGTGGTGACCCGCAAGTCCCATCCGCTGTGTAATACTCGCTCGCTAAGGACATTGCATCAGAGTGACTGGCTGACATTGGATTCACCTGATGATCCGAGCACTTATTTTTATCAGTTGTTCTCCGTAAATGGTCTTCCGTTACCATCGCGCATTCGTGAGTGCACTTCGATGACGTTAGCCCGCTCACTCATTCAAAACGCCGATTTTGCAGCGCTGTTTTCTACGGAATCGCTTGATTTGGATTACATCAAAAATGAATTTGCGGTAGTGCCACTGCTGGATAATATCCCTGATAGTGTCATTTCAATGGTGCGGCCGAAACGGGATATCATGACACAGAGTGCCACAGCACTGTTTGATGGCATATTGCAGGATATGAGAGACATCTACCCCGACTTTTAGTTTGCCGGTTTCGGATGAAGAAAATAAAAGGGCCAGCGAGTCGCTGGCCCTTGTTGTTGTGTACTGCTGTATTTATTTTTGTAATCTTACAGAGAAGTTTCTTCTGCTGTTTTCTGTGTTGCTTCGACAGCGGCAGTGTGAGCAGATTTGCCAGTCTTACGCTTGTATTTACCTTCCCAGTAATCAGCCCCTTTAATGCCTAGCGCTACTGGGTTGAACGTATACTCAGTCACGCCTTCTTTTTGTTGTCTTTCGTAATCACTCAATGCTTTAAGTGCTGGTTTAGACATAAAGAAGATGATCAGAATACCGACAATGTTTAACCAAGCCATCAAGCCTACACCTACGTCACCCATTGCCCATGCAAGGTTGGCAGTTTTTACTGTACCGTAGAATACCGCTGACAGAAGGATCAGTTTAAGAATAAACATCAAGCCATCCACTTTAAACGTACGGCGGATGTATGCGATGTTCGTTTCAGCGATGTAGTAGTAAGCCAGAATCGTCGTAAATGAGAAGAAGAACAGAGCAATTGCAATAAATGTTTTGCCCACGCCTGGAAGTGCACTTTCGATTGCCATCTGAGTAAATACTGGGCCGTTAGCACCAATGTCTGCTGGTAGGTTCTGTATCAGGAACGCGCCTTCTGCTGCACCATGTACGTTGTAAGCACCAGTGATCAGAATCATAAACGCTGTTGCTGAACAAACAAGTAGTGTATCGATGTAGATAGAGAACGACTGTACTAAACCTTGCTGTGCTGGGTGGTCAACACTCGCTGCTGCCGCTGCATGAGGACCCGTACCTTGACCTGCTTCGTTAGAGTAAACACCACGTTTTACACCCCAACCAATTGCTGCACCGATACCTGCCATTGGTGTGAACGCGTCACCAACGATCATAGCGAAGATGCGTGGAACCTCACTGATGTTAAGCAGAATGATCACAAACGCTGTCACGATATAAGCCAAAGCCATAAATGGAACAACGATTTGAGTGAAGTTTGCAATACGCTTTACGCCACCAAAAATGATGAAAGCAAGAATGACACAGACAACCGTACCAGTGAAAATTTTAGCAAAACTGATGGTACCGATAGCGGTTTCGATCATGTCACCAGAGCCGAATGCGGCTTCTACTGCGTTACCAATACTGTTCGATTGAACACCTGGAAGTAGCACACCACACGCAAAGATCGTCGCGATAGCAAAGATCCAAGCGTACCATTTCTGACCCATTGCTTTTTCAATGTAGTAAGCCGGACCACCACGGAATTCGCCTTCATCTTCTTCTTTATAGATTTGCGCAAGCGTTGATTCTGCGTAAGCGGTTGCAGCACCAAAGAATGCAACGACCCACATCCAGAAAACGGCACCCGGGCCACCGAAACCGATAGCGGCTGCAACACCTGCAATGTTACCTGTACCAACACGGCCAGATAGCGACACGGCCAGCGCCTGAAATGATGAAATCCCCTTTTTTGAGCTCTTTCCTGATAGTAATAGACGCCACATCTCAAAGAAATGACGAACTTGAACGAAACGAGTCATGATTGAATAGAATAAACCAGCACCGAGGCACAAGTAGATCAGTACTGGGCTCCAGATAATTCCATTCAGAAAATCAACTAATGACTGCATGAGTATTTTCCCTGTTAGTTGTGTTTGCGGTTGTTTTTGCAACAACACATTACCTTTTTTTGTAACGCAATTGTTAACCTTTTTAGCTTAAAATGCTTGATAGCGTGACGGTGAACACAGAATGATTAACTCTCGTTAACGTCTGGTTACTGTTGCTTATTCGATGCTTTTTTAAGCTAAGATTCCTTGTTTGACTAAGTATGCAGGATATTGTTATTAAAATGTACTAAAAAATGCAAAGTTTAATATGCTAATGTAAGTGCATATTATGGTTTTAATGGCTATTTATTAATCAGGCGTAACGGAATAAGTTAAGCTCTGATTGTTCAATAACCTTGGAGTTTTCTTTCGTCATTATGCTTGCTAAAAGCTGACCTGAACCACATGCCATTGTCCAGCCTAACGTACCATGTCCGGTATTAGTAAACAGGTTCTCGTACGGCGTTGCTCCAATGATTGGTGTGCCATCTGGTGTCATCGGTCTGAAACCTGTCCAGAATTCAGCTTGGCTAAAGTCTCCGCTACGAGGGAATAGATCACGAATGACCATTTCAATCGTGTTCTTTCTTTTCTGCGGGATAGAGCCATCAAAACCAGCAAGTTCTGCAGTGCCTGCAACACGAATTCTGTCGTCAAAACGTGTCATGGCGACTTTGTAAGTCTCATCCATTACCGTAGAGCGAGGTGCGTATTGCTCGTTTTCGATTGGAACCGTCAGTGAATAACCTTTGACTGGGTAAACCGGAATATTCACCTCAAGCTGTTTGAGTAACGCTGTTGAATAGCTTCCAGAAGCCACGACAAACTGGTCCGCTTTGAACAGGCCACGGTTCGTTTGGACTCCTGTGATCTTTTTACCTTCAGTAACCCAGTTGCTCACTTCGGTATTGAATTCAAATCTGACTCCATGTGCTTTTGCCAGCTCAGTAAGCTGTTGGCAGAACTGGAAGCAATCACCCGTCTCATCATCTGGAAGGTACAAACCACCCACGATCTTCTCTTGTACTAGAGCAAGCCCAGGTTCTTGTTTGATGCACTGTTCAACGTCCATCAACTGGAAACGTGTGCCGCTTTGCTCAAGTAGTTTGAGATCTTTTTCAATCGCTTTGAGCTGCTGCTCGGTACGGAAGACTTGTAGAGTACCGAACTGGCGACCTTGGTATTCAATAGCGTGATCTTTGCGTAACTGCTCAAGACAAGAGCGGCTGTGATTCGCGATAGAAAGCATGCGCGCTTTGTTAACTTGATAACGTGGCAAAGTGCAGTTGGCGACCATTTTTGATGCCCAACTGATCATGTCCGAGTTTAGCGTTGGTTTTATTTTCAGCGGAGCATGCTCTTCCATTAGCCATTTGATCGCTTTAAGCGGAATACCCGGCGCGGCCCAAGGAGAAGAGTAGCCATAAGAGATTTGCCCAGCGTTGGCAAAGCTGGTTTCCATAGCACTGCTTGCTTGACGGTCAATGACCGTTACTTGGTAACCTGCCTGAGATAAATACCAAGCCGATGTTAAACCGATAACGCCGCTGCCTAATACGATGACTTCCATTTTGCACTCCACACACAATAATTATTTGTCGCTAGTTTCTTTTGCTTACCTTTTGTTAACAATCGATATAAATTACATATAGAGTTTAGAAAAACTATAGGGTTGTATATGAGAGGTAATCTAGTAAGCGGTTTGTGGTTATTTAGTCAAGTTGCTGAACATAGCAGTTTTACTGGTGCTGCAAAGTCTTTGCACCTGACAACGGGGGCAATTAGTCAACAAATTATTCACTTAGAAGAGACATTAGGTTTTAATCTATTTGAACGCCACTCTCGTGGTATTCGCTTAACGGCAAAGGGAGTTCAACTTCAACAAGCAGCCCAGTTTCACTTTTCTGAGCTGGGAAAACTGCTTGATGAGTTGAAAGTCGACAAGCAAAACAATGAAATTAAACTCAAGCTGACGCCGTCGTTTGCCTTCAAATGGCTGGTACCAAAGCTAGAGAGTTTCCATCTGGAACACCCAGATATCCAAGTGCAGATCTTTGCAGAAGTGGCATTGGTTAACAGCGATTTGAAAGATTACGACGTCGCTATCGATTACGGGCTACACCCCTACCGACATAAAGACGCTGAATTGCTTTTAGACGAACAGTTATTGCCAGTGATGAGCCCTAAATACCTTGAGGATCATTCATGGCTGAAAGCTACGACAAACAAAAATAACGCTTTAGCTTCAATTGCTCAGTGGAAAGAGGCGACGTTATTGCATGATGCTCTGCCGTGGGATAAGGCGACCCGTGACTATGAATGGCTGTATTGGGCTTCGGCAATGGGGCTCGATTTTAAGACCGATGTCGGACACTTCTTTAACCGTACTGACATGGCCATGTCTGCAGCTGAAGCTGGCGTGGGCATTGCGATGGCAAGGATGGCATTGATTGAGGATGAACTTGTTACGCAGCGCTTGGTCTCGCCTTTCAAGCCGATACCAGCAAATGCCGGTTACTATTTGATCACCAATACCAAAAATGACTCGACAGAAAAGTTTCGTCGGTGGCTATTGCAGCAAGTGGCTACTGGATAAGTGATTTCTGCCACCCATTACCATAACAGTGACAGGGTTAATGATATGCATTGTGACCAATAGCGAGGTTCTTTGAGCGAAAAATAGGCATGATACATACCGCTATTTTTAGAGATAACGCACAAGGAAGAACATGAAAGACGAAACGCTATCGATCCATTTTGGTTATGAAACGGATCCTACCACTAAGTCCGTGGCGACCCCAATTTACCAGACCGTCGCTTATGAATTTGATAACGCTCAGCATGGTGCGGATCTTTTTAACCTGGAAGTACCGGGCAATATTTACACACGCATTATGAACCCTACCAATGATGTGCTGGAAAAACGTATGGCCGCCTTGGAAGGTGGCATCGCAGGTTTGGTTGTGAGCGCAGGCAGCGCAGCGATTAACTATGCGATTCTGACCTTGGCACAGGCGGGCGATAACATCGTATCGACTCCGCAACTCTACGGTGGTACTTACACCTTGTTCGCCCACATGTTGCCTAATCAGGGCATCCAAGTGAAATTTGCCAAGGACGATAAACCGGAAAGCCTGGCTGAACTTATCGATGAAAATACCAAAGCCGTATACTGTGAGAGCATTGGTAACCCTGCTGGTAACATCATCGATTTAGAGCGCGTTGCTGATCTTGCTCACGCACAAGGTGTGCCTGTGATTGTGGACAACACTGTTGCAACGCCTGTGTTGTGTAAGCCAATCGAATTTGGAGCCGATATTGTGGTGCACTCTCTGACCAAATATGTTGGCGGTCATGGCACGACATTGGGTGGCGTTATTGTCGATTCGGGTAAGTTTCCTTGGGCCTTGCACAGCAAGCGATTCCCGGTGTTTAATCAACCGGAGCCGTCTTATCATGGCGTGGTGTATACCGAAGCATTTGGTGAAGCTGCCTTTATTGGCCGCGCAAGAACCGTTCCGTTACGCAATACGGGGTCAGCGCTGTCACCAATGAATGCGTTTATGCTAATGCAGGGGCTGGAAACCTTATCTTTACGCATGGAGCGCCACACCGAGAACGCCTTAAAAGTGGCGGAATATCTCAACCAGCATGAGAAAGTCAGTTGGGTCAGCTACGCAGGTTTGCCTGAATCAGAGCACCATGAATTAGCGCAGAAATATATGAAAGGTAAGCCTTCTGCGATTTTGTCGTTCGGCCTGAAAGACGGTTATGAAGCCGGTGTTCGTTTCTATGATGCTCTGAAAATCTTCAAGCGTTTGGTCAATATCGGTGACGCTAAATCACTGGCTTGTCATCCGGCGTCTACCACTCACCGCCAATTAAGCGAAGCAGAACAAAAGCAAGCAGGCGTGTCGCCGGAGATGATTCGCCTGTCAGTGGGGATTGAACATATTGATGATATTCTGGCCGATTTAGAGCAGGCACTAAACGCCTAAAATCGTACCTAAACAGAGCTTTTAGTCCCCCATAGGCCAGCCTTTAATAAAGCTGGCCTTTTTTGTTTTTATTTATTTACTTTCAATGAATTGATGGCTTTAGGTTTCCTATATTCCAAAAGCTCATACCGGTCGAATTTTATTCCCTTGTGAGAATCACGTTTGTTCAAGATGATGTAACAAGACGGCATTCACTTGAAGGAACTCACATGTCTTATGTTTTTCATCGTCATTGTCACAATACGTTACCAGTAATCGACCGCGGAGAAGGGGTATACCTGTTTGATAAACAAGGTAAACAATATTTAGATGCGTGTGGCGGCGCTGCGGTATCGAACCTCGGTCACAGCCATCAAGCGGTTAAACAAGCGATGTTAGCGCAGATAGAGCGAGTTCCTTTTGCTCATACGGGCTTTTTTACCAGCGAAAGCGGAGAGCAGCTTGCTGAGTTAATTTGCCAGCACATGCCAGAACAATTCAACCATGTTTACCTGGTTAGTGGTGGTTCAGAAGCGGTGGAGTCGGCGTTAAAAATGGCACGCCAGTATTTTGTTGAATCCGGCAAACCAGAGAAAAAATATTTTATCGCCCGCCAGCAGAGTTACCACGGCAATACCCTCGGCGCATTAGCGGTAGGGGGGAACGAGTGGCGACGTGAGCCTTTCAGGCCCATTCTAAACTCCGGCCATCATATTGCGCCTTGCTACGCTTATCGTTATCAGAAAGCGGATGAGTCAGAGCTGGAATATTCACTGCGCGCTGCGAACGAGTTAGAAGCCAAAATTCTTCAATTGGGCGCGGAAAATGTCATGGCGTTTATCGCTGAGCCAATAGTTGGGGCGACGGCTGGGGCAGTTCCTGCAACCGACGGTTACTTCAAACGCATTCGAGAAATCTGCGACCAATATGATGTGCTTCTGATCATGGATGAAGTCATGTGTGGCGTTGGTCGCAGTGGTAGCTTCTTCGCTTTTGAACAAGAGCAAGCCGAGCCAGATTTAGTCTGCATGGCAAAAGGGTTAGGTGCGGGCTATCAACCAATTGGTGCTGTTGCGGCTAACGATAAAGTGTACCAAGCGATTGAATCAGGGAGTGGTTTTTTCCAGCACGGTCATACCTTTATGGCTCATCCCGTCGCTTGTGCAGCAGCGGTTGCGACGGTCAAAACGATCTTCGAGGAAGAGCTACTAACTGCCGTGAATCGACAAGGTACACTGCTGCGTCATGAGCTTAGCTTAGCGCTTTCTGAACTGCCTTTTATCGGTGATATTCGAGGCAAAGGTCTATTCTTAGGGATTGAACTGGTTGCGGATAAAGAGAGCAAAGCACCTTTAAACAAAGCCACGATGGCAGATAAGCGTATTAAACAGCGAGCGATGGAAAATGGTCTAATGTGTTATCCGATGGGCGGCACTATTGACGGCGTAAACGGTCACCATATTTTGCTCGCGCCACCTTTTATTTTTCAGCCAAGTCACGTCGATGAATTGGTAGAAAAACTTAACCGTACACTGCGTGAGGTATCAACGACATGGCAATAGATTCAGCGCCTCATCGAGAGGCCGTCGCGATAATAGTTGCACCGAATGGCGCGAGAAAGACCAAGCAAGATCATGCCAGTTTGCCGATGACCACTGATGAGTTGATTACTGAAGCGCGAGCCTGTCAGTTGGCAGGAGCTGCGATGATCCATTTGCATGCGCGTGATGGTCACGGTAAACACTCGCTAGACATTGACGATAATGAGCCTCTTTATCACGCTGTGAAAGAAGCGGTTGGTGAGAACATGCTGGTTCAGTTAACCACAGAAGCCGTCGGGCAGTATTCGCCACAGCAGCAGATAGCGTTGATTAAATCGGTGAGGCCAGAAGCCGCTTCATTTGCGTTAAGAGAGTTGATTCCGAATGACGAGAGTGAAAAACAAGGGCACGATTTTTTTCACTGGGTTGCTGAGCAGAATATTATCAGCCAAATAATTCTTTACGATGAGGCGGATATTGAACGTTACTTTCAGCTACGAAAATTGGGCGCATTGCCTAATTTTAATCAACATGCGCTTGTTGTATTGGGTCGCTATCACAAACAGCAACAGTCTTCTCCGTGGGATTTACGCGGCTTGAATTTAGAGCGATTTAAACAAGAGAACATTCGCTGCGCCGTTTGTGCTTTTGGGGCAAAAGAATTGGATTGTTTGACGTCTGCGATGTTGCTTGGCCTCGATGTTCGGGTTGGTTTTGAGAATAACCATCTCGACGCTAATGGAAGATTGGCCGAGAGTAATGCCGCGCAAGTCAGCTTGCTCAGCGAACTAAGCCAACACTTGAATATTCCTCTGGAAGATGCCTGTAGCTTGAGATCTTCTATCTGCGGTTAAGCAAAGAGTTTCTATCAGAATGAAAAAAGGCTCCATTTGGAGTGATGTCTGTCACTTAAATATTCCTATAAGGTCATTCCAGCGAGCCTTAGCGAGACTAGGAATCTAGTACCAGCGCACTGAGAATAGAGAGAAATACCTTTGATAGCAAGGTGCTCGGATAGTAGATCCTGAATCACGCTCCTTCGTCGCAGTTCAGGATGACGGTTGACTGGAGTATTCTGCTTGCTGCTAACTGACTGGCATTATCCAGTTGGAGCCTCTTCTGAATTTGTCGTTATTGTTCGGTTTGCGCTTGTGGCTGTCGTGCTTTGTGCTTAACAAATACCGCAGCAATAGCGGCGATGGCTAGTGCAAAACAGTAGTAAGAATTCGCTACCACTTCCAGCGGTGACAAATTAAATACTGAGCCGAGTAACAGCACCTGCGCACCGTAAGGTAAGACACCTTGCACAACACACGAGAAAATATCCAGTAAGCTTGCTGAGCGGCGAGGAGAGACATTGTTCTCTTCGGCTAATTGACGTGCAACGCTGCCTGATACAATTATCGCGACCGTGTTGTTTGCCGTACAACCGTTGACCAGAGAAACCAGCCCGGCGATACCCAGTTCACTTGCACGGCTGTTGGCATGCTTAGAGTGGTTTGAACCGAATGTCTTAATCATGCGGCTTACCAAGTTAGTTAAGAATGCAAGACCGCCTTGACGACGCATCAGTTCACTCAGGCCACCAATAAGCATCGACAACAGGAAGATCTCCTGCATATTACCGAAGCCAGTGTAAACATCTTGCGCCATATTTGTCAGGCCATAACCATCGATAGAGGCAAGACCAACGCCACCGGCCAGTAAAATACCGATAGTCAGAACCACAAATACATTCAGGCCAGATACCGCTAACACTAAGATAGTGACGTATGGCAGTACTTTCAGCCACTCAATTGGTCCCGCTTCTGGTACTTGTGTTGCTGTGCTGTTGTAAGCAAAAATCGCAATCGCAATCAGTGCCGCAGGCAGAGCAATACGGATGTTTTCTCTGAACTTGTCTTTCATTTCACAACCTTGAGATCGCGTTGCGGCAATGGTGGTATCAGAGATGATCGACAAGTTGTCACCAAACATCGCGCCACTGAGCACAACACCAGCTGTCAGAGGTAAGCTCATTCCCGCTGATTCAGCGATACCTAATGCTACCGGAGCCACGGCCGCAATTGTACCCATTGAAGTACCCATTGACGTTGCAATAAATGCCGAGATTAAGAACAGACCCGGTAAAATCATGCTGGTTGGAATCGCTGACAAACCCAGATTCACCGTCGCATCAACACCACCAGAGGCTTTAGCTACCGCTGCGAATGCGCCTGCAAGCAGGTAGATCATGCACATAGCGATGATGTCTTGGTGACCTACGCCTCGCATAAAGTGTTCGATAGAGCGATTGAGCTTATCTTTACTCAGCAAAAAGGCAATGATGATCGCTGGCAACACCGCGATTGGCGCTGGTAGCTGGTAGAACGCAAATTCTACGTCTTGTAGCGATAGGTAAGTACCTACACCAATAAATAGAGCAAGAAAGACAATAAGTGGAATGAGTGCGACCGCAGAAGGTGCAACTGCTTTAGTAGTGTGCTGAGAACCGGACATGTAAACGACAAATCTTAAAACGATAAAGGCGTGAAGACTAATCTCACAGCCAAAAGAAGTCAACGTCTAGACGTCTAAATGGCTGGGTAATTATGTGCGGTAAGAAAGTCAAAATGGTAATTTTGGCTTTATCTCATTGATAGTATTAATTTTAACTTTAAACCTATTTATTCGGCAGCTTTGGATTTTTTTCGCTTGATAATCCAAACAACCATCCAGACAAATAAGGCGGCGGTTATAACCCAGACAAAGTACTTGTATTGAGTATACAAATGACTCAATGAGCTTATGTTCTCGAAGGCAAAGTGAGCCAGTAAGCTGAACACCGCCACCCAGATCGTTGCCGCGAGTGCATTACCTAGCAGGAATTCTTTTCGCGGCATTTTGGCAATTCCACAAGCTAACGGCATAAACTGTTTCATTCCCTCAATAAAACGGCTGACGACCAGGCAAGCCGGGCCGTATTTTTGAATGGTCATTTGCAGCTTGGCCATTTTAGGGCCGGAGATATAACCTTTTTTATCTAACCAGCCTTCAAAGTAGTAGCCAATTAAGTAACCACAGGTATTACCGAAAAAGCAGCTCAGCCAGGATACCGCCATCACTAAAGTGAGGTTCATAACTTGTTCGGAAGAAAGAATGGAAGCCGCGACCATGAGCGATTGGCCGGGCATAGGAATACCAATGCCTTCGAGGAAAATGCTGACAAAAAGCGCTAAGTAACCATACTGCTCAAGCAGAGGCTTCATGGAGATGAGGAGTTCGTTAATCTGTTCCACAAGCTTTCCCGTACTTTCCCGGAATAAAGACAAAGGCCGCGAAGCCTTAGCGTCTGGTTGTCATAGTGTGTTGGCATCGCGTCTCGAAGACAGGCCGATAAAGTTTGCAGAGAATATCTGCCAGCCGCTTTAAATAAAAGAAGCTGGCGTAAGTTTGTTATTGATCTTTCGCCTGGGTAAAACCACCATACAGGTCGAGACGACGGTGACGCAAGTTGGTCACGGAACCTTCCGTATTGAGCTGTTTTAGTTTGGTTAAGTCTACGTCCGCGAAAATGATCATTTCGGTATTTGCGCTTGCTTCTGTCAAGGTTGCATCGTGCGGGAAGTAAATGTCAGAAGGTGAAAATACCGCTGACTGGGCGTATTGAATATCCACGTTGTCAACGCGTGGCAGGTTACCCACGCTGCCGCCAATCGCGACATAACACTCGTTTTCGATCGCGCGAGACTGGGAGCAAATTCGTACTCGCTGATAGCCGTTTTTGGTGTCGGTCCAGAACGGTACGAACACGATTTGAGCGCCTTGTTCGGCCAGCATTCGACCCAGCTCCGGGAATTCACTGTCGTAGCAAATGAGAATACCAACTTTACCTGCATCTGTTTCAAACACCTGAACGCTGTCACCGCCGTCAATCACCCAGTCTTTTTGCTCATGCGGTGTGATATGAATTTTATATTGTGCATTTATCTCACCGTCACGTTGAAGCAAGTAGGAAACATTGTAGAGTTTACCGTCCTCTTCGATCACCGGCATGCTTCCCGCAATAATGTTGATGTTGTAGGTCACCGCCATTTGGGAGAAGCGATTTTTAATTTCTTCACTGAAGCTGGCGAGGAAGCGGATGGCTTCCACTGAATTTTGATCTTTTTGCAGGCCCATCAGCGGAGCGTTAAAGAACTCTGGGAACAGCGCAAAGTCAGCTTTGTAATTAGCCAAAGAAGAGATGAAGAATTCCGCTTGGTCCAGCAAATCTTCCAAATCGTTCATTGCGCGCATTTGCCATTGCACAACACCAATACGAATCAGCGTTTTTTCGACATCGTGGACAGACTGAATATCCTCTTCGTAGAAAAAATTGTCCCATTCAAGTAGTGTCGCGTAGCCCATGGACGCATCGTCCTCCGGCAGATAACCGCGCATAATACGCTTTACATCAAAATCGTTAGCCAGTTGGAATGACAGAATCGGATCGTGAAGTTCACGTCGCTTAACTTTATCGATGTACTCGGCAACGCTTAATTCATCCGCGTATTTATGGTAATTAGGAATACGACCACCGGCTAATATCGCTTTAAAGTTTTTACTGCGACACAGCTCTTTACGCGCATCATACAGACGACGTCCTAAGCGCAATCCGCGATAATCTGGATGGACAAACACATCAAGCCCGTACATGGCATCGCCAGTGACTTTGTTTTGAATGACGTTGTTTTCAGTGATGATGTCACTATAAAGGTGAGGGAGTGAGATTCGATTGTAATCGACTTTCATAGTCAGCGCAGCACCGACAATCTTACCGTTATCTTCAATACAAATTTGCCCGTCAGGGAACTGATGAATAAGATCCATGATGGTCAGGCGCGGCCAGGAGCCTCCAACATCCGGAAATACCAGGTCCATCAATTCCGCGAGCTCTGGGTAGTCCGTAGGCTCTATAGTACGTAAAGAGAGTTTCGGCGTGTTGCTGTCCATATACTACTATCCATTTATCCTTTTCAAACAGTATGGATGAGGATGCCACATTTTTAACCATACATACACCCGACTAGGGTTAAGGTTATGTAATCAGAGCCTTCCTTGTTACGTGCTGTGCGTCAATTTACTCTTTAGCCAATCGTAAAACAGCGATACTTTTTTGCTATTTAAGCGATAGTTAGGAATAACCACATAATAGCCGTATCCACTTTGCAGGGTCATGTTCTTTATATGCTGAATGTCGCCGCGCTGAATAGAAAATTGCGCCATAAAATCAGGCAACAGTGCCAGACCTTTTTCCATTCTTACCGCTTCACAAGCTAAGTAGAAATGCTCAAATCCGACCGAATGATAGGTGATCAGGTTTTCTAGTGCGTGTTCAATCTTGAACTGTTCCCAGAGCTGAGGGCGAGTGGTTTGGGGGATAAACGGATAATCACTCACCGCTTGTTGGTTTTGCAATGGTGGGATATTGGTACTGCCAACCAGCAGTAAGGTTTCTTCACACAGTAAATGGCTATATTCGTAGTGTGTGGATAGTGGCAGACACCTCACGTTGATGTCGCTGTCACCATTGATGTTTTTGATTGCACCATCTCCGGTGCGGATTTTGACTCTTATATTCGGGTACTGCTGGTGGAAGTCATCAATATTAGGTACTAACCACAAACTGGCGAACGAAGGTGTGACATTGACGATCAGTAGCTCTTGCTCGGTGTTGAACTGAATAAGGCTGGCTGTGGCATGTTGGATGAGTTCCAGCGCCTCGGTCACTTGTGGCAGATAGCGTTTTCCCTCCGCAGTCAGCTCTACGCCATGAAGGCCACGCTTAATTAATGCTAAACCCACCAGTTGTTCTAGAGAGGCGATCTGTTTGCTTACCGCACCTTGTGTCAAACACAGTTCATCTGCGGCTTTGGAAAAGCTCAGGTGGTTAGCGACGGCGACAAAAGCTCTTAATGCACGGATGGAAGGGTACTCACTGCCTTTTAACATTCATTCTGTTCCATTGAATGGTGATTGTTTCAGAGTAGAAGATTTGTTTGTTGAAGCAAAGTGAATGAAACCGACATTTGCAAAGCAGGTTCGCTAATGAGGGGGAGAGATATCGTTGTGCTGAAAAAGCAAAGGTCTGGTTTGATACCAGACCTTGCCCCCTACGCTTCAACGGATGTTGATGGTTTACTCTCTGTGCCCCTTACATCACCAAGAGCGAACCTTTCACACCCTATAGGTTGAATTCTTGCTTCAGGATTTCCATGTTTTCTTTAGTGACACCTTCTGGCTCATAACCCGCTGAGGTACACATCAGGTATAGTTTGGCACCTTTGTTTGCTACATCAATGTAATCAAATGCTTGTAGTACATCTGCACCAGAAGCGGTTGCACCGTGTTTTTCCCAGATAGCGACATCATGCTCTTGCAGCGCCGCTGTCGTGCCATCAGCCATCTCTTCTGAAGAAGGCAGGCAGTATGGGATCATACCGATACCACGTGGGACAAATGCGCGTACTTCTGGCAGCATTTTCCAACAGGTATGCGTGAACAGTTCGCTGCTCTTAGAGATATCTGGGTGATGAGATAAAGCGATCAGCTCTAGTGGGTGAGTGTGAACCACTGATCTGTGGTCAGAGCCTGCTTTGATTTTATCGACCAATATTTTGATGTGGCTGATGAACTCAGAAGTAGGGGCGAAATCCTCACTCGCTTTACCACCCCAAAGAATTTGGTAGCCGTTGGCTGCAGCGTTGATTGCAAGTACACAGCCCGCGTAGTCAGGGTCACGCAGTTCACGGATTCGTTGCCCCGTACCTTTTACGTAGTAAATGCGGTTCGCACTTTCTATTGGTAGTTGCAGTGGTAGTGCTTTTTCTTGCACGTCGACTTGTGGAGCTTCATCGAATAGGTCGGTCACATCAACAGAAATATTACCGCCATTACGCTCAGCCCATTCACGTTGCCATAGGTATTGAGAAACTTCGCTGACTTTCTCGATTTCGCGCATTACTGCATCGTTTAATTGAATCATGGTATTAGCCTTTTATATTTAGTTAACCAAACAAGCCAGATAGTGAATCTGACTTGTTTGTTGTTGAGCGATTTGAATTAACGTGTTTCCAGAATGGTTGCTTCGTGGTCTTTCACGTCGTTGATCCAATCAAAGCCAACAGGGACTTCGTTTTGCAGACAGTGGTAGTTCCATACTGCTGCCCATGGTAGAGAGTGTGTTTCTTCGATTAGACCCAAACGAGTGGTGTAGTCGAATGACTCTTCTGCCGCTTTTAGTTGCGCTACGGGTTCTAGCAGGGCTTTTAGCAATGCTTTTTGTGCGTTGCGGGTACCGATAACCCAAGCAGCGACGCGGTTGATTGATGCATCAAAGAAATCCAGACCGATAGCGACGCGGTCAAGCAGTTTGTTACGTACGATTTCACGCATGATTGCCTGAGTTTCGTCGTCGAAAGAAACCACGTGGTCTGAGTCCCAGCGAACTGGACGCGTAACGTGCAGTTGTAGGTCGTTTACGTACAGTGAACATGCGCTGATTTTGTCACTGATGACTTCAGTTGGGTGGAAGTGGCCTGCATCCAGACACAGTGCCGTACCGCGAGTTGCCGCATAAGCTAAGTAGAACTCGTTGCTGCCAACCGTATACGCTTCTGCGCCTATGCCGAACAGCTTGCTTTCTACTGCATCTTTATGGAATGCCGTGTCGATTTTCTCAGCCAGTGCTTTATCCAGAGAGTCTTGCAGACGAGCACGTGGAGACAGGCGGTCAACTGGTTGATCTTTCATGCCATCAGGAATCCAGATGTTCATGAACGATGCAGAACCAAGCTCACGACCGAAGTATTCAGAAATCTTACGGCTTGCTTTTACGTGGTCGATCCAGAACTGACGAATCGCTTCATCTGGGTGAGACAGTGTCAGGCCGTCATCTGCTTTCGGGTGAGAGAACAGAGTCGGGTTAAAGTCCAGGCCCAGATCTTTCTCTTTTGCCCACTCGACCCAACGTGCAAAGTGTTCTGGTTTGATTTGATCACGTTCTACGTATTCATCGGCATCGATGTAGATAGCGTGCAGGTTGACCCGTTTTTTGCCTGGAATTAGTGAGAAGGCTTTTTCCATATCTGCTCGTAGTTGCGCTGGTGTTTTTGCTGCGCCAGGGTAGTTACCCGTCGCTTGGATACCGCCACTTAATGCCGTATCTGGAGATTCAAAACCACGTACATCGTCGCCTTGCCAGCAGTGCATAGAGATTGGCGTTTGGTTCAGTAGTTCTAGTGCTTTGTCTGTATCCACACCGTACTTTTCGAAAACCGCTTTTGCTTGCTCGTAAGCTGAAATGATCTGCTCTTTGCTCATGATCAGGTACCTTATTTAGTGATTTGTTGGAATTGGGATTTTATTTGTTCCAATCCCTCAATATTGTTTGCAGTAAAGTTTTTCACATCAGAAGAGGCATCGATAATTTGGCGGCCTTCTTCCAGCGAGGTAATAATGTTGGACGCGATAAATTGGTTAATCACGTTGCCCAGTGCGGAGGCTTCTGTCGGTTCGGTCGAAACCTTGATTTGACAGACATCCGCGCAAAGTTGGTTAAGGAACTGGTCTTGTGTGCCACCACCGACGATACGCAATTCAGTGATGGGTTTGCCGGTGACTTCTGATAGCTCAGTCAGTACCCTGTCGTACGCCAAAACTAAGCTGTCGTAGATACAACGAATGACTTCGGACAGAGTTTCTGGCGCTTCAAGGTCACGTTTCTTGAACCAGTTTTTAATCGCTTGTGTCATGGAAGCCGGGTTTAAGAAATCGTTGTCATTTGGGTTCACGATGTACTTAAACGGCTCAGCTTGGCGTGCAAGACTGGCGATATCAGGGAAAGTCAGTGATGGGTTTTCTGCTTTGATGCGCTGAATCAGCCATAAACCCATGATGTTTTTCAGTACACGGTAACGGCCATCGACACCACCTTCATTGGTCAGATTGTATTGGTAAGCAAGCTCACCCGTGTACGGTTCGAAGCTTTCAATACCTACTAATGACCATGTGCCTGAGCTCAGGTAAGCCATTGTGTCATGTGCGATTGGCGTCGCTGCTACCGCGGAGGCCGTATCATGACTTGCCACAGAGCAGACCGGAATTTGTACATCGCCCACATGGTATTGGCCGATAATGCGGTTAGGCATTTTAGGTGGCAGGAACCAGTCCATTTTGGCACCGCAAGCGTTAAGTAACGCTTTGTTCCAGGTCTTGTCTTTACACTCAAGCAATTGGCTGGTGGACGCATTGGTGTACTCACAATGTTTAACGCCACTGAGCTTGTAGTTCAGGTAATCAGGAATAAATAACAGCGTATCGATATCTGAGAACCACTCTGGTTTTTGATCAGTAATCGCTTTTAACTGATAAAGTGTATTAAACGGCAAAAACTGAATACCGGTTTGTTGATAGACTTGCGCGCGGGTAAGTTGACTGTCTTCAAGTAGCTTATTCAACGTGCCTTCAGTTCGCGCGTCACGGTAGCTGACGAACTCGCCTAGATGGCGGCCAAACTTGTCCAGCAAAACAAAGTCGACGCCCCAGGTATCAATACCCAGAGAAGTAATCTCTACACCAGTCGCGAGTACTTTATTGATGCCTACTTTAATCTCTTCCAAGATTGAGTAGAGATCCCAGCACGACTCATTACCATGCATCACTTGCTGGTTTTGAAAACGGTGAAACTCTTCGAGAGCGATTTTTCCGTTGTTCAGATAACCGACCATGACACGTCCACTTGACGCCCCAAGGTCTATTGCAATCACAGCCTTCATCATGATTAACACCTCTTGTTCTTTAGAGGTATTACACCGCTTTTTTTGCTTGAATAACTTCAAAAATCCCCCTGCAAAAACGTATTTGCTGCGTTTTTCTCAAGAAGCTCTTGCGGTAATTCAAACTTTTTATAACTGGGTTCGACCTTAGTGCGTTGAGGCTAGATAAATCGGGGGTAATCGGTGTGGAGTACACCTTGTTTTAGAGCGGTTTTGTCTCTTATAGGAGTCCGGAAAATTAACTGGTCAGGGAACAGGGTTCGATAAACAAACTCTGTTTGCCATGGATGGCAAATCGAAGCCCCATGGATGGGTTAATGCGTGTTTGTGTTCGATGCCTGTTTTCTGGTTCTCTATCATTAAGTATGACCACTTTCTTACTTAGGTTGGTTTTATTTGATGGGTTTTGCTGTTGAACAGGAATCGTAGAGAGTCGGGGGGATAAGACTAAAAAACTAAGCCCCGCGAAGTGCGGGGCTTAGATATACTTTTTAACCTTAAGCCAGATAAAACACGGATTCTAACTCTATCGATTGAGGAGAGTTATCGGAGTTTGTCGCCATAATGTCCTGCATAAAGGACCACCATTTCTGACAAGCTTCCGTTTCGGCAACTTGCTGCCAGCGTTCCTCGTTCTCGATTTCAACATAGCCAAACAGTTGGTTGGTATCTTCATGGAGAAAGATGGAATAATTGTGGCCACCGTGACTTTTTAATACGTCCACCAAGTCAGGCCAGATCTCGTCATGCCTCTTTTTGTATTCTGCCTTACAGCCTTGATTTAACTGCATGATAAAGGCTTTTCGAATCAGATTATCCACGAGTTAAGTCTCCTATGCTTTATCACGTAGCGTGATCCAAGTGGTTGCCGTAATAAAGTAAATAATGGTCGGATAAATCGCGAAAGATTTAAAGGATTCGAAGGCGACTTGATAGTCAGCGCCAGCTCCCCACACGTTCAGCGCAGAAATCACGATGGCCGCCAAGGAAGCCAGAGCCACTGCGCCAGATACCTTCTCCAGCATACTGGCTGGTTTCGCTTCTGTTTGCTGTGCTTCTTCGCGTTTCGCTAGCTCCGCATGGTACGTTTCACGCTGTTTTAGTTCTTCTTGGTATTCCGCTTCCTGCTGAGTGTAGTCATCGCCTGCGCCCATTGATTTTGCTAGCATGATGTAGATCGCCATAGATAGCAGGTAAGTTGGGACGAATAGGAAGAACAGGTGCAAGAAGCCTAACTGTTCACAAGTCACGGCGAAGACGACGCCAATTGCCCAAGTGATAAGAGCGGCTTTGTTTAGGTCGTTACCTTGGTACTTAGACCAGAGTGGTGTCAGACCAATTTTCTTAAATACCCAATGCTCCGAAACGATGATCGCACCAACCGGAGCAAGTAGCAGCCCCATGTAGCCAACAAAATCTAGTAAGCGAGTAAATACGAATGGGAAACAAGCAATAACCGCAGTAACCACACCAACGATAGTCGTGATGTATGCACGTGATTTATTCGGGAAGATACTTTGGATCGCCAAACCTGCACGATAGATCGTTGGGTTTGAGGTTGTCCAACCTGCGATAATAACAGCAACAATACCTGTCGAGCCAAGCACTGCGTAAGCGATACCGCCAGCGTCTAGGTTAGCCATACCGGTTTGCATCAGTAACATTGCGCCAGCACCCATAACACCAGCACAGATCCACGCAATGTAGTGACCGAAGAACATACCAAAGGCCGAGAAGTAACCGTATTTTGCACTCTTCGCGAAACGTAGGAGCGCCATGTCGCCCAAAGAGCCGTGCATTGCCAGGTTACATACCCAAGCGAAAGCGGCGATTTGCCAGAACGTCATTGATGGTGAACCATCAGGAGTTTGTCCTGTCCAGATGTATTGATCCGCCAGAGATAGGAACTGGCCAAATCCAGTAAAGGTTTCACCGTTACCAACGTTGCTCAGTGCAGGAAGGGCTACCATGCCTCCAGTTATGAAAATAATCAGTAACCAAGGTGAGCAGACGGTGGCGAACTGAGCACATTTTTGAAAGCCCAATACCGCAATGGCAACCACGATAGCGCCTACGGCTAGTGCGACTGCAATAAACGCAGCACTGTTTGGATACCAGTGAGTTTGTGCCGGAATATCAAATAAAATACGTACTGCAGAGGCTGACACGGTAATCATCGCTCCGCCCAATGCGCAGAACAATACGGCGTTAACTACGTTGTAAACTTTGTTAAAACCAGGGCCAGCGACTCTGCGCAGATATTCGTAAACTGTTAATCGAGATTGGGTTGCAATAGGCGCGGTGATTAATGCCCAGGTCAGTACTGCCATTAGGTTACCAACCAGCAGGCCCATCAGGATATCAAAGGTACTTGCTCCCCATGCGACAAAAGCGGCACCGATAACAAATTCGGTACCCGCTACGTGTTCGCCGGAATAAGAGCCAAGAAAGTGCCGCCAACCAAGCAGTTTATGTTTGGGCACTCGCTCTTGTTCATATTCATTGAGAGCAGCTTCTGTTTCTTGTGTTTGTGTAGAGGTAATAGTTTCAGACATGATTGTCTCCTTGCTATTCGTAAGCTTTTGTTTCTTATGTCTTTATATTTATCGTTTAAACTTTTTATTTTACGTTTCCCCTGAACTGCTGACGTTCGTAATGTTTGTCATCAGAAGGATTAAGGTCAGCTTACAAACCTGGCAAATTTTAACCTTGGAGAATTAACATAACTAAGTGGGTATTTTGGTGAGTTTTTTAAGGTGAGCAACTTTGCCTTCACACTTTTGAAAATATCAATAAAAGAGTGGTGAAAAGTGAGATACTCGACTAGGAAAATAGATAGCTAAGCCTCTACATTTAGCCCGTGGAATAAAGAGGTGTAAAATGATCTATCTTAAATCGAGAGAGTTCTTTATGAACTCAAATAGTCCGGTCACTACCGAGCTTAGAGCTCCTCAGGATCCTTATCCTGAGCATGCACACTCATTTGAAGAAATCATAATTGTTTCAGAAGGTTGTGGCACACATGTTATGAATGATGTGCCTATGAACTTGAGCAAAAATTACGTCTGCTTTGTTAAAAAAGAAGACCGCCACTTATTTGATTCAGTCGATGATCTTTATTTAAGTAATGTCCTGTTTGAAAAGGATAAACTTCAAGCTTGCTCGGATCTTAAGCGATTTATGCCCAGTGAATCAGATAAAGAAACGGGTTGGTTTATTAATCAAAAAACGGCACAACAAGTGAGTCAGTTAATAGATCGTTTGCATATTGAGTCTCATATCGATAGTGAAGAATCGAGAATGATTGCTCAGTTCATTTTCCAGCAGATTATTGTTGAGCTTTGGCGAGGAAAAATAACAGATATCGATCTGTTAAATAACAATGATAGAGTGATTTATGCCTTGTCTCATATTCAACAGAATTACGCCGGAGTAAACGAAATAGAAGAAGTGGCCGATACTGTGAAGCTTTCATCACGTCAGTTAACCAACAGCATTAAAAAGCTGACAGGAATGAACTTTAATCAGTACTTACATTATACGCGTACCAGTAAAGCCTTCTCAGATATTCTTTATACTGATCAATCTATTACTGATATTGCTTTTGGGGTTGGTTATCAGGACAGTAATTACTTCTCGACTAAATTTAAGCAAGTCTTTAACCAGACACCGAGAGAAGCGCGAATGAGACATTCCGGTAATTAGCGTTTTCCCCTTTGTGCTTTATAGCTAAAACACATACCATTTTTAAAAACACTTCAGTGAATAAAAAGACCACCCTAGGGTGGTCTTTAGTTTGTGTGGGCTTAATAATTGGAGCAGATTGTAATAGCGGAGTAGCTATCGTATGAAAATAGAAGTGAGCGACTTTGACTGACGCTCAGATATTTTTTAATTAAATGAGACACTTGAAATATTTGAGCAGTTGCCGCTTGATTGGTCACATACTTTGTAGGTGTACATACCGTAGGCATCACTTGCTAGCGTGTCAGAGTATGCACCGTCATTGTTGGTCGTAGAAATAACCGTTCCGTTTCGGTAAACCTCCACTTTACGCGTGCTAGCGTTTACCCATTCCAAATCAACGCTGTAACCTTTTTTGCCATTGGATACTGATGTAGAAAGTTCAATGTATGCCGCTGCTTGTTCATCACAACCATTTGCGAGTAAGTACTCATGCGCATTTGCAACTTTAACGATGCCGTAGCCAAAGTAGTTATCGTGACCAGATGCACCTGCATCAAACGCTGTTTGCTTTAATGCATCACGGATTTGACTACCGTTACAAGTTTGGTGGTTTGACCAAAGCAGCGCAGCCATACCCGCTACGCCAGGTGTCGCCATTGACGTTCCGCTCATCAAGCCGTAATCAGAAGAATCAACATCTATTGTCACGTTGGTGGCAGAATGGATCCTTTCACGGTCACTTAATGCGGTGCCAATTGCAGGAATGGATGACGTAGTGGTTTCACCTAAAGTACCATTCAGCATCCCTTCAACGTTATTTACAATGACGGCTCCTAGGCCTCCAGAGTTTTCACAATTGAGCACTTTCTCATCAAAGGATATTTCACCACGGTCAATCACACAGATTTTTCCGTTGGCTTGTGTGTCTACTGCATCACCGAGCCCCATATAGTGAATGTCACCGGATACATAGCCTTGGCTTGAATAGGTCATGGCTGATGACGCGATAATTTGCTCACCGACCGTTACAACAGAGGTTGATGCCATATCTGCAGGGTAAGTGGATAACGTATTTACGCCGCCAGCCGTCACTTCAACACAGGTTGAGTCGATGATCTCTTGATTGTTCTTACCTTTTTTACCGCTATACACGATGCTACATTCCGGGAACTGAGAGAACGCCGCAATTTGATCATTAGCATCGTTTGCACCAACCATCATTACCGATTGGTAGCCAGCCGGGTAAGAAAGCACATCATTACCATCGTTACCCGCTGCGGCAAGAACTAAACCGCCGTTGTTGGTGAAGGCTTTAAATGCGCTCTCTTCAGCAGTGGTAGGAGCACCACCACCTAAGCTCATGTTGATGATGTTAGCGCCAGCATCCGCACATTCCTCTGCTGCGTAAGCCAGGTCTGAAGAGTACCCCCAACCATCGGCGTTAAATACTTTAACGATATGCATTGGTACGCCTGGTGCCATACCGATAATACCAAAACCGTTGTCTGCCGCACCTATAGTACCCGCTACGTGCGTGCCGTGTGGACCGCCGTTTTCGTCCCAGTTACCTGTGCCAGAGTCGTTATCGCCAGTAATATTTGTCCAATCAAAGTCATTATTCGTACGGTCTAAGCCCGAGTCGATAACACAGACCTTAATGAAGTCATTTGGTTGCAGAGTGAGTTGATCAGCTTGAGATTGGTATACCGCATATGGTGTTAACTGAGTTTCACGTGCGTCACCGATGTCATCGCTGTAGCTGAGCAGCTTACGCTTGGCATCTGCTTCGATCAGTTGGATGTGTGGGTTGTTGAGAAGTCCTTTAACTGACTCTAAGTCCTGACCGGTGAAAGTAGCAGCGAAAAACTCCTCACCTTCAACATTGATTTCGGCTCCGAGTTTTTTGGCCAGGCTCTTCACCACGCCTTTTTTTGCGCTGTCTACCTGAATGATGTAACGGTCATCTGCGGCATGTGCGCTAAATGATAAGCAAATGCCCATCGCAATCAGCGATTTATTCAATATTTTCATAATCATCCCTAAAGAGAGTAACGTCCAGTAATCCGCTGGATATTCAATAAAAGTGGTTTGGTGAGTATCTTTTGAGAAAGGTGGCTAGCATTTCATTATCCACCTGCTCGCTTCAGTAACAATTAATCCGTCAGGTGTTCACAGCGACCAAATTCAGCGCCAGATTTCACTTTCTTAATTAATCCGTTAGGGAAGCTCGTTTTAACCGACGCACCGTTGTCACAAACGTACACATCCGCCATGTCGATAAGGAAAGAAACCGAGTAACCTGTTACACCGCCAGCCATTCGTGAGCCATCGCTATCTAGAGATGTTGGGTTATCCATGTAAGTATTTTGTGCTTCTAATACTCCTTGCTTTTCGAAGAAATCATCTAATTTCATCCAACCTAAGCCTTTGATGTAGATGGCACCTACGTATCCAGTGCGAACGTCACCCGCGCGGCCAATGATTACGTCACCGTTCTCGCTCATATCTGCGGGCATTAAGCTAACGTACTTACCCACCGCAGCGTGAACCCAGTCAATACCTCTGCTTTCACAGAAGTTACTGCCTAGCATGACCAGTGGTACATCGTTACACCACTCTAGGCTGCCAATATCGGTAAAGGCTGCATCGCCTTCTTTGCTGTGATCCCAAATCAGAACGTTACCTTTGTTGGTTTGCAGCGCGACTTGCTTACCGTCATGAGAAGATGCATACGCACCAAGTGCGCCAGCAGCTTCGTAAAGATTGATCATTTCGCCTTCATTGACCCAAGCCACACCTTTGTTGCCGCCAAGTGACCCCATTACCACTTCGCCGTTGCCCGAGATCGCATGGGCACGAGTCCAAGGTGTTGCGGACCAATCTACATTGCTGGTATCTAGCTCGCGCATACCTTCTTTCTCTGTCCAGATGAACGGAACGATTTCACCAGCAAAGTAAGTGGTACAGCTACCATTACCATCGACGTCTTTGTATGCGGTGCCAACTGCGGTTGTGCCTTTTGCGTCAATATCCCAACCTACCGCCGCGGATTTGCCTTGTTCACTGCTGCCGCCACAAACGTTACCGGTGAGATCGCCAAGTGGCAGGACACCTTTGTTGTCTGTCCAAATTGCCGGAGCGGTCACACCGTTTCTGTCGTGATCAGAATTGAGCAGAAGCTTTTTACCGTTTGCGCTCATGCTTGCAGAGCCAGTGGTGAGGTAATCAGGAAGCGTATTGATCCCACTTTTTTCATCCCAAACGAATGGTGTGCTGCCTAGCATGCCGATTGCGGATTTACCATCTTTTGCTAAATCAGTCAGATGTGCATAAACGATAGGTTTGAAATCAACACCATCTCGGTAGCCGTTGAACACCAAATCCGCTTGTTTGGTCTGGCCCGCTTCAGCAACGATGGCTGTAACGTCACATGGATCATCGGAGACTGGGTTGTTACCTTCATTGTCATTCCAGTATTCGGCGACGGAAACGATCTCCGTGATATCCGTTGGGTAAGAACCACTGGTGATCGCTTCTGTGTAGAGTACGTAACTGGCACCCGGAGTCAGGCCATTAAGTTTAAAGTAGCCATCAGGACCAACTTTACCCTGGGTTAAGTTACCGGACTGTGCAGATACCGCATCGAATAGGGGGTCATCGATATTTCTCGCAATGATGTTAACGCCGCTGTATTCCGTTGAGCCATCTTTCAAGCGTAGCGTTCCTTCAATCGAACCAAATTGATTCAGGTAAGTCTCGGTTGGATAAAGGTTCGAAATCGCCGTGCGGTCATCCGTTACATTGACCGTACTTTGTGCCACTGCACCTGCGCCATGGTGACCGATGAAAGGGTACATGGTTTCAATGATCTCAGGATCGGCACGGTTAACCTCGCCTAAATACCAGTTACCGGTGTCATGAGCATGAACCGCTTCTACATCACACCCGGCTACACCAGGAAAATACGGTGTCGATGGATTACTGCTGTACCCCATATGACCATTGGTTTGTGAGTGAGAAAGGTTTAGCGCGTGGCCTATTTCGTGGGTAAACACCCCCGCAATTTTAAGGCCTGCATTGTCCGTATCCCATACGTTCCAACCGTTGATGACCGTCGTTGCTTCGATAATCTTGTTATTACCGTCGACAATCTCAGGGAAGGATATACCTAATACCGATTCCTTCGATACACCGAATAAATTTTCTAAGATGCTGCCATCAGTATCGTAAAGGACCCAAAAACCGTAGCCATTCTGCTGGGTATAGAATTGTAGGGCGTTAGAGCCATCGACGTCAGCAATGCCGGTTTTCGATTCAATTGCGATTAAGTTTTCGATATCAGCGCTAAAGGTTGAGGTTTCAACATTATTCCACTGCGCGAAAGCAAATTGAGTGATTTGTTTCGCCCGGTCAATCGTCAAAAACGGTGTGGTGCCATCATAGTCATAGGTAAATGCTTCGCCGCCATCAACATAGACCGGAATAGAGCCATTAGAGGTGTCCCATACATATGGAGTCGGGTTGCCATCGTCAGTAGTAAAAAGGGGACCACCCGCTTGTGCTGCACTTGCGGAGAGTAGAGCAGCAATCGCAATTGTTAATGTATTACGTTTCATTATTTCATCTTCCCGTTGCTGATCCACTGCTCAGACACTGCTTTACCTAACAGACTCATAAAAGCCGGTGCGCTGTAAGCACCTTGGGTGTCTACCATTGTTTGTTCTGACTGGGTAAGCGTACCTTCAGCAAATTCCAGGTTGTCGAAAATGCCCTGGTTATTAAACTCATTCACCACTTTGCCACCCTGGAGTATGAACTTGCCGTTTGCCAGACCCGCTGTTGAACGTAGTCCAGTCAGTGACGCCGCTTTATGCATGAATACAACAACGACTTCGTCTTGATTCCAGCGCGGGAAACCTTCCGGAGTGATTGCGATCATTTTGTTGCCATTAGGCAGAGTGCGGGGCTTTAGTAACCCAAACTGACGAAATGTGTATTCAGAACCTTCTGCGTGATTACCTAATGCAGATTCACCAACTTTGATAGTGACTTCTGTGTAAGGAAAGCCTTGTTCAGAAATGCCGTCAGTCACGCTTTGAACCTGACCTGAGATAATGCTTTCAGAATCAGCAATGAGTTGTTTGAGGTTTTGCGATTTGAGTTGCGCTGCTTGTGCGATGGGCGCAAGCAGCATAAATGCTGACAGCAGCACAGCCATTTTTGACCTGATTTTCATTAGTTATCCTTGACTATATATTTTTTAGCAATTTATTCAGGTAGATCCTCTACCATCGAATAAAAATAACTAATGAGAAATAATTTCGATATCAGGGATTCCCTGATTTTTGGTAAATATATCGTCTCGGCAGGGTTTATTTAATTCGAGCAGATAAGGGGAGTTGATTGGGAGTATTACGGGCTACAAGTGTATCATTGCTCGATATATTCTTGTTTTTGATAGAGGTAGCCTTTAAGGTTATTTGTTTTCCATTTTTTGTTTGATTTTTTAATGGTAGTTCTCTTACTCAACTTTCCTTTGCGCAAGGGTTGACCTTGCTTCCATAAAATTGCGTCTATCCTTTAATGCCTCAGCCTTACAAATGTCTAATTTATTCTTTTAAATCAGATTCTTTCTCTATCTATTTTATGTTTTTGTAAATATTAATTTATTAAGTGTTCGCATATCAATATATATCGCTGTGAGGATGATGGTTGGTCATTTATTTATTTAAGTTGATGCAAAAAAATAATGGTGTTATTCAAATGTTAATCAATGCATTAAAGGATTAATGCATCACTCTTTAGGCACGTATAGTTTATAAGTGTACTAGCTAACTAGTTTAATAGAGTGTTGAGTTTTTTGCTAGTTGAATGGTTCTATAGATCGAGGTAAGAGCCACATGGATTGTGTAAACTTTGAAGATCCAGATAGATGGATACGTTTTCTTAATCAAAAATTACAAAACATTAAGGAGGAAGAAAGAGCAAGCATATCAAGGGAGCTACATGATGATCTTGGACAGATATTAACTGCCATCCAAATCAACTTACAATTACACAGAAAAGAGTGTTGTCATAGTCGCGACCGAGTAGATGACTCAATAGAGCTAATTGAAGACCTGATAGAAAAAGTTCGCCATAAGTCTGCCGAGCTTCGGCCAGGTATTATTAGTGAACTATGTTTTATTGCTTCAGTAAAACGACTTCTTGAGAAAATGTCTGCTTCACAATCAAATAAAATAGACTTTACATCTAAGCCAAACTTTCCGGATGTCAGTCAACAATTAAAAATAGACTTATTCAGAATAATTCAAGAATCCGTAAATAATGCCATTCGCCATGCTAATGCGAGTGCTATCTTCGTTAATCTAGACTTTAATGCTGAAAAAATAATCGTTTCTATTTCTGATAATGGTATTGGTTTTGAAATAAAAAAAATAAA
This sequence comes from Vibrio sp. STUT-A11, assembly GCF_026000435.1. Taxonomy (NCBI): domain Bacteria; kingdom Pseudomonadati; phylum Pseudomonadota; class Gammaproteobacteria; order Vibrionales; family Vibrionaceae; genus Vibrio; species Vibrio sp. STUT-A11. The sequence goes on along the minus strand of NZ_AP026763.1, from coordinate 2,665,755 downwards.
ACGCAAAGTGAATACTCATCTACATCTTGGAATGTTAGGTATGGAAGAGAGGGTTGCGCGTCATAAAGGAAAAATCCATATCCAATCAGAGATAAATACTGGCACAAGAATATTGGCGGAATTTAAATATGATCTATAAGAGTAGAGTATTTATTGTTGATGACCATGATATCGTCAGAGCGGGTATATGCAGTATTTTAAACACATTACCAAATGTTGAAGTGGTTGGTGAAAGTGAAAATGGAATCAACTTGATCCCTAATTTGAAAAAATCTAAAGCAGATTTACTTATACTGGATGTTTCAATCAAAGGCATCAATGGAATTGAGCTGATAAGCATGATGCGAAAGCATAAGATTGCCATTAATATTTTGATGCTATCGATGCATAAAAATGTAGAGTATATCGCAAGGTGCTTAAAAAATGGGGCGCAAGGGTATCTACTCAAAGACTCTGCCGTAGAAGAGCTGGAATTAGCGGTCGCTTCCGTGATGAGTGGTGGTAGTTATATTAGCCAGAAAATTGATAAACCTATGCTTAAAGATTTGTTAGGTAAAACACAAGATGCCGTGCCTTTGGATTTACTGACAAGCAGACAGCGGCAAATTCTTCAGCTAATCGTTGAAGGGTATTCCACAAACAAAATAGCTGACGATACATGTATTAGTATCAAAACCGTTGAAACTCATCGATCAAACATCATGAAGAAGTTGAATATTAAAGATATACCCAATCTTGTTCGGTTTGCTATCGAGAACAAGCTGTTGGTTACAACGAGCTGAGATTATTTCGTTTTGATAATTCCCCCTAAATTTCAGACAAAAAGATTCGACTTCGAATCGTGTTTGGTTAAAGTCGCCATTACAAACCTTTGAACATTTAGCGCTATGCTCTCGACCGCTCAACGCAGAAACGAAATTTTGCAATACATCCAAACCCACCAAAAAGGTGAGGTGTGCTATTTTGCTGAGCAATATGGCGTATCAGAAGTGACCATCCGCAGTGATCTTAACCAATTAGAGCGACAAGGGTGCGTTACGCGTTGCTATGGTGGCGCGCTTCTAAACGCTCAGTTTGCTTTCGAAAAGCCGCTTAACGATAAGAAACAACTCAACAGCGACATCAAAGCCAGATTGGGTCAATACGCCGCCTCTTTGATCCAGAATGGCGATAAGATCATCCTTGATTCTGGCTCAACCACTGAGCAAATTGCCTACCACCTGAAAGGTAAGAGCAACATTACCGTGATGACCAACGGAATCAACATCGCTTATCACCTTGCTAATCAAGCCAATGTTGAGGTGATGGTTACGGGTGGTGTAATGAGAAAAAACTCTTATTCGTTGTATGGTGCTGGCGGCGAAACGTTCCTCTCTGGTTTTCGTTTCAACAAACTGTTTTTAGGCGTGGATGGCTTCGATAAACTCGCAGGCGTAACCACGCCGCACCAAGGTGAAGCGGATATTAACCGCCAAATGATTGAAGCCGCACAAAATATCATTGCGATTACCGATTCATCCAAGTTTGACCGACAAAGTTTTTGCTTAATCGCTCGTCCGGAGCAACTCAAAATACTGATTACCGATAGCGGAATTCCCCAAGATTATGTCGAAGAACTCGCTTCTCTCGGGGTAGAAGTACATATTGTTGAATAGTTTAGAGTGACAACTTCGTCATTTATCGATTCAATATCCAACCTTCTAATCCCCCATTCATTCAATGAATAATTTACCCTGATATAAAAACTGTGAAATCACGCAGCTTGCATTTCGAAACCCTTTCTTTTTCAACTACTTGTTTGCAACTTTCATTGTGAAATATTGACAGCCTTTATTTACCTCGATTTCGGCACTGAGTATGAGTTTTTGAGTCAAAGTTTTACCTTTCACTTCCTTCCAAACGAAAGACTTTTTCCACTTAAACCGAAAGGCAAGCGAATGTGAACTCGCTTTAAACTTCGCTTTCTGACACCTGTTTTAATACCAATCAAGCTAAGGCTATCTCTCAACATAAAATTCAAAATCTGTCCGCTGAAATTGTGATGCACATGATCATGGAAGTCACAGAGGTGTATTCCACAGCCTGTTATTCCAACGCAGCGGGGCAGAGGGAGGCAATTCAATGACTGCTTTTTTAGGCTACGAACGCTCTTGGTTAGAGCAGTATAAAGGTATTCACACCGCGCAAGAAATCTGCCACCAACCTCGTTTATGGCGTGCTCTCGCGACAATTCTTGAACAAGGTTACGACCAGTTAAGCGCATTCATTGACCCATTACTCGCTCGCGAAGATCTGCGCATTATCCTGACTGGCGCAGGCACATCGGCCTTTGTTGGAGACGCCGCTGCGCCCTTTATACAAGCGGGGTTACGCTTTCAGGTAGAGTCGATTCCGACCACCGATTTGGTATCGAATCCAGCACAGTATTTAGACCCTAGTCGCCCAACGCTTTTGGTGTCCTGCGCTCGTTCGGGTAACAGCCCTGAGAGTGTTGCCGCCGTCGCACTGGCCGATCAACTGGTCGAAGATTGCTACCACCTATTGTTGACCTGTAACGGCAACGGCGAACTCTCCCGCTACGCTGAAAACGCCAAAAATGCTTACTGTCTTCTGATGCCTGAAGGCTCAAACGATAAGAGTTTTGCCATGACTTCCAGCTTCAGCTGCATGTTGATGTCGACGTTGCTGCTGCTTGGTGGGGGAGAACCGCAGCAATGGCAACGCCAAATCGACGTCACTGCCGCACTTTGCGAAGTTAAACTGGAGCAATGGCAAGCAAGCATCAAATCCCTTGCGACTCTGCCTTACCAGCGCTTAGTGGTCCTGGGCTGCGGTGGTTTTGCAGGGCTTGCCCGTGAAGCCTCTCTGAAATCATTGGAGCTGAGTGCTGGCAAGGTGATGACAACCTTCGATTCTTCTTTGGGTTTCCGCCATGGGCCTAAGTTCTCCATCAACGAGCAGGCACTCGTGATTCAACTGCTTTCCAGTGACAGCTACACCCGTCAGTACGATTTGGATCTGTTTCACGAGATTCGTCGTGACAACCAAACGCTCGCACATGTGGCGATCAGCGAATTTGCTATGAGTGAAGACGCTGTTTTTGAACTTGGCCAGTTTGGTTTAAGTGACCAATGGCTCTGCTTCCCATTCATTCTGTTCTGCCAAATGTTAGCGTTTGAAAAATCTCTCCAATTGGGATTGGGGCCGGACAACCCGTGCCCGACAGGTGAAGTTAACCGTGTGGTGCAGGGTGTCACCATCTACCCATTCAATTACTCATTTTAAAAGGAATAAACCATGCCAAATATCGTTTTAAGTCGCATTGATGAGCGCCTTGTTCACGGACAAGTAGGTGTGCAATGGGTAGGTTTTGCCAACGCCAACATTATCGTCGTCGTTAACGACGAGGTGGCTGAAGATTCCATTCAGCAAAACCTGATGGAAATGGTGCTCGCCGACGGTATCGCAATCCGCTTTTGGACGGTGAAAAAAACCATCGACACCATTCATAAAGCCGCTGAACGTCAACGCATTCTGTTGGTATGCCGCACGCCCAAAGACTTCCGTCAATTGGTGGAAGGTGGCGTACCAATTAGCAATATCAACGTAGGTAACATGCACTACGTGGAAGGAAAAAAACAAATCTCCAAAACGGTTTCAGTGGATGCTGTAGACCTGGCGGAATTTGCACAATTAAAAGCGCGTGGAGTGACCTGCACTATCCAAGGTGTGCCCACTGAAAGCGCAACAGACCTCTTTACTCTTATCTAAATATTAAGGACACCAATTATGGAAATAGGACTATTTCAGGCGTTGATGCTCGGCATTTTAGCCTTCTTGGCCGGCCTAGATTTATTTAACGGTCTCACCCACTTCCACCGTCCGGTTGTACTCGGCCCTCTCGTCGGCCTCATTTTAGGCGACTTACAAACCGGTATTTTGGTCGGCGGTACTCTAGAGCTGATCTGGATGGGTCTCGCCCCTCTAGCGGGTGCGCAACCGCCAAATGTCATCATCGGTACGATCGTCGGCACAGCCTTCGCCATCACAACCAAAGTAGAGCCAAATGTCGCGGTTGGTGTCGCGGTGCCATTCGCTGTCGCGGTTCAGATGGGTATTACGCTACTCTTCTCAGCGATGTCAGCGGTGATGTCTAAGTGTGATGAGTACGCGCAAGCTGCCGACACTGACGGTATCGAACGTGTTAACTATATGGCGCTTGCAGTACTAGGGGCGTTCTACTTTTTATGCGCATTCTTACCTATCTACCTAGGTGCAGAGCATGCTGGAAAAATCGTGGAAGTTCTGCCCAAAGACCTCATCGACGGCTTAGGCGTCGCCGGTGGCATCATGCCAGCGATTGGTTTTGCAGTGCTGATGAAAATCATGATGAAGAACGCTTACATCCCTTATTTCATTCTTGGTTTTGTCGCAGCGGCGTGGATACAACTACCAATCCTAGCGATTGCCGCTGCAGCCACCGCAATGGCGATCATCGACTTTATGCGCAAATCAGAACCAACCCCAGCAATGACAGCATCAGTAGAGGACTTTGAAGATGGAATCTAATGTAAGTGTAAGTAACGAACTCGACCTCCGTGGCCAAACTGCTGATGTGCAACCTGCACCTGGGGTGTCTCCTGACGAGTACGAGAATAAAGAGATTGGTGCTGAGTTAACCAAAGCCGACATCAACCGTATGGCGTGGCGCTCGCTGTTGTTACAAGCGTCTTTCAACTACGAACGTATGCAGGCATCGGGTTGGTTATACGGTCTGCTCCCAGCTCTGAAAAAGATCCACACCAATAAGGCTGACCTGTCCAAAGCGATGCAAGGCCATATGGGGTTCTTCAATACCCACCCATTTTTGGTGACGTTCGTGATGGGCATCGTACTGGCGATGGAGCGCTCAAAGCAAAACATCAACAGTATTCAAAGCACTAAGATCGCCGTAGGTGCGCCAATGGGCGGTATCGGCGACGCCATGTTCTGGCTAACGCTATTGCCGATTTGTGGTGGTATCGGTGCGGACTTGGCGCTGCAAGGCTCCATCATGGGGGCGGTGTTCTTCTTCGTATTGTTTAACGTGGTGCACTTTGGTTTGCGCTTTGGTCTTGCTCACTATGCCTACCGTATGGGGGTTGCTGCGATCCCTGTCATCAAAGCCAACACCAAGAAAGTTGGACATGCGGCCTCTATGGTCGGTATGACGGTAATTGGGGCATTGGTTGCGACTTACGTACGCCTGTCAACAACCGCTGAAATTACCGCAGGCGACGCCGTGGTGAAACTGCAGGGCGATGTAATCGATAAGTTGATGCCAGCGTTTCTGCCACTGGTATACACCCTTACGATGTATGCCCTTGTTAAACGTGGTTGGAGCCCTCTCAAGCTTATCGGTATTACGGTTGTTCTTGGTGTTGCTGGTCGCTTTATGGGCTTCCTATAACGCTTATTTCCACATGCAGTATTGGGGCTGTTAAGTCAGCCCCTGTAAGGACAGAAACATGATTGCAGTTATTCTTTCTGGTCACGGTGGGTTTGCATCGGGCATTGAGAAAGCGATTCACCAAGTGATTGGCGAACAACAACAATTCATCGCGTTAGACTTTCCTGAAGCATCCACCACGCAGCAACTAGAAGCGCAGATGCGCCAAGCGATCCACGAGCTAGACTCCGGAGAAGGTATTGTTTTTCTCACTGACTTGCTCGGCGGCACGCCTTTTCGTACCGCATCGCTGCTCAGCCAACAGCGCGATGATATTCAGGTCGTAACAGGCACCAATCTACAAATGACCGCCGAAATGTTGTTAGAACGTGACGAGCTCAAGCTTATCGAATTTCGTGACCAAGCAATTGAATGTGGTCATCGCGGCATTACCTCACTTGCCGCTGAAATGGCGTTGAAAGACCAAGTAACCACAGCGGAAGAACATGATGGTATCTGATACTCAACGCTATCAAGCCCAAACAGTGTTGCATGGCGAGCATTGGCTAGAACAAGCGTGGTTGATGGCTTCTTTGACTCCCGCGCAATCACTCAATTTACAACATCAACTCGACACTCTGGAAGTTGGCAAAAGTACTTCCATGGTGGCGGTTCACTCAGATTTCTCAATTGCAAAGACTTGGGTTAACGGACGCCTAGTATTCGATCGCGACGCAGTATCCAGTCAGGAGGCTTTATGTATCTAATTTCTTCTCGTGAAATGCTTAAACTTGCTCAACATGGCGGCTACGCTGTACCAGCATTTAATGTCCATAACCTTGAGACAGTGCAAGTCATCGTCGAAACCGCCTCTGAATTAGGTTCACCAGTCATCTTGGCTGGCACACCGGGAACGTACGACTACGCTGGCATCGACTACCTAGTCAGCATTTGTAAAGAAGCAGCGCACAAACACTCGATCCCATTAGTGCTGCACCTTGACCACCATGAAGACCTGCAAGACATTCGCAATAAAGTCGAACACGGTATCCGCTCAGTTATGATTGACGGTTCTCACTATGCGTTCGAACAGAACATCGACATCGTTCGCTCGGTGGTCGAATACTGCAGCCGATACGACGCCAGTGTTGAAGCCGAGCTCGGCCGTCTTGGTGGCCAGGAAGATGATCTGATCGTCGATAGTGCGGACGCTTTAATGACAGATCCTGCCTCTGCGGCTGAGTTCGTACGTCGCACTGGTATCGATTCATTAGCTGTAGCGATTGGTACCGCGCACGGCCTATACAAAGCAGAACCTAAACTGGATTTTGCTCGACTAGAGCAGATCCGTGCAGTGGTGGATATTCCATTAGTATTGCACGGTGCATCAGGCGTACCGGATGAAATGGTGCGTCGTTGTATTGACCTGGGTGTATGCAAAGTGAATGTGGCGACAGAGCTGAAAATCGCGTTTTCGAATGCCGTTAAACAACATTTCTCTGAGAACCCAGATGCTAACGACCCTCGTAAATACATCACACCGGGTAAGGCAGCAATGAAACAGGTCGTGATGGATAAGATTTATATGTGTGGAAGTGAAGGAAGACTATGATGACCTTCAGTGTATTCAACGCACTTTCCTTGTCGATGATATGGGGGCAGTTAAGAACGACACCATTGCCACCTAGAGGGAAAAGCTCGAGCCGCTGAAATCTCCAAGTTTAAGAAGCCGTTGGCAGAGCAAGCAGAAGATCTAGATAGTGTAAAAAGGCCACCATCTACTTCGATAAAAAACTAATGTAGATTGCAAATCCAACTGACTCACGGTAGCCATCTGTTTTATCCCTTGTGCTAAAAACGTGAGCAGAAATGAGACAGAACAAGACAGAGAAGTGAGTTAAACAATTGAATTTTTGAGGATTTAGATACAAAAAAGGCCACCCGAAGGTGGCCTTTTCCAAACGTTTGGTGGAGCTGGCGGGAGTTGAACCCGCGTCCGAAAACCTTTCATCATTGGTACTACATGCTTAGTCGATCTTTAAATTCACCACCCACCTGCGAACCGACACGCTAATGAATGACTATCCTGAATTATAATTCGCCGTTCATCTCTCAGGCGGGAGAATCCGGGCTAGCTAGTTTGGGTTTGACTCTTTGTAATTCCCCGTCTTACAAGCGGAAGCTAGGGCAAAGAGGCTCTGAGCAGGTTATTAAGCTGCTAGTGCGTAGTTTTCGTCGTTTGCGACTATTTTTTTGCGGTTTGTTAACGAGGCCTACCGCACCTCGGCATGCACCTCAGACTTCTGAATTCCCGTCGAATCCTAAATCAGCCCCAAGGTATTGTTCGCATAGTAACAGAAAAGCATTGGCTGTCCAGTACTATGCGTTTAAGTGGTCAAGATTAACGCAGCGCACTCTTCATTACGCGTGCTTTTTCTCTTGCCCAATCTTTTTCTTTTAGATCCGTACGTTTATCGTGCAGCTTTTTACCTTTTGCTACGCCGATTTTTAGTTTCACCCAAGAGCGAGACCAGTACAGAGAGAGTGCCGTTAACGTCATACCTTCGCGGTTCACACGTCCGAGCAGGTTATCAAGTTCACGACGACTCATGAGTAGTTTACGCACACGAGTAGGGTTCGCCACTACGTGTGTCGATGCCTGATTCAAAGGAGTGATTGTCATGCCACTCACAAAGGCTTCACCGTCACGCATGAATACGTAACTTTCAGAAATATTGGCTTTACCTTGGCGAAGGGCTTTCACTTCCCAACCTTGGAGCTCCATGCCAGCTTCGATTTCATCTTCGATAAAATATTCGTGGCGAGCTTTTTTGTTCAGCGCGATAGTGTTACTACCCGCTTTTTGTTTTGATTTTTTCTTTGCCATAATGGCGTCATTATACGACTTGGATATCGGTTAGGAAATCCTTTTATTTGCGCAATCGCGGAATAAAAGTAAAATTGGCTCTCGCTTTTCATCAGAACATGTATCGATAGGAGTAAGTATGAAGCAAATCAGCCGTTCTGCGTTGGTGTCGTTTAGTGCAGAGCAGATGTTTGATCTGGTTAATGATGTTGCTAAATACCCAGAGTTTCTACCGGGTTGCTCAGGTTCCAGAATCATTGATGCTTCTGGCGATGGTATGGTGGCTTCTGTTGATGTTGCGAAAGCCGGCATCAGTAAAACCTTTACCACGTCTAATGAACTTATTCCTGGTCAGTCTATTATGATGAACTTGGTTGACGGTCCTTTTAAGACGTTACGTGGTGGCTGGTTTTTTACTGCTCTGGATGAGCAAGCATGTAAGGTTGAGCTTAAACTTGAGTTTGAATTCTCAAGCAAAATGATTGAAATGGCCTTTGGTAAGATTTTCAACGAGTTAACCAGTAACATGGTCAATGCTTTTACAAAACGCGCGAAACAGGTATACGTGTTATGAGTATTGAATCAGATATGATCCATGTTGAGGTCATTTACGCTTTACCGCATGAGCAACGTGTATTCAATTTAGTCGTCAATAAACATGAAACGGTAGAAGAGATCATTCGTAAATCTGGTGTACTTGAATTGTATCCAGAAATTGATTTGTCGAAGAATAAAGTGGGTGTGTTCAGCCGTAATGTGAAGTTGGATGCGACAGTGCGCGATAGAGACAGAATAGAGATTTATCGCCCATTACTTGCTGACCCTAAAGAGATTCGACGTAAACGGGCTGAGCAAGCCAAAGCGGCGGGTAATGCTGTTCCGGTTACAGGTGGTAAGCCGAACACTTTACGTAAAAGTGACTGATTTTTAATTACCAATCATTTAAAAACCTCCCATCGGGAGGTTTTTTTTAATAAAGGTTTGTTACTGAATTTGCTCGTAAAATGCATCACTTTTCGGGAAGTCACCGCTAATGTCTGCGAGTGTACCCTGATCATCAAAGTTTACGACTAGGTCTTTTTGAACAGGATCACCATGGCCCGGAGTGTGGTGGTATATGTAATACCATGTGTTTGGATAACCGTTTTCGATAAGCATTGGTGAGCCAAGTACGAAGCGAACTTGTGCTTTAGTCATCCCAAACTTTAATTTATCTACCGCACTTTGTTCTACATAGTTGCCTTGGTTGATATCAATGCGATAAACCAGTTTTTCTACTACCGAACATCCTGTAAGCAATGTCATTGCTAACGGTACGGCAACTAACCACTTCTTTAATTGCATAATAATTTCTTACTAACCTTTAAAATACTGCGCTGATAATAAACAAGCTCGACGCAGATGTAAAAAGCTATGCGTCGTATGGTAGGGAATCTGACAACGAATTTTGAGTTGAGTTGCATTTATTGGCAGGTATTCAGTTGTGTTCATTTAGACAACTAATTTGAACGAAAGAGCAAAACGTAGTGAAAATTGAGTGGAAAACAAAAAGCCATGAGTATTTTTCCATGGCTCTTGTTACGCTTTTTAAGCGGCAATAAGTAGCTCTTTGGCGTTTGCAAGGGTCGAGTCGGTGATCTGGCTACCACCTAGCAGTCGGGCTAACTCTGCCACACGTTGTTGTTCATCCAGAGCGTGCATCTGGGTTTCTGTTTGCCCTTTTTTGGTCTGTTTGGCGACAAACATTTGCTGATGTCCACAACCCGCGACTTGAGGAAGGTGAGTGACACACATTACTTGAGTCGACTCTCCCAACTTACGTAGCATTTTACCGACTACGGCTGCGGTTGGGCCACTGATACCTACATCAACTTCATCGAAGATAAGGCTTGGAGTATCGACTTTCTGAGCGGTAATTACCTGAATCGCTAACGATATGCGTGATAGCTCACCTCCGGATGCGACTTTCGCAATTGGCTGTAGTGGCTGACCCGGGTTTGTTGAAACCAGGAAGCAAACGCTGTCCATACCCAATGGAGAAGGGTGAGTATTGTCGTTATTGACTTCGATACTGAACACGGCTTTTTCCATGCTTAATTCATGCATGCTTTGGCTTATCAGTTTATTCAGTTCCTTTGCGTAACGACTACGCGATTTATGTAATTTTTCCGCTGAGTTTAAGAAGCTTTGGTACTTTTGCTCCACTTCCTGTGCAAGTTCATCCAGTCTTTCGTCAGAACAATCTAAGGCTTCTATTTGAGCCAAAAGATCCTGATGGTGCTGATAAAGTTCTTCGGGCATCACGTGATGCTTACGCGCCATAGACATCACTTTGGAAAAACGTTCTTCGACATAAGCCATGCGACCCGGATCGACATCAATGCCGTCAAGGTAACTGCGAAGTTCGTTTTTGGTTTCTTCCAGTTGAATCATGGCTTCTGCCAGCATATTGGGAAGTTCTGCTAATTTTTCGTCTAATTCAGCTAATTGAATCAGGGAGTGATTGGCCGATTGCAAAATACCAAGCGCATTGACTTCTTCACCTTCGTAAATAAGTTCGATGGCTTGCTGACAGGTAGCGGCGAGCTCACCGCTATTGGACAGCCGTTTGTGCTCTTGTTCGAGTTCTGCAAATTCTTCTTCACCTAGCGATAACTCATTCAGTTCTTTGATTTGGTATTCAAGCAACTGTTTTTGTGCCTGATTCTGCTGGCTATTTTCTTTTAGTTGCTTGAGGTTATTGTCAGCCTGACGCCAGTGCTGATAGGCACTTCGAGTACTTTTTAGTAGATTCAGGTGACCCGCATATTGATCCAGCATGGCCATTTGATGATCACTTTTCATCAACTGATGATGAGCATGCTGACCATGAATATTAATCAGAAGCTGGCCGAGAGATTTGAGTTGTGAAAGTGGTACCGGGCTGCCATTGATGAAGGCTCTTGAACGGCCTTCTTTAGTAATGATACGACGCAAAATACACTCACTGCCATCGAGCAGGTCATTGTCTTCTAGCCAACGCGTTGCATGTAGGTTGTTATCCAGTAAGAAAGCCGCACTCACTTCGGTTTTTTCTTCGCCTTGTCGCACCATACCTGCATCTGCTCGTCCTCCTAAGCAGAGTCCGAGAGCATCAATAGCGATAGATTTACCCGCGCCTGTCTCACCGGTAATGGTGGTCATGCCCTTAGACAGCTCGAGTTGCAGAGACTTAACAATCGCAAAGTTATTAACACTTAGATGAGCCAGCATTTTTATTTACCTGTATAACTGAACAATACTGTATAAGAAAACAGTATATACTGTTTGTTCATACAGTAAAGGTGAGTGTGAAAATTTTTGCGGCCGAAATGGTTTTTTGTGATGGATTAGGAAAAGTGAGTCGGTGATAGGTAATGACTTATTTAAATTGAAAGAGTTACGGACACCTAAAGTCAAAGGATTAGAGAAGGTAGGCGATGATGATTGGGAGGTTTTGATGCTTTCTAACGACAGAGATTAAAGCGCAGGTATGTGTATACCTGCGTTTGTAAATAGAAAAATAAGGGTTAAAAGAGCTTACTTGACCAGCCTAATTTGTTTCTCAGAACGTGGTAGTAGCTGTAATCCTTTGGATGGATAAGCTTAAGGACGTTTGGGCTCTGGTAAATGTGGATCTCGTCGCCTGGAGATACCGGCAATGAAACTTGTCCATCACAACTCACTTCTTGTGTACCGCGATTCTCGGGAGAAACAATCAGTTTTATTCGGCGTTTTCCATCGACGACCAAGGGGCGGCTGGAAAGTGTATGCGGGAACATTGGCACTAAAGAAACTGCGTTTAAACTTGGAGAAAGAATTGGACCACCACCAGAAAGCGAATAAGCGGTTGAACCTGTCGGAGTCGATATGATCAGGCCATCTGCACGCAGTGAAAAAGCGAAGGTTTCGTCGATATACACTTCAAATTCAATCATATGGGCGATTTGGCCAGGGTGGAGTACGGCTTCGTTTAAAGCGGCGTTGTGACTTTTAATTTGACCATGGCGATGCACTTCCGCTTCAAGTAGGAAACGCTCTTCTTCAATATACTCACCGGCAAGCACCGCTTTAAGAGCGGCTTGGAAATCGTCTGGGTTTAAATCCGTCAGAAAGCCTAAGTTACCTCTGTTGACACCAATTACGGGAACGTCAAAACGAGATAAAATTCGAGCGGCTCCGAGCATATTACCATCACCACCGACCACAATCGCTAGGTCTGCATTTTGTCCTAGCTCGACTAAGCTCGCAAACTGCTGTGGCGGGATCTCGTCTAAAATTGCAGTAAGACGATCGTCAATAAAGACTTGGTAACCTTCTGAGGTCAGCCATTGGTACAACTCCCAATGAGTTTGAATAGCTTGTTGATCTCTTGGTTTACCGATTATCGCGATCACGTTACATGGATTTTTCATAGCATTTCCGCATTAAAGAGGCTTGAATCAGGAATCTTCATCCCCATAATAATGGCAAGTTACCTAAATATGCGAATTTTTATGTGATTAAAGCCCGCAAAAAACGCATGGCTTGAAGAGCATTACGTTGAATTCTGGAGATATCATGAGCAACGAAGAAAATAAAGTTACAGAAGAAGAGCTTGATCAAATCATCGAAGAGGCTGAGAAAGTCGAAGCAGCAGCTCAAGAAGCTGAAGTGGAGCTTGAAGAAATTGGTGATGAGAAAGACGCCAAAATTGCTCAACTAGAAGCAGCGCTACTGTCTAGCGAGACAAAAGTGAAAGATCAGCAAGACGCGGTTCTGCGAGCAAAAGCTGACGTAGAAAATATGCGTCGTCGTACTGAGCAAGAGATCGATAAAGCTCGTAAATACGCTCTTAACAAGTTTGCAGAAGAACTGCTTCCTGTGATTGACAACTTAGAGCGTGCGATACAGGCTGCTGATACGGAAAATGAAGTCATTAAGCCAGTCCTTGAAGGTGTGGAACTGACTCACAAAACCTTCGTTGATGTGGTTGCTAAATTTGGTTTGAAGGAAATCAATCCAGAAGGTGAGGCATTCAACCCTGAACTGCATCAGGCAATGTCTATCCAAGAAAGTCCGGATCACGAATCAAACACGGTTATGTTTGTTATGCAAAAAGGCTACGAACTAAACGGCCGCGTTGTTCGTCCTGCAATGGTTATGGTTGCTAAGTAAGCTTTACACCGCTGAAATAAATCATTTTCAAATGCCCGTCACATTGGTGACGGGCATTTTTTATTCGTCAAACCGCATTTATCGCTCTACCTCGTCTAATGTAGTCGGTGATACAGCAGTGAATACTATTGTTGCTAAAACAGAAGGTGAGATTGGCAAAGAAGAAAGTGTTGATGCAGAACCTGCTCAGGCATATGTTTAATAACTTTACTTAATCTTCATTGCTTTACTTAATAAAGATGAAAGCGGGCTATCACGGCTCGCTTTGTTGTTTTTAGGACCCTGAGCGTCGATTTTATCGGCTAGTGGTGCTTTATTGGACGACAACGGTGTGACCTAATCCCAACTAATCATAAAGAAAGCGATTAAATCAGAAAAAAAACGCTTTTTTTTAATTCTGCCCTTGAAAAGCATTTTGCCGCCCTTATCTATGTGGCATAGAGAAGCAAACATTGATTATTTTTGTTTGTGAGCAAGGGTTGAAACCCGATTCTCCTCCCCCCACATTGGGGTTATAACCAAACGAAAATAGAATTTATTCGGAGATAGCCAGATGGGTAAAATCATTGGTATTGACTTAGGTACTACTAACTCATGCGTTGCTGTATTAGACGGCGACAAACCTCGTGTAATTGAAAACGCAGAGGGTGAACGTACTACTGCATCGGTTATTGCTTACACTGACGGTGAGACACTAGTAGGTCAGCCAGCAAAACGTCAAGCAGTAACTAACCCTGAAAACACGCTATTTGCTATTAAGCGTCTAATCGGTCGTCGTTTTGAAGACGAAGAAGTTCAGCGTGACATCGAAATCATGCCTTACAAAATTGTTAAGGCTGACAACGGTGACGCTTGGGTAGAAGCGAAAGGCCAAAAAATGGCGGCTCCTCAGGTTTCTGCTGAAGTACTTAAGAAAATGAAGAAAACTGCTGAAGACTTCCTAGGTGAGGAAGTCACTGGCGCAGTTATTACAGTACCTGCTTACTTTAACGATGCTCAGCGTCAAGCAACGAAAGATGCTGGCCGTATCGCAGGTCTAGAAGTTAAACGTATTATCAACGAACCAACGGCAGCTGCGCTAGCTTACGGTCTTGATAAGAAAGGCGGTGACCGCACTATCGCAGTATACGACCTTGGTGGTGGTACATTCGATATCTCAATCATCGAAATCGATGAAGTTGAAGGCGAGAAAACGTTCGAAGTTCTAGCAACTAACGGTGACACTCACCTAGGTGGTGAAGACTTTGATAACCGTCTGATCAACTACTTAGTTGACGAGTTCAACAAAGAGCAAGGCATCAACCTTAAGAACGATCCACTAGCAATGCAGCGTGTTAAAGAAGCAGCAGAAAAAGCGAAAATCGAGCTTTCTTCTACTTCTCAAACTGACGTAAACCTACCTTACGTTACTGCGGATGCAACTGGTCCTAAGCACATGAACATCAAAGTGACTCGTGCAAAACTAGAATCTCTAGTTGAAGACCTAGTACAACGTTCTTTAGACCCACTAAAAGTGGCTCTAGCTGACGCTGACCTATCAGTAAACGACATCACTGACGTAATCCTAGTAGGTGGTCAGACTCGTATGCCAATGGTTCAAGCTAAAGTCGCTGAGTTCTTTGGTAAAGAAGCTCGCCGTGACGTAAACCCAGATGAAGCAGTAGCAATGGGTGCTGCAGTTCAAGGTGGTGTACTTGCTGGTGATGTTAAAGACGTACTGCTTCTAGACGTAACTCCACTGTCTCTAGGTATCGAGACAATGGGTGGCGTAATGACTAAGCTGGTTGAGAAGAATACAACGATCCCAACTAAAGCGAACCAAGTTTTCTCTACAGCAGAAGACAACCAGAGCGCGGTAACTATCCACGTTCTGCAAGGTGAGCGTAAGCAAGCGATGTACAACAAGTCTCTAGGTCAATTCAACCTAGAAGGCATCCAGCCTGCACCACGTGGCATGCCACAAATCGAAGTAACTTTCGACCTTGATGCGGACGGTATCCTTCACGTATCAGCGAAAGATAAGCAGACTGGTAAAGAGCAGAAAATCACTATCCAAGCTTCTGGCGGTCTAAACGACGAAGAAATCGAGAAAATGGTTCAAGAAGCAGAAGCTAACAAAGAAGCGGACAAGAAGTTCGAAGAGCTAGCTACCGCACGTAACCAAGCAGACCAAATGATTCACGGTACTCGTAAGCAAGTGGAAGAAGCGGGTGAAGCACTTCCAGCTGAAGAGAAAGAGAAGATTGAAGCTGCAATTTCTGAGCTAGAAGAAGCGCGTAAAGGCGAAGATAAAGAAGCAATCGACGCTAAAGTTCAAGCGCTGATGACGGCTGCTCAAAAACTGATGGAAATCGCTCAGCAACAAGCTCAAGCACAACAAGGTGCTGAAGCTGGCGCTCAACAACAGTCTGCACAAGACGATGTTGTAGACGCAGAGTTCGAAGAAGTTAAAGACGATAAGAAGTAATTCAACATTAGGGTAATTTGATACTTCGGTAGAAAATTACCCGGTTGGAAACACTTATTGGAATCTTTGCGGGCGTTTGAGGTGACTCTAACGCCCGCATGTTTGTAAATAGCCCAGTCTTTCTAGCTAAGCGCTTTTCAAAGAAAGCTTTTACCTAAAACGATATTAACACCAAGCGGCAGCGGCCGTTTGCAGTACTACATTGGTGACGAAGAACATGTCAAAACGTGATTTTTACGAAGTATTAGGCGTAAGCCGTGATGCATCAGAACGTGATATCAAAAAGGCGTACAAGCGCCTTGCTATGAAATTCCACCCGGACCGTAACCAGGGTGATGATTCTGCTGCGGATAAGTTTAAAGAAGTAAAAGAAGCGTATGAAGTTCTCACTGACCCTCAGAAGAAAGCAGCGTACGATCAGTACGGTCATGCTGCTTTTGAACAAGGCGGCGGTGGTTTCGGTGGCGGCGGCTTTGGCGGCGGCGGTGCTGATTTCGGCGACATTTTTGGTGACGTATTCGGTGATATCTTTGGTGGCGGCCGTCGTGGTGGCGGTGGTGGTCATCGTGCACAACGTGGTGCTGACCTCCGTTACAACATGGAACTGACTCTAGAAGAAGCGGTTCGCGGTGTAACAAAAGAAATCGAAGTTCCAACACTGGTTCACTGTGAAACTTGTGATGGTAGCGGCGCGAAAAAAGGCACGTCAGCTGAAACCTGTGGTACTTGTCATGGCCACGGTCAAGTACAAATGCGTCAAGGTTTCTTCGCGGTTCAGCAAACTTGTCCAACCTGTCATGGTAAAGGTAAGATCATCAAAGACCCTTGTAACGAGTGTCATGGTCAGGGCCGCAAACAGAAAACTAAAACACTTAACGTTAAGATCCCTGCCGGTGTGGATACTGGCGACCGCATTCGTCTGTCTGGCGAAGGTGAAGCGGGAGAAATGGGCGCACCAGCAGGTGACCTATATGTTCAGGTACACGTAAAAGACCACCATATTTTTGAGCGTGACGGCAACAATCTATATTGTGAAGTACCAGTAAGTTTTGCAATGGCAGCACTAGGTGGTGAAGTAGAAGTACCAACATTAGATGGTCGAGTCAGCCTAAAAGTGCCATCAGAAACGCAAACTGGTCGTATGTTCCGTATGCGTGGTAAAGGTGTGAAAGGTGTTCGCGGTGGCGGTATCGGTGATCTGATCGTGAAGTTGGTGGTAGAAACTCCGGTTAACCTAAGTTCACGTCAGAAAGAGTTGTTGAAAGAGTTTGAAGAATCTTGTGGTGGCGAAGCGGCGACAAAACACAAGCCTAAGTCAGAAGGTTTCTTCAATGGCGTTAAAAAGTTCTTCGATGATCTGACGAGCTAAAGCGACCAAAAATTGAAGATGACAAAGGCTTGCAGAGATGCAGGCCTTTTTCGTTTTTAACGACTATCAGTTCCAACATGCGCTTGGCGATTCAACATTGGTTGCGGTGAGTTTGAGTGCATTGACTCCTGAGGGGAAGCACCTGTCCCCATCTTGGCCAAGATCGGATTTTGCTGTTGCAGTAATGGTATAAGCCGTGGTTGCGGAACTCACGATGGAAAAAGTAAAGCGATCGTTTTCAGAATCACATATCGAGCAATTGCCTCCCGAAATAATAGAACTCCAGTCATACCCATCATCATAAGAGGTTTCTAACGCGAGTTGGATACGGCTGATATCGCTTAGCGCCACGGTCCGGTGCGACTTAATGACATAATTCGTATAAGAGGGATAGACCATCGCCGCAATGATTCCGACAATCACGACTACTATCAGTAATTCGATCAATGTCATCCCGCTTAATCTTATTTTGTAGCTGTTACAACGATATATCCGAATCATTCCGAGTCGTTCCCTTTTTACTTTTCCGCCTATTTTTCGCAGGTGATAGCATCTGTGCAAGATGAATTACAGTTGACTAGATGTTTGCATAGGAATTTGGGAAATGCCTCGCGGGTTTACGTTGTTGGAGCTACTTATTACGGTATCGGTGCTGAGTATTTTATTGGCCGTTGCGGCACCAAGTTTTAACCGTGTTTCTCAAACCGTACAAATGCAAGGCCTTGCAACAGAACTGTTTGGATTTCTGAATCAAAGTAGGTCAGAAGCGGTGATGAGAAATACAAAGTTGTACGTGCATTTTTCGATGGATAAAGATAACACTATTGATAATGGAAATTGGTCACTTAACTTGACGGATTCCTCCGTTTCTGGCGGAAAGAGCATATTACATTTATCCGGTTCACCTTATTCAGAGTTGTCTATAAATCACAACTATGACGCGAAATATATAAGCTTTGAAGCAGTAAGAGGACGCCCGAACTCTGGGAGTATAGAGTTTCTTTCAACTAACAATAAGAATTCTAAACTGAAAATCAAACTTTCTAACCCTCCTGGCCGTATTAAAGTTTGCAGTATATCGGGAGCAAAATTATATGACTACCCAGAGTGTTAGTCTGCGCTATCAAAGAGGCAGCTCTTTAATCGAGCTCATGATCAGTTCTTTAATTGGTTTAATTCTATTAGGTGTGATTGGCTCGGTCTTTCTTAGCTTGCAAAAAACAGCAAGAGAGAAAAGTTTGGAATTACATCTCCTACAGGGGATTAACCTTACTTTTGCAATGATGAAAGAAGATATTCAACGTGCTGGCTACGATGGTGGAAACGGTAATTCGCTTAAGGTATCTGGCTCTATAAATACAATAACGTTAAGCGGCGCTTCTTCTATTGGTTTTGTTTATTTCAAAAAAGGCTCTCCGGCTAACAAAGACTATCGAAATATTAAGTATGAGAAGCGCGATACTCGACTTTTAATATGTGAAAAAGGTGTGGTTTCACAAGCTCAGATATTAACTTTTGATGGCATAGATTTTTGTCGCTCTTTATTTGATGAGGATATTTTCCAGGTCACGCAATTTTCAGTGGGTTCAGAAACCGTTACGAATGGAAAAACGACAAGTGCATTAACCGAGGTGCAGTTAGGTTTACAAACGGTTGATGGCTCTGTTAGTAAAGTGGAAACAGTCTCAATTAAGCAAAGGAACTGGCAATGAATTTTAAGTCTAATCAATCAGGCTATGTCGCACTGCTGGTGACTTCCATTCTTTTGCTGCTTGCTTTAATTGTGGTTCTTGCATCATCAAAAGGTATTTTTTTCCAAATCAAAGTTGCTCAGAATGAGTTAAGAGCTCGTCAGGCGCATTGGAAAGCTGAGGGTGGGCTGGAATGTGCATTTTCTAAAGCTAAGCTAGAGAAACAGATACCTACCACGGTAGATGACTGTATAATTGCTATGCAACTCAATGACTTAGCTTTTTCTGCTGGAGAGTTTAGTGTCGTTACTTCTGAGTTAGAAAACGCAAGGCTACGAAAAACCATCAAACTCCCTGCAATTGGTGGGGCCGGAGCCATCAAGTCCACTTCTGATCTTGTTATTAATGGCTCTTATAGGAGCTCTGCGGATCCCGGAAAAAGTCTTGGCAATAATTTATGGGAATGCACGTCGGTTCTCTACTCCAATTATTTCTATGCTACAAACGTAAGCACAGTTCACCCCTATGAAATATCCAAAAAACCTTACGCAAATTTTCCTGATAGCCCCGCTGGACAATTACAAAAATGTGCATCAACTCATTATAGTTGGGCAAAGAGTGTTGCTAACTCTGAAGATGACTATCGACAGTCTTCAAGCATGGATCCTTTTAAGGATGTATTTGATGTTCCACGAAGCGAATGGTTTGATGTGATGTCTGACAACTCGCTGTTTGGTTATGTGCCACTCTCATTAAACCCTGCTACTTTGGACTCTGAGAAAGATTTACCAAAGCCTAGTTTCAACGACAAGTGTGCAGAAAATATCGTAGACAACATTAAAGCCGGTAAAGATCTGGTTTGGGTCTACGGTGGATGTGAAATAAATACGGCGGGCTTTTCTAGCATCAAATCTGCTATTGATAAACACTTAAGTGGTAGTGGCATTATTTTAGTCGTTCAAGACGGGATTTTATCTACAAGAGGTACTCATGACTTTACTGGCATGCTCTATCACTTTATTTCCCCTCTATACGCCGATCCGAAGGGGGTTATTCCGGACTTTACCGGTTGGGATAAACTTGAGAACCATAAAGATTTAAATGGGGTGATTTCTACACTAGCTGCTACCGTACCAATGACAAAGGAAAGAGTCGGCTACTTCCAACATGGCTCGTTCAACCCTCTAGGAGGTTTTGTAATGGATGCACCTGGCACTTTCGCTCTTTTTAACGCTTCACTATCATTTAAGTACAATCGCGACGTAATAAATGAACCACTCAAAAAACTTAAAAAGGTAGTTTGGAAGAAGGGCTCCTGGAATGATCTCTAAACAGCAAGGATTTAGTTTACTCGAAGTCTTGATTGCTTTTCTTCTTCTCGGAGTAGGAGCATTAGGTTTAACAAGGCTAAATGTGTACTTAGAGCGCGAATCGGACTATGCGATTCAAAGTCTCGAGGCTCTTCGTCTGGCCGAAAACAAACTCGAATGGTTTCGCACCCGTGGTGCATCTTCTGCCGTTCCTGCAATGCCCATCGCCGATTTCGATTCTATCGCTACTGGCTCTTCAACTTCAGGGGCTTACAGCCTTCAATGGCAGATACCACCCGCAACCGTCTCGGGTTCGCTCAAGACCATTATTATTACTTCAAGCTGGGAAGACAGGGTGGGACAGACCCAGTCTGTTCAGTTGAAAACGATGATTTCTCGTTATAGCGAATTTGATAAATAGCTATTTCCAGTGCGTCACTATCGCATTTAAAAGCATTGTCACCTTTTTCCTACGTCCTTTTCGGCTTTATATCCATCAGTTAATGTAGGGTTTTAGGACTGTTAACGTGAATGATGTGCTGCTGTTTTTATTATGTTTCATGTGATTGCTGTTTTTGCAAAATGTGTCTCCAAATATGAAAAAATCCTAGCATCTTGTACTTTTTATCTTGGTTTTAACTAGAATACTTGGCTGAAAACAGGCCGCAATAAATTATTCCAAAAGGCCATAGCACCAACATCATTCATTATGGAGTTACCATGAGTAACCAAGCAATTAATAAGGCGCCATCTTCTAAGCCGAGTGGGATGGATCGCTTTCTAAACTTTATTGAGCGTGCAGGTAATAAAATTCCTGATCCTGCGATTTTGTTCTTTTGGGCTCTGGTCATTACCTGGGCGGCATCCGCACTTTTATCGAATGTCTCTTTCGATCTTGTAAACCCCCGAACCGGCGAAGCTTTGGCGGTTAAAAACCTTCTAACTGGTGATGCACTAGCGAGTTTTCTTGCAAATATGGTGACGACATTCACTGGATTTGCACCGCTAGGCATCGTACTAGTGGCGATGTTAGGCGTGGGTGTTGCTGACTCTTCTGGCTTTATCACCACGGGTCTTAAGAAGATGCTGAGCTTTACGCCTGCGAAGCTTCTTACGCCAATGCTTATTTTGGTTGCGATTGTCTCGCACACCGCAGCAGACGCTGGTTACGTTCTGGTTATCCCTCTGGGGGGGATTATTTTCCATGCGGCTGGTCGTCATCCTCTAGCTGGTATCGCGGCAGCGTTCGCAGGTGTATCAGGTGGTTTTTCAGCAAACTTTATTCCTTCTGGTATCGATCCACTACTGGCTGGTTTCACACAAACGGCAGCACAGGTTCTTGATCCAGAATATGTTGTTAACCCATTAGCGAACATCTTCTTTACTGGTATCTCATCAGTCATAATTGTGGCTATCGGTTGGTATGTTACTGAGAAAATTATCGAACCACGTTTGGCTAAAACTCCAGTAGACGAAGATGCAGAAGAAGCTCCGGACCTAGGTTCGTTTTCTGAAATTGAGTCAAAAGCATTCCGCTATGCGGGTTGGTCGATGCTGGCTGGTATTGCATTGCTTGTTGTGGCGTTAATTCCAGAGAACTCTGCATTGCGCTCACCTGAAGGCGAAATCACTGCATTCTCAGCACCAATCATGAAGTCGATCGTTCCATTGATCTTCATTCTGTTTATCATCCCTGGTTACGTATACGGTAAAGTTTCTGGCACATTCAAATCAAGCAACGACATTATTAAGGCGATGGCAGACACCATGTCGACGATGGGTGCTTACATCGTTATGTCTTTCTTCTGTGCTCAATTCTTGTCTGCTTTTGCTCAGTCAAATATTGGTACTATGCTAGCGCTGTATGGAGCTGAAGGCCTTAAAGCAATGAACCTTCCTGGTGAAGCAACCATCATTGGTATGATTCTGCTAACGGCTTCTGTAAACCTGCTTATTGGTTCTGCTTCTGCGAAATGGGCACTAATCGGTCCAATTCTGGTTCCTATGCTAATGGCGGTTGGTATCTCTCCTGAGTTGTCTCAGGCGGCATACCGTGTCGGTGATTCTGTATCGAACATCATTTCACCTCTGATGGTATTTTTCCCGCTAGTCGTGGTGTACTGTCAACGTTACGTGAAGTCGACAGGTATTGGTACGCTTGCATCACTGATGATGCCATTCTCGATCGCTATGCTGATCGGTTGGTCAATCTTCCTCGTTGTTTACTGGATGATTGGTATCCCTCTAGGTATCCAGGCGCCATACACTTACACCATGTAAGTCGTAACCGCTTAAATCTGAAAGCGCAGATCGTAAGGTCTGCGCTTTTTTTGTTGTTTCTTTTAGGGAAGACATCGGTAATTTCTAACGTGGCTGTAGCGTGTCGAAAGTTAGTGGTAATATTGGCCCGTCGTACATTCACTAATCTGGAGTCCCTTTGTCTGACCTTCAATTTACTCCCCAAGACGAACAATTTATGCGCCGAGCTATCGAGTTGGCTGATCTGGCTGAGGCAGAAGGCGAAGTGCCTGTTGGTGCCGTCTTGGTAAAAGATGGGGAGATCATTGCAGAGGGCTGGAACCGTTCGATCTGTACTCATGACGCAACAGCACATGCCGAGATTCAAACATTGCGCAGAGCCGGACAAGTCTTAGAGAACTATCGCTTACTAGATACCACGCTTTACGTGACGTTAGAGCCTTGCCCGATGTGTGCTGGCGCACTGTTACACAGCCGCGTGAAGCGAGTGGTGTTTGGGGCTCCGGATCTGAAAGCGGGTGCTGCAGGAACAGTATTAAACTTATTTGAAAGTCAGGCTGCATACCATTTTGCAACGGTTGAAAAAGGGTTATTAGAAGCAGAGTGTCGAAGTCAGTTACAAGCTTTTTTTAAACGTCGCCGTAAAGAGATCAAAGCAAAGAAACAGGCTGAAAAAGCATTGCAGAGTGATCAGATAAAAAATGGCGATTGAGGAAGAGAGATTCGCAAACATCTACGTTCGGGTAGATGTTTGCTTCTTTTCTCAGTGATTCACTAAGTGAACGAAAACACGATGGCGTTCACTGATTTTCTTTTTCATGCTCGTCAGTTTGCGCTTACGACGGATTGCCGCCACTGTATTATGCAAACGCTTTGACTGAACCTTACGTCTTCTCATATTCTAAACCTCTAGCAGACAAGACTACGAACACCCTCAAGTAGACATTGATTGTGTCTAACTAACCTAAACTCATCGTTATCACGTCCAACAATTCACTTTTTCATACACAACGTAATCAACCCCACTTACACAAAACGTTGTGTGTAGTTGGCTTCCAGTTTGGCATGGGAAATTGCAACACTGATAATGGGCCGAGCGTCATCGATGTAATTTTCAATCGCAATGACATTCATATCCCGACCTCAGATTAGTGAACAACCATTAGATGACATTCTAATAATCAGCGTCATGTTTAATCGGGAGAGGGTAGCCAGCCGAGTCTATTGTTACTCAAATATCTAACTAATGTTTAAATATTAATGAGTTACAATGTAGGTCATTAAGTTTGTTTACACTTACTTTTTGATGTTAACCTAACTCGGAAAGATCGATTCTAGATAAGTTTGTTCAAAGACTCAACAAAAAATGACGAGCTATTCACTCGCCATTTTTTATTCGCTTGTTTGAATCTTATTCGGGTATGGCTTCTAGCGTTGTATCGTCGTCCTCTGTTGTTTCAGAAGCGCCTGACCTCCCCGGTTTTGCATCCTCTATCCGCTCTGTTGTTGGTTCCGGTACACCCTCTACAGCGCCCGATACTGTTTCAGTGATACTTTCCACTGCACCAGACACGAGGGTGTCGGGATTAAGCGGTGGGATGACTTGCAGGTCCTCAGTACTTTCGTCTACTACTGGCTTTTGACTAACGTGGCCAATAATTGACTGATAGTATCGACGAATATTCTCAACGTAATTACGCGCTTCATCTCCTCGAGCGTAGCCGTAACGCGTTTGGCTGTAGAAGCGTTTTTGACGCAGTAAAGGCAGTCTGTCTTTGACATCTGCCCATGCATTTGGATCACCGCCTTGTGCTTTTGTCAGGCGTCGAGCGTCCAGCATATGACCGTAACCAATGTTATAGGATGCAAGTGCGAACCAAATTTTTTCGTGGTCACTAATCGTTTCGGGTACGCGAGCGACAATGCGACGCAAGTATTCCACACCACCACGGACAGACTGCTCAGGATCGAGACGGTTGGTCACGCCTACACTTTTCGCTGTTGGTAAGGTGAGCATCATCATACCGCGTACTCCGGTTGGAGACTTTGCTTTTGGCTTCCAATGAGATTCTTGATAAGCCAACGCTGCGATTAAGCGCCAATCAAACTCTTCGCTGTACTTTTGGAATAGGGCCGACCATTTAGGAAGTTTGTCATCCAGTGCACGAATGAACGCGCGAGTATCCACATAATCAAACGCTTCGATATGTCCGATGTACTTTTCTTCCAGGGAGGCGAGCTCACCGGATTGCTTGATGTTACCAAAGAACTCAATCAGCATTGCGTACAAGCTTTCGTCTTCTGAACGACGGGTAAACCAAGATACTGGTTGATCTTCTGTTAACTCAAAAGCCAAAGCCAGATCGGGATAAAGGCGCTGGGCCAGCGACAGCTCAACCGAGTCTGTTACGGTAAAGCGCAGATCGCCAGTGGATACGTTTTTCAGCAAGTCTCGCGTATCAGCATCACCGACGATTTCAAACTGTAGCTCTGGATGCTGCTTTTTTAATGCCGTCAGTGTTGGAACATATTGGGACTGTTCAACGATTTGCAGTGTATTTGCTGCGGCGTTGCTATCTTCTTCAGAAGCACCAGCTTGCGTAGCTTGATACGTTATCAGTCGTTCAATGCTGCGAGGGCGCAGTTGTCCTTTTTTATACACGACTTGCTGGCTGACATAGTAGTACGCCGGGCCAGGTCGAAAACGTTTCACCGCTTGAGATGTCTGGTTCAAGCCTGTGGCAATAATATCAATGTCGCCTTTCTTCAGTGCCGGAAATAGATCGGCTTGGCGAAATGCTGGTTTGATCTCAAGTTTTACACCAAGTTCTTCAGCGAACTTGCGTGCAAGCTCATAATCTAAACCGGCAGGGCCATCAGGGCCTATGTAATAAGAAAGCTGGTTGTTAAGTGTACCAACTCGAAGAACGCCACGTTCCTGTATTTTTTGGAATTCACTTTTTGGGGTCGACTCAATTTGGCAGGCAGAAAGTAGTAGCACAGAAGCGAAAAGTAAGACGCTGCGCTTAAGTCGGTTGAACTGGCTAATTTGCATTAATTGGTACTTCTCGAGAAATTTCTGTTGTCCTTTATATCAAAGGGAAGTGGTGGGGCAAAGGGAATCGCACAGATTGAGTGTGACATTGCGTGTTTTATCGACATTTTGGCGATAATTCAAATTTGAAGAAAAAATTGACGCAAACGGTTGCTTTTGGTGTTACATCACAAAAACAATTGCTATATAATGCGCTCGCAAAGGAGAGGTGGAATCGGTATAAGTTCGGCTTTTTACGCCTAAGTGGCTGAATTTATTCCAATATCACCTTAATCAATTGCATAAGAGACCTAAGCACATGAGAATTTTGCGTGGCTCCCCAGCTCTTTCTGAGTTCCGTGTTAACAAACTATTGGAACTTTGTCGTGAACAAGATCTGCCTGTAACCGGCATTTACGCCGAGTTTATGCACTTTGCGGATCTAAAATCTGACCTTGATGACCAAGAGTTAGAAAAGCTTGAAAAGTTGCTGACTTACGGTCCAACGATCGAAGAGCACGAGCCTGAAGGTCTTCTACTTCTTGTTACGCCTCGTCCTGGCACTATTTCGCCTTGGTCTTCTAAATCTACCGATATTGCTATCAACTGTGGTCTGGACAATGTTAAGCGTCTGGAGCGTGGTACAGCGTACTACGTAGAAACATCTGCGACACTTTCTGCTGCTCAAATCGACACAGTTAAAGCTCTAATCCACGATCGCATGATGGAAACGGTGTTTACTGAACTTGAAGCCGCATCTGCACTATTTACTGTGGCAGAGCCAGCGCCAGTGGCGCACGTTGATATCTTAGCTGGTGGTCGTCTTGCACTTGAAGAAGCCAACGTTTCACTAGGCTTAGCGCTAGCAGAAGATGAAATTGATTACTTAGTAGAGAACTTCACTAAGCTAGGTCGTAATCCTAACGACATCGAGCTGATGATGTTTGCTCAGGCGAACTCAGAGCACTGTCGTCAT
Source organism: Vibrio sp. STUT-A11 (assembly GCF_026000435.1). Lineage (NCBI taxonomy): Bacteria > Pseudomonadati > Pseudomonadota > Gammaproteobacteria > Vibrionales > Vibrionaceae > Vibrio > Vibrio sp. STUT-A11. The sequence goes on along the minus strand of NZ_AP026763.1, from coordinate 2,639,180 downwards.
AAGATCTTTAATGCAGACTGGACTATCGATGGCGTAGACCAAGATAAGTCACTGTTTAAGATGATCAAAAACACATTCGAAACGACGCCAGACCACGTTCTGTCTGCTTACAAAGATAACGCAGCAGTAATGACGGGTTCTAAAGTGGGTCGTTTCTTCCCCGATCCGAAATCTCGTCAATACACTTACCACCATGAAGATGCACACATCTTGATGAAGGTAGAGACGCATAACCACCCAACAGCAATCTCTCCATGGCCAGGTGCTTCAACTGGTTCTGGTGGTGAAATCCGTGACGAAGGCGCGACAGGTATCGGTGGTAAACCAAAAGCGGGTCTGGTTGGTTTCACAACGTCTAACTTACGTATTCCAGGTTTTGAACAGCCTTGGGAAACCGACTTCGGCAAGCCTGGTCGTATCGTAAACGCACTAGACATCATGCTTGAAGGCCCTCTGGGTGGCGCAGCATTCAACAACGAATTTGGTCGTCCAAACCTACTAGGTTACTTCCGTACTTACGAAGAGAAAGTGACGTCTCACGCGGGTGAAGAAATTCGTGGTTACCACAAGCCAATCATGATTGCTGGTGGTATGGGTAACATCCGTGACGAGCACGTGCAGAAGAAAGAGATCCCGGTCGGTGCGAGCCTAATCGTACTTGGTGGTCCGGCAATGAACATCGGCCTTGGTGGCGGTGCGGCATCTTCAATGGCATCTGGCCAGTCTGCAGAAGATCTGGACTTTGCTTCAGTACAACGTGAAAACCCAGAGATGGAACGTCGTTGTCAGGAAGTGATCGACCGTTGTTGGCAGCTGGGCGAAGAGAACCCAATCGCATTTATCCACGATGTGGGCGCGGGCGGTATCTCTAACGCACTTCCTGAGCTTTGTGACGACGGCGAACGTGGCGGTAAGTTCCAGCTACGTGATGTACCAAATGATGAGTTGAGCATGAGCCCTCTGGAAATCTGGTGTAACGAATCTCAGGAACGTTACGTTCTTGCGGTTGCGCCAGAACAGATGGAAGCATTCGATGCAATCTGTAAGCGTGAGCGCGCACCGTACGCAGTAGTCGGTGTTGCAACAGAAGAACGTCATCTGACACTAGAAGATTCTCACTTCGACAATACGCCAATTGATATGCCAATGGATATCTTGCTTGGTAAAACACCGAAGATGCACCGTGAAGCAACCACATTGAAAGTAGATAGCCCGGCGATTGCACGTGACGGTATTGAAATCAACGAAGCGGCAGATCGCGTACTTCGTCTACCAACGGTTGCTGAGAAAACGTTCCTGATTACTATCGGTGACCGCTCAGTAACAGGTCTGGTTGCTCGTGACCAGATGGTTGGTCCTTGGCAGGTTCCTGTGGCGAACTGTGCGGTTACGGCGGCAAGTTACGACACATACCACGGCGAAGCGATGTCGATGGGTGAGCGTACTCCGGTTGCGCTACTAGACTTCGGTGCATCTGCTCGTCTGGCAGTCGGTGAGTCTCTGACTAACATTGCTGCAACTGACATTGGTGATATCAAACACATTAAACTTTCTGCAAACTGGATGTCTCCAGCAGGCCACCCAGGTGAAGATGCAGGTCTTTACGAAGCGGTGAAAGCGGTTGGCGAAGAGCTATGCCCAGCGCTTGGCCTGACTATCCCAGTTGGTAAAGACTCAATGTCAATGAAGACCAAGTGGGAAGATAATGGCGAAAGCAAAGAAGTTACTTCTCCACTATCGCTAGTAATCACTGCGTTTGGCCGTGTTGAAGACGTGCGTAAGACAGTCACGCCACAGCTGCGTACACCTGATACTTTGGAAGGACTAGGTGACACTTCACTTGTTCTTGTTGACCTTGGTAACGGCAAAAACCGTTTGGGTGCAACCGCACTGGCACAGGTTTACAAGCAGCTTGGTGATAAGCCGGCAGACGTAGACAACGCAGAACAGCTAAAAGGCTTCTTCGATGCAATGCAAACACTGGTTCGTGATGACAAGCTGATTGCTTACCACGATAAAGGCGACGGCGGTCTATTCGTGACACTGGCTGAGATGGCATTCGCGGGTCACTGTGGTGTGAAAGCGAACATCGAAGGTCTGGGTGAAGATGCGCTGGCGACTCTATTTAACGAAGAGTTAGGTGCGGTTGTTCAGGTTAAGAACGACGAACTTGATTCAGTTCTGGCTACGCTGGCAGCGAACGGCCTGGAAGCGTGTTCACACGTGATTGGTTCAGTTGAAGCGTCAGACGACTTTGTTATCACTTCTGGTAATGCTGTCGTACTTGAGCGCTCTCGTACCGACCTACGTGTTATCTGGGCAGAAACCACGCACAAAATGCAGGCGCTACGTGATAACCCAGCATGTGCAGACCAAGAATTTGAAGCGAAGAAAGACAACACGGACCCAGGTCTGAACGTATCTCTAAGCTTTGATGTGAATGAAGATATCGCAGCACCTTACATTGCGAAAGGCGCGAAACCTAAGATGGCGATTCTTCGTGAGCAGGGCGTTAACTCTCACGTTGAAATGGCAGCAGCGTTTGACCGTGCTGGTTTTGAAGCAACTGACATCCACATGAGCGACATTCTGACAGGCCAAGCGGTACTGGATGAATACCAAGGTCTGGTAGCTTGTGGTGGTTTCTCTTACGGTGACGTGCTAGGTGCGGGTGAAGGTTGGGCGAAGTCTATCCTGTTTAACGCACAAGCTCGTGAGCAGTTCCAGGCGTTCTTCAATCGTGAAGAGACTTTCTCTCTAGGTGTATGTAACGGCTGTCAGATGCTTTCTAACCTGAAAGAACTTATTCCAGGTGCAGATTTGTGGCCACGTTTTGTTCGCAACGAATCTGAGCGTTTTGAAGCGCGCTTTAGCCTGGTAGAAGTACAGAAATCTGATTCTGTGTTCTTCGATGGCATGGCTGGCTCTCGTATGCCTATCGCTGTTTCTCACGGTGAAGGTCGTGTCGAAGTGCGTGACGGTGAGCACCTGAACGCAATTGAAGCATCAGGCACTGTAGCGCTGCGTTACGTCGACAATAACGGCAACCCAACGCAACAATACCCGAACAACCCGAATGGTTCGCCAAATGCGATTACTGGCCTAACGACAGCTGACGGTCGTGTAACCATTATGATGCCTCACCCAGAGCGTGTATTCCGTACGGTTGCAAACTCTTGGTCTCCTGAAGGCTGGGGTGAAAACGGCGCTTGGATGCGTATGTTCCAAAACGCACGTAAGAACATCGGTTAATTCTGATTGTCTTGATAAAAGAAAAGCGCAGATCGAAAGGTCTGCGCTTTTTGTTTTTACCAATCTAAGTAAGAAAGTGGTCATACTAAATTATAGAGAACCAGAAAACAGGCATCGAACATAAACACGCACCGTATGTTTATAAGAACGCATCCATGGGGCTTCTATTTGCCATCCATGGCAAATAGAGTTTGTTTATCGAACCTTGTTACCTGACCAGCTAATTTTCTAGTGTTTACGTAATAAAAAATGCCAGTAAGTAATTGCAAACTGGCATTGTAATGGAGCAGTTAGCTAGATGGAGCGCAGGAAATCTAACAGTAACTGTTTGTCTTCTTCAGTAAGTTCAACAAACGCTTGTTTAGCGGGTTGCGCTTCTCCGCCATGCCATAAAATGGCACTTTTCAGATCTTCTGCACGACCATCATGTAAAAATCGGCTTTGCCCATCCCCTTCGATAAGGCCAAGACCCCACAAAGGTGGTGTTTTCCATTCTTCCGCTTCCGCGTCTCCCTCTTTTACACCATCACTTAAATCAGGGCCCATATCGTGCAATAACAAATCGGTATATGGATAGAAGGTTTGGTTGCTTAGAATCGGGAAACGAGCGACTTCACCGGTTGTGAGTGACTCTCGATGGCAATTATCACAACCTACATCCATAAATAGCTTACGACCTTGTTGAAAAGTCGTACTGTCACCGTTGCGGCGTTCAGGCACTGCAAGAATGGTCAAGAAGTCATTAATTGCTTCGAGTGAAGCATCGGATACTTCCGGCGAACCGCCAGATGGCATCAATTCGCAAACCTCTTGTTGTTCAGTACAAGGCTCTTCAGGGTTGTAGCTGGATGTGAGTCCCATATCCTGATGGAAAGCGCCTGCTACCTGGCTTTCTAAAGTACAGTGAACACCTTTCCAGCCGAAACGTCCGATGCATGTTTCCAGCTGATGGGCTCGTCCGGAAATACCATCAGAGTTATTGTCTTCGATATCCTGATATTCAAGGATGACTGATTCCGGTACTAAATCTAACAATCCCATGCCAATAAGCTGGGGTGAAAGGCGAGGTCCCAAAGACACACCTTCTGCCAGAGGATTCATAGCATCATTCAGATAAAAGAGAACCTCATCACTGCTGCCTTTTGTCCAAGTAACAGAGCCTTCAGGAGATCCATCGGCAGAAAAAGTTTGCAATTGTCCACCCAGAAATGGGTCGACGACGCCGTTTTCATCTGCCAAACGGAATAAAATGCCATCTCCGGTGCTGCCATCACTTTTCAATGACTCAGCTCGAGCGGATGTTTCATGGCAACCAGCGCACGAATCTGTAATTGCCAAAGGGCCGAAACCATCAAGCAGTTCACGGCTTCCGGGAGCAGGAAGCCATGTGGCGATAAACAGCTCTCTGCCTTGAGAGGCTCCGTGATAGTCTTGGATATCCAGTTCAGGAATAAATTGCAAAAAGCCTTTGTTTGTATCATAGCTAGCCGTTGCAACGCCTCCCGCTGGACCAAGTGTGACTTGCGCTGGCTGCTCTTCTGACTGTGACGATGAACCGTCACAGCCAAAAAGCCAAGCACTGCACAAAAGTAATACGATCTTTTTCATCATTTCACTTTCTGTGGCAGAGAGTAACCCCAAGCATTGATTGGATCTGGGATACCTAATGACCCTTCAAAGCTCCAACCCCAAGTGAAAACGACGCTGTCAAACCTTAGCGCTACGGTGTGTAACGCACCGGCACCGATGTCTAATACTGAAGACAGATCTGTGATAGCAACCGTCGGAGCGACTGGGCTTTCATCGGTTTCGAGCCCTAATGTTCCCATACCGTTGTTGCCCCATGGGTATATTTGGCCATCTGATCTTTCAACAAAGCTTTGGTTGCCGTTTGCCCAAGCCATGACGCCATCTTCAACCCAAGGTAATACTGTCGCTTCATAAAGCTCTCTTGGCCATGATTCATCCTCATCATTACCCAATTGATTGCTTGCGTTCAGGCCCCAACCATACAGCTGACCACTTTCTCCAATTGCAATGACATGGGCTTTACCTGCTGCAAATGAAGTGATTTTTTCTGGAAAGTCAATTAGGGTAGGGATAAGGATATCATCAATATTGTCTTGCCCTTGTCCGAGCTGGCCATTGCTATTTTGGCCCCAACCATATAGGTTGCCGTTAATATCTAGTGCGTAAGTGCTATCTGACCCCGCTTCAATTTGAATAATGTCTGATATCTCAACTTTTACCGGGAAGTCAGAATCTTCAATCGAGTTGTTACCCAGTTGCCCCTTGTCGTTTTCACCAAAGGTATATACCTGGCCAAGATCGTCGAGAACTACTGTGTGGTCATATCCGCGCGCAACTGAAATAATATTCTCCAGAGACGATATCTTTTGCGGGCTTAATACATCGTCTTCGCTCAATACGTCATCGTCTTCACCCAAACCAAGTTGGCCTCCGTCGCCGTCACCCCAAGCCCAAACCTGACCTGTGCTATCAAGGGCAATTGAGGCATTTTGGTTGAATGCGAGCGATACAAATGAGACAGCTTGTTCCTCACTAGTGACAGCAAGTTCAGTTGGTGTTGTTGGGTGGTTATCTTCATCAAGGGTACTGATATACCCGTGGCCAGTTTGACCTTTGTTGTTACGACCCCAGGTCCATAGTTTTCCCTCTAAGATCGCGCCACTATGAGCACCGCCCGCAGATACTTGATGCCCGAAGTAAACTTGATCTGTCAATGATGTTTGATTGCCTAATGAGTCGGTCGCGAGCACCGTATAGCTGTTTAAGCCTGGAACTAAGCGGACCGCCAGTGAAAAGTTTTGGCCATCGAAATCAGCGTCTTGAATTTCTCCATTGACAGATACTGTCACTGACTCGACGCCATCGGTATCGCTACTGGTTCCAGAAATGGTCGTCATCGATGAATAGGTACTATGAGCATCCCAAGACTTGGTCAATTGGGTCTCTGGTCCGGTATTGGCAGCGGTTGATTCGTCATTTGAATCGCAACCTACAAGGGCAGTCACGAGCACTGCCAAAAGTGTTTTTGTTAATTTCATTTGATAATCTAACTGAGAATTGTTTTTGTTACGGCGGGTTTATATATAGTTTTTAGAGTAATCAATCCAACGCTAATATAGGTTAATGTGTTTTTCCTCACATTTTTAACCGTTCTTTAACGTAAAAGAATAAAAATTAACCAACAAGATTTCCGTTTCTCGTTCTCATATTCTGTTGATTCTACGGCTGTGTTTGTATGAAAACTGAGCAGGAAAACTGTGGAAACGAAATAACCCCAGCGGCTTTTATGCAGTAAATTACCGAGTTAGAGGCTCAATTTGAAAAAGAAACCAGTTTGAGTCGCGTTGTGATCTTGGTGGTTTTCTCAGGTATTCTTGTCTTCAGCAAAGTGGAAAGAAAATATTTGCAGCCAACAACGGTGATTTATGCTCTAATACCGCGCTTACCAAGGGATGGTGTTAAACAGCTCAGCTTAGATGGAGTTATCAAGTTGACCGAATCCCTGATTAATCCCTTAGGAAATGAATTAAATGTCAAAAAATCAAAAATTTGCTATCCGCGTAACTGAAAAACGTAACGGCTGGAGCGCAGAGATCACTCGCCAAGTCACTTCTCGTAAAACTGTAGTATCAAAGCGTGAAACTGGTTTTGAAAGTGAAGAGAAAGCTCAAGCTTGGGCAGAGCAAGAGCTGGCTGGTTTTGTTCAAAACCAAGTAGTTCGTAACGAACGTAAAGCAGCACAACGTCAAGAGCGTGAAGCTGAGCAACTTGCAGCTAAAGTTCGTAAAGAAGAAGCTCGTAAAGCGCGTGATGCTGAAGCAGAAGCTGACGAAGAATAAGACTTCGATTTAGACAAGTAACTTGTTGATGTTAAAAGCCCTGACGTATTGTTCAGGGCTTTTTTATAGGTGTTATATTAGTCAAAAACAGTCCGATGAGATCGACAGGCTGATTGAGCCTTCTGATGGCGTCGCGAATTGTTGGTTGCCTGGCAGTAAATTAGGCGAATTGGCATAAACGCGATGCGATACTTTTATATTACGTGAATGTATTGGTGGTAAATCGAAATGATGTAAGCCATCGGAAAGGTCGTTCGCTTCACCATAGTCAAAATTACTGGTAGCTGAAGTGCTGTTTTTAAAGTATTGGCAGTGTTCTGGTTTGCCATCTTCGCGCCAGATTACCCCTGTGGATTTAGCCTCTGTATCTAACTGCGCTGCAACGGGATGGGCGTAGTGATCGTTATAAGATGACTGCTGGTTTTGTTCTTGTAAGTATTGGGCGATAAGATCTGATGACTGGGCAAAACTGTACGTAGAGAATACGAAACTCATCAGAGTAATAGAAAAGGGTTTGTACATAGTATGAATGCAAGCAAAAGCAGGTATCATACGAATAAATGAAACACTGTGCAATTGTGTTTTTTTTCTGTGAGGTATCTTAGTTGGGACCGAGAATTCGCCAGAGGCTAAGCTTTGTTTTTCTGTTTGGCAGTCTGATTTGGGATAATAGGTTTACTTTTGGCAGTGAAAAGCCCAGCGTTAACACCACTAGGCTTCGATTTTCTAACTTTGTACTTTACTGAACGTCCAACGGAATTTGACCCGTCGTGACTTGGTCAACATCATACTCGTTCAGTTCTTCTATGTAGTTTTCTACCGCTTGACCGACTTCGCTATCCCCTTGCTTGAAGTAAGACAAGTGAAAAATCGCATCACCTTCATTGACTAAAGGCAGTGTGTGCTGGCCAATGACCAGGCCACTTTTAGGTGCTTTAAGTTCTAACTCAACATGTCCAAGTGGAGAGCTGATATAGGCGAGGGTTTCACCTTGCTCCACTTTGTCTCCTAGATTCACTACAGTACGCAGAATGCCATTTCCTGGTGAACGTACCCAGCTGGTGGATTTAGCGATCACGGGCTCTGGGAATTTTTTGCGGCTTGCTCTTAACATGCCGATTGCCTGCATGACACGTCGAATACCCAGAACGCCTGCACTAATAGAGAGTGGGTCAAAGCGTAACGCTTCGCCCGCTTCGTAAGTGAGCACAGGAATATCACACTTTTCTGCTTCGCTGCGTAAAGAGCCATCACGCAACGCTGAGTCGATAATCACTGGAGTGGAAAAGGCTTTCGCTATTCGTAATGTTTCGGGGTTACTAAGATTTGCGCGAATTTGGGGCAAGTTGGTGCGATGGATAGCCCCTGTGTGCAAATCGATAATATAGTTACAACGTTTCGCAATGTTGTTAAAGAAGCCGTATGCCATTCGCGATGCTAGCGCGCCTTTTTCGCTACCTGGAAAACAACGGTTGAGATCGCGTCGGTCTGGTAAGTAACGAGATTTGTGGATAAATCCAAATACGTTCACGATCGGGACGGCAATGACTGTGCCTTTCAGCTTCTGTGGATCCAATTGGTTAATCATCTGGCGAACGATTTCAACACCATTGAGCTCATCACCATGAATGGCAGCGTTAACCATCAGTACTGGCCCTTCTTGTTTCCCGTGGATGATTTCTACGGGAATCGATAAGGGAGAGTGCGTATAAAGCTGTGCGGCTTCGAATTCGATCTCTAATCGCTGACCTGGTTGTACTTGATATCCGAGGAGCTCAAAGGTTTTGCTTCTTTTACTTCTGACCATAAAACCATCTCTTTCCAATAGTTTTTCAACAATGTAACAATCGCGTCATAATCAAACTAATCATTTTGATTAAGGATACGACAAATTATTTTTATTAACGCGACTAATCAGTCTTGTGTGAGGTTTTTGTTGTAAAAATGACGCCAGTTATAGCGGTTGTATCTTGTTAGTCTTATGGCTCTTCAGGTAACTATTTTCTTGCTAACTGATTGAGTCTTAAAAGTAATAATAAAACTTCTGGAGACTAAATATCGCTTTTTTCCTGATTTTTATTTAGCTAACATCCGCGCCGGATTTGACCGAATAAACTCTACCTTGAGGTTTTGATGAAAAAGGCAATGGCTAAAATAGGCGTAATGACTGCTGTGGCAGTTGCGCTTTCAGGTTGTGTGGGCAGTAATGCAGTGACTGGTTATGTTATGGGCTTTAACGTAAAAGCGGTAGATAACCGTTATGCTCGTGGTGGTCTGAACATGCTTATGGCGCCCGTTTATGGTGTAGCGATAGCAGCTGATTATATCGTATTTAACTCATTGGAATTTTGGACAGGTAAAAACCCGTTAAACGGTAAGCCGCATATTTTTGATTCTAAGGTGGACACTTACATTGATGTAAACCACCAATTAGATGAGTCTCTGACAACCGCTCCAATTAGCCCTCTGGCTAACAACCGAGTGATTGAGCAAGGCCAAATGGAACAAATCGACGAAAACACCATCCAAATGGACATTACGTACAGTAATGGCGATAAAGCAATGTTGACTGGCGTACGTGAAGGCGACTTTGTTACTTACTTCATTGATGGTGAAGTGGTAGCTAAGACTTCAATGGATGAGTTGGCAGCCTACGCACAAACGCGTGTGTAATCAGCTAGCATCATTTGCAAGAAAAAAGGGTGCGATTGCACCCTTTCTTGACCTTATCGTATCTTCACACAATAAGTGATTATGCTTTTTCAGGAATCGCTTGCAGAAGAGCGACCATTTGATCCCAAAATAGCTGAACGGTATCGATCTTCACCTTTTCGTCAGGAGAGTGAGGGAATTTGATCGTAGGACCAAAAGATACCATGTCCATATTAGGATAAGGTTCTTTAAACAGGCCACACTCCAGACCTGCATGGATCACCATGATGTTTGGTTTGTGACCGTAGATACCTTCGTACATATCGCGGAAGATTGCCATGATCTCTGAATCCGCATCTGGTTTCCAGCCAGGGTAGGCACCTGAGAACTCGATTTGAGCACCAGCCAGTTCTGCAACGGAATGCAGCATACCAACCACTTGGCTACGGCCAGAATCAATCAGTGAGCGGATTAGACACAGTACGGTTACTTTGTTCTCTTCTGTGGTGATGACACCCACGTTCAAAGAGGTTTCCACGACACCTTCTATCTCGTCACTCATACGAATAACGCCGTTTGGACATGCATTAAGCGCCGCGATAAAGCGTTGTTGGTCTGCAGAAGCAAGCGCTTGAACGTCAGTTGCAATCTCTTCGTTGAAAGTAACAATATCGGTTTCTACTTTACCTAGCTCAGCTTTCAGTAGTTCTGTGTAGTCGTTGAACAACTCTGCAAGTTTGTCTTGGTGTTCTACTGGAAGTGCAACAGTGACGAATGCTTCACGAGGAATTGCATTACGCAAGCTACCACCACGGAATTCAACCAAACGAAGATCTAATTCACGAGCGTGACCTGCAAGGAAGCGACCCAGCAATTTGTTGGCATTGCCGCGACCCGTGTGAATATCACAACCAGAGTGGCCGCCTTTTAAGCCTTTTAGTGTTAGTTGGCGAGTAACAAAGCCTGCTGGGATCGCATCACGAGTGATATCGAATGTCATTGCACCGTCGATACCGCCAGCACAACCCATGTAGACTTCACCTTCTTGCTCAGAGTCTGTGTTTAGCAGGATCTCACCTTCTAACCAGCCTGACTCAAGCCCGAATGCACCTGTCATACCAGCTTCTTCATCAATGGTCAGAAGAACTTCAATCGGGCCATGTTTGATCTCAGTAGAGGCAAGAACCGCTAGACACGATGCCATGCCAATGCCGTTGTCAGCGCCAAGTGTCGTACCTTTTGCGGTTACCCATTCGCCATCGATGTATGGCTGAATCGGATCGGTAGTAAAGTCGTGGTCAGTGTCTTCGTTCTTTTGCGGCACCATGTCGATGTGCGCTTGCAGAACTACACCTTTTTTGTTTTCCATACCTGGAGTGGCTGGCTTTTTGATGAAGACGTTACCAGTAGGATCACGGCGTACGTCAAAACCTTGCTCGGTTGCCCAACTGATAATGTATTGTGCTAGCGCTTCCTCATGCTTGGATGGATGAGGGATCGAACAAATCTTATCGAAAAAGCGCCAAAGTAGGCTGGGTGACAAAGTACTGATTTCAGAGTGGAATTCAGACACGGAAAGCTCCTTTTTATCTATATTTCCAGATATGTTGTTGCAATAATTGCAAATGATTAGCATAAATCGCTATTTATATCTGGCTTAGTTAGCTCAAGGATACCACCTGAAGAGGGCGACGAGTAGTCGCCGACCTAAGGATTTCTTTATGGATTGTCACAGTTTATGAATGAGAAGCATGACTTTATGTTGTTTTGGACATATTACGTCATGTTCTTATTTATAAATGTGTAATTTAGTTACATGAATCGCAGTTTATACTCTGTTTGTGGTAATTTTTGTGATTCAAATCACTAAAAGAGTTGTAATAAAATTTCTTGGTGGTATATTTATAACCATCTTCAGAGAGAAGAATAAAATGCTCAAAGGATGAGTCCGTTAATCGCCTCCAAGGAACTGAGAATCAACGACTGCATTAATTGATTAAGAAGGTGATAGTTATGAAAGGTTTACCAAGTACAATGTTCTGGAATACTAAATCTGTATATACCGGTAGCTTTGTATACCCAACAAGCTTTGGCTACTAAGTAAGTCGTCAACGCATGTGACTTGAACAGTTTGTTCACCCCTATAATTTGGAATTTTATTTCAGTAATAGTTCTGACATGATTCGCCGCCACTCATTTCGAGTGGCGTTTTTTTATGTTCTTTTTCGTGGCTTGTCTAAAAAATCATCACTAAGTGTCAATTCCTTTATCACTTGTCCTGTCTAATGCAATATCTTCACGCAATACGCTCAAAAAGATAACTAGAAATCGAGCTTTCGATGTGAAAGTTTAGAACATTGTTCAGTTTGTATTCTTTGTGAGTATTACGTCTGAATTTGCTAGTTATTGTTTCTTAAGCTTTAATTTTTCCCAGTGTAAAAAATCCTAGCGAATGGGTTTCATATCCTGCAAAAAAATCCATTTAGAGTGAAGATTCTATCTGGAATTTACTATTTGATAACTTTATAATTCACACCAATCGATTACGCAACCGTTTACTTTTTTACCTTTAACAGGACTCGATCATGCTCGAAAGGCTCTTTAAGCTCAGTGAAAATGGCACTAATGTGCGCACTGAGATCATCGCAGGTGTTACTACCTTCCTGACCATGGCTTACATTATTTTTGTAAACCCAGCTATCCTTGCTGACACAGGCATGGATCGTGGTGCTATTTTTGTCGCCACCTGTCTTGCTGCTGCTGTTGGCTGTTTCATTATGGGTTTGGTAGCTAACTACCCAATCGCACAGGCTCCGGGAATGGGGCTTAACGCATTCTTCACTTACTCTGTTGTATTGGGAATGGGTTACACATGGCAAGTGGCATTGGCTGCTGTATTTGTTTCCGGTATTTTGTTCATTCTATTAAGTGTGTTCAAGATTCGTGAATGGATCATCAACTCAATTCCTCACTCATTACGTACCGGCATTTCGGCAGGTATTGGTTTGTTCCTTGCTTTTATTGCACTTAAAAATGCAGGCATCGTGGTTGATAACCCAGCGACTCTGGTTTCGATGGGTAATATTACCTCGCTACCATCTGTTTTAGCCGCAATCGGTTTCTTCCTGACTATTTCGCTTGTTCACCGTGGTGTGAAGGGAGCGGTAATGATTGCAATTCTAGGTGTGACTGCACTAGGCCTACTTTTCGGTGATGTGCAGTGGGGCGGTGTGATGTCGACACCACCAAGTATTGCTCCTACGTTCTTACAACTAGATTTCTCTGGCTTGTTTGAAGTTGGCATGATCTCTGTTGTGTTTGCTTTCCTATTTGTAGACTTGTTCGATACTGCGGGTACGCTGGTTGGCGTTTCTCAAAAGGCAGGTCTAACAGACGAAAACGGTAACATTCCTCGCCTGAATAAAGCGCTACTAGCTGATTCAACAGCAACTTCTGTAGGTGCTCTACTGGGTACATCAAACACCACTTCTTACATTGAAAGTGTGGCTGGTGTCGCTGCTGGTGGTCGTACTGGTCTGACGGCTGTTGTTGTGGGCGTGCTGTTCCTACTGGCTCTATTCTTTTCACCTCTTGCAGGTATGATTCCAGCATACGCAACATCAGGTGCTCTATTCTACGTAGCGATCCTGATGCTGTCTGGCTTAGTAAGTATCGATTGGCGTGACCTGACTGAGGCATCACCAGTGGTTGTTACTTGTCTTGTTATGCCACTTACTTTCTCTATTGCGGAAGGTATTACACTAGGCTTTATCGCTTACTCTGCTATCAAGCTCTTCAGTGGTAAAGGTCGTGATGTATCGCTGAGTGTTTGGGTGATGTCAGCTATCTTCATCGTCAAATACCTTGTAGGTTAATTCTATTCAGTTCTAAGCCAGTGCCAACACGAGTTTGCGCTGGCTTTTTTATTTTAATTTTCTTTACTGAAATGGAAGTTTCTACGCTCGATGTAGAGAAATTTGATATCACCATTGGTATTAATATTAGCTTTCGGTAGAATAATCGTTTGCGCTGCTTTAAACCCCGCCTCAGATTTATTTTGAGAGCTTAGTGAATAGATCGCTTATCCGTCATTTTCACTAATTATTGGGGATACATATTTTTAAATTATTAGGTTATTACAATGAGTAAAAAATTCATTATCACTTGGGATGCGATGCAGACTTACTGTCGTGAACTGGCTGAGAAGCAAATGCCAGCTGAGCAGTGGAAGGGTATCTGGGCAGTAAGCCGTGGCGGTCTGGTCCCTGGTGCAATTCTGGCTCGCGAACTGGGCATTCGTTACGTTGATACTATTTGTATTTCAAGTTACGACCATGACCATCAGCGTGATATGTCTGTACTTAAAGCACCAGAAGGTGACGGTGAAGGTTACCTAATCGTTGAAGACCTAGTAGATAGTGGTGATACTGCGCGTCAATTGCGTGAAATGTATCCAAAAGCAAAAATGATTGCTGTATGTGCTAAGCCGTCAGGCAAAGAGCTTCTAGACGACTACGTTGTTGATATTGAGCAAGATACTTGGATCGAGCAGCCATGGGATATGTCTATCCAGTACGTTGAGCCAGTAAACCGCAAGCAAAAATAATTGCAGTCAAAGAATATTGAGAAATGCCCCTGTTTAGGGGCATTTTTTTTATTATCATTGTAGATATTGCAATTAGTCTAGAGCGCTTCATATGCCGGAAGATATCAGTAAAAACCTATCCGAAACATTGTTTGTTAAACACAAGCAAGCCAGAGAGACCTCGGCATTAACTCAGTACATGCCAACCAGCCAGAAAATCCTCGATGAAAGAGAAGCAAAGGCAGAGAGTGCTTGGTATCGTCATTTACTGCGTCTGCAATGGGCATGGCAAGGTGTAGATCCCATTGAGATAGAACAGGTGCTATCTAGAATTGCCTCTTCGACCCACTCTCGTACTAACGATGACTGGTTAGATACCGTGATGGGTTACCACAGCGGAAACTGGACGTTCGAGTGGATCAAGTTGGGCATGGCGCATCAAAAGCGTGCTGAAAATATGCAAGGAGAAGCAGCCGCAGATGAGCTTTTTACTGCCTCTTTGTGTTTCAGTATCGCTGGCTACCCGCATTTAAAGAACGATAATTTAGCGCTGCAGGCTCAGGTGCTGGCCAACAAAGCGTATTCGGAAGGGGCAGAGAAAACCCAATACACCATCAAACAAATCGAAGTGCCGTACCAGAATCGGAAAATCATTGCGAATTTACATCTGCCTAGAACGGATAAGCAACTGCCTGTTGTGATGGTTAGTGCGGGTTTGGATAGTCTGCAAACCGACATGTGGCAACTGTTCCGTCATCATTTTGCGCCAAAAGATATTGCGATGCTAACGGTTGATATGCCTTCGATTGGACACAGTTCACGTTGGCCTCTGACCGAAGACACGAGTTGTATCCACCAGACGGTACTGAATGAGCTTTATTCGATTCCTTACGTTGATCACCATAAAGTGGGGCTAGTTGGATTTCGCTTTGGCGGCAATGCGATGGTTCGTCTTTCATTTATTGAGCAGGAAAAGATAAAAGCTTGTGTTGCGATGGGCGCACCTGTGCATGATCTTTTTACCTCTACTCAAAAATTACAGCAGATGCCGAAAATGTACCTGGATTTATTGGCATCACGACTAGGTAAAAGTGCCGTCGATATCAACAGCATGGCAGGGCAAATGAAAGCGTGGTCGCTGAAAGTTCAAGGCTTTCTATCTAACCGTAGAACTAAGGTGCCAATTCTGGCATTAGGTTTGGAGGGCGATCCGGTCTCACCACACAGTGATAATCAGCTAGTTGCACTTTTTAGTCAGTATGGACAGGCGAAAAAAATCAGCGCTAAGTCGATTTCAAAAGGTTATGAGCAATCCCTCGATTTGGCCATAAAGTGGTTGGAAGATGAATTATTAAGATGACAAACCTTGCCATTGAGTTAAAGTGAGTACCTGAGCAAAAATTAAGCTCATGATAATCAAATAATAATCATTCTTGAGTATTCACTTTTTATTATGGAAACGGAGATTCATATGTCAGAGACGACTCAGGGGCCAACTCACTTTCGCTTGATGTCTAAGTTAAAGGCGATAGGGCCTTATCTACGTGAACCGCAATCAGAAGAAGGTCGTTACTATTTTGATTGTTTGTCAGTTTGCGTCGACGATAAGAAATCACCAGAAAAACGAGAGTTTTGGGGCTGGTGGATGGACTTAGAGGCTATCGAAGGGGGCTTTACTGCCAAATACCACATCGGCAAATACAATAAAGAAGGGCAATGGGACTCGGAAGCGTTGCCTAAAAAATCGGTAGAGGAAGTTTACTTAACACAAAGTACCTTCCATCAGAAACTGGTCGATACCCTCGAAGAACATTTCAAATTAGAGGTTGAATACCATACAGAGTCGTTTGACTTTGCCTAATTATCCCCTTTTCTTCTATTAAAAAACAAAAAGGTGCGTTTTCGCACCTTTTCTCTTGTTAAATCCCCATTTGATTGTTAAAACATCTCCTTTAATTTGTTTTTCACTTCAGAAGACATCATGACAACGAATCAACAAAATGCAGTCGTTTCACAGCCAAAAACCGTCGTTGTGAAACTGGGTACAAGTGTGCTGACAGGCGGGACACTCGCGCTAGACCGTGCTCATATGGTTGAGCTGGCGCGCCAGTGTGCTGAACTAAAAAAACAAGGCCATTCAGTGGTAATGGTTTCGTCTGGTGCAATTGCAGCAGGCCGTGAGCATCTTGGATACCCCGCATTGCCCAACGAAATGGCGAGTAAACAATTACTTGCTGCAGTAGGGCAAACTCGTTTGATTCAAACGTGGGAGTCTCTGTTTAGTATTTACGATATTAAGATCGGCCAAATGCTTTTGACTCGTGCAGATCTGGAAGATCGCGAGCGATTCCTTAATGCACGCGATACTATTAACGCTTTAGTCGCAAACGATATCGTTCCAATCGTGAACGAAAACGATGCGGTAGCAACCAGTGAAATTAAAGTCGGTGATAATGACAACTTGTCTGCACTGGTGGGAATTTTATGTGGTGCAGATAAATTACTGCTTCTTACAGACCAAAAAGGTCTGTTTACGGCTGATCCGCGTAAAGACCCAAATGCAGAGCTGATCAAAGAAGTTAAAACTATCGATGATACGCTGCGTAAAATCGCAGGCGACAGCGGCACGACGCTGGGTACTGGTGGTATGGCTACCAAGCTTCAAGCGGCTGACATCGCTCGCCGTGCGGGTATCGAAGTGATTATTGCGGCGGGTAGTGCAGTTAATGTAATAACGGATTCATTGAGTCCACAACCCCATGGCACACGTTTCTTACCTTGCTCTGAAGCTCTGGAAAACCGTAAGCGTTGGATCTTGGCGGGTCCTGCTGCATCAGGCGATATTATTATCGATGATGGTGCAGTAAACGCAGTGATTGGCACAGGCAGCAGCTTGTTAGCCAAAGGGGTGACTAAAGTGAGTGGTGATTTTGCCCGTGGTGAGGTGGTGCGTGTTACCAATACCCATGGTAAGTTGGTGGCTCGTGGTATTAGTGCTTACTCAAGCGAGGATTTAACTAAAATCTCAGGCAAGCACAGCAAAGATATTATCACTGTCTTGGGTCACGATTACGGCTCAGAAGTCATTCACCGCGATGATCTTGTCGTCATTCAGGAATAGAAATTAAGGGAAGCACAGTGGATTTAACGAACATGGGTAAAGCTGCTAAAGATGCAGCTTTTGAATTGGCGACAGCGTCAACATCACAGAAAAACCAAGCTCTGGCCATCATTGCCGATGAGCTGGAAGCAAACTCAGCGGCTATTCTGGCAGCAAATGCAAAAGACATCGAACTTGGCCGCGAAGCAGGCCTGACGGATGCCTTACTGGACCGTCTGCTGCTGAATGAAGAGCGATTAACTGGCATCGCTAACGATGTGCGTAACGTGATCAGCCTTAGTGATCCAGTTGGTAGTGAAATCGACAGTAAAGTGCTAGAAAATGGCATGTCTTTGGCTCGTCGCCGAGTTCCTCTTGGTGTGGTGGGGGTGATTTACGAAGCGCGCCCGAACGTAACGATTGATATTGCAGCCTTGTGTCTGAAAACCGGAAACGCCAGCATTTTGCGTGGCGGCAAAGAGACCTTCTTCTCTAATATGGAGCTGGTCAAAGTTATCCAGTCTGCATTAGCTAAAGCGAATCTGCCTGCGGCTTCCGTTCAATACATTGAAAAGCCAGATCGTGAGCTTGTTTCTCAGTTGCTAAAATTGGACGACTACGTGGATATGATCATTCCACGTGGTGGTGCTGGCCTACACAAAATGTGTAAAGAAAACAGCACTATCCCGGTTATTATTGGCGGTTTTGGTATCAGCCATATTTTTGTCGACGAATCAGCGGATCTTGAGAAGTCACTTAATGTGGTTGAAAACTCAAAGGTACAGCGTCCATCGGCATGTAACTCACTTGATACCTTATTAGTACACCAAAACGTGGCGGCTGAATTTTTGGCCCTGCTAGTTGAGCGCATGAACGAGAAGGTCACTTTTGTTGCTGATCCTAAAGCTAAAGCGCTGATGGCGAATGCGCAGCAAATTCGCGATGCGGGCGAAGGTGATTTTGATACAGAATGGTTGAGCTACACGCTTGGTGTGAAAGTCGTTGATGATGTAAAAGACGCCATTGACCATATGCGAGTACATAACGCCAGCCACTCAGATGCGATCATGACTAACAGCTTGGAAAATGCAGAATTGTTCATCAACTCTGTGGGTTCTGCGGCAGTATACGTTAACGCGGCAACACGCTTTACCGATGGTGCACAATTTGGTTTGGGCGCTGAAGTTGCTGTTTCTACTCAGAAGCTTCATGCGCGTGGTCCAATGGGTTTAGAAGAGCTGACCAGCTACAAATGGGTAGGGAAAGCCAACTACTTAGTACGCAGTTAACATATTCCACTCGAGTTTGATTGAAAAAGGGGCTATTGAGCCCCTTTTTGTTTTCTCTCACATACCAATTCCGCTACACTAGTTTGGCTCTTGGAACAAACTTAAGAGCGCTTTGATTGGAGGTGATATGCATTGTCCTTTTTGTTCGGAAAACGAAACAAAAGTTATTGATTCTCGCTTGGTTGCAGATGGCCATCAGGTTCGCCGTCGACGCCAGTGTCTGGCCTGTAGTGAACGCTTTACGACGTTTGAAACCGCTGAACTGGTGATGCCTAAGGTGATTAAATCCAATGGCAACCGCGAACCGTTTGACGAAGATAAAATGGTCGGTGGTATTCAGCGTGCCTTAGAAAAACGCCCTGTCAGTGCCGATGCAATAGAGCTGGCGATCAGTATGATTAAATCTCAGTTACGCGCGACGGGTGAGCGTGAAGTACCAAGTGAGATGATTGGTAACTTGGTCATGGATCAACTGAAAGAACTGGACAAAGTCGCTTACATCCGTTTTGCGTCGGTTTATCGCAGTTTCGAAGATATTCGCGAATTTGGCGAAGAGATTGCCCGCCTGGAAGACTGATAAACATGGAACAACACACGCCTCAACCTGCCTTCTCCTCTCAAGACTTTTCTATGATGTCGCGCGCTATCAGGCTCGCTAAGCGTGGCATCTATACCACGGCCCCGAACCCGAATGTCGGTTGCGTCATTGTTCGTGACGGACAGATAGTCGGGGAAGGTTATCATCTGCGTGCCGGAGAGCCACATGCCGAAGTCCATGCGTTACGAATGGCGGCGGATAAAGCGGAAGGTGCGACGGCATACGTCACTCTCGAGCCTTGTTCCCACTATGGGCGAACGCCTCCCTGTGCTGAAGGGCTGATTAAAGCGAAGGTCGCGAGAGTGGTCTGTGCGATGCAAGACCCGAATCCAAAAGTCGCTGGTCGCGGTATTCAAATGCTGCGCGATGCTGGGGTTGAAGTTCAGGTTGGCTTATTGGAAAGCGACGCTCTCGAGTTGAATCGAGGCTTCATCAAGTTTATGCAGACGAGGATGCCTTTCGTCCAATTGAAGATGGCTGCCAGCCTTGATGGCCAAACTGCACTTGATAATGGCCAGAGCCAGTGGATCACCTCCCCACGTGCTCGTCAGGATGTGCAGCGTTATCGTGCCATGAGTGGTGGGATTTTATCGACCAGCAAAACCGTGATTGACGATAATGCCTCCTTGAATGTTCGCTGGGATGATTTGCCGCAAACCGTACAGCAGCAGTATCAACTTGAAGCGGTGCGTCAGCCAGTACGCATCATTTTAGATCGTCAAAGCCAGTTGACTGATGATCTTAAGTTGTTTAATACCGATGGTGAGCGCATCATCGTCAGTAAAGATGGCGATAGCGTTCCTCAATTGAATGAAGCTGGCCAGATTGACCTTGCCGCGACTTTGCAAGCCGTCGCGAATGATCATCAAGTTCATCACTTATGGGTTGAAGCAGGTGCGACGCTCGCGAGTGCACTCATACAAGCTAATCTTGTCGATGAACTGATCGTTTATCTCGCGCCAAAGTTGATGGGCAGTGATGGCCGTGGGCTGATTGGGGCGCTGGGTTTAACGTCAATGGATCACGTTATCGATCTGAACATAACCGATGCTCGTATGGTTGGGGTAGATATTCGAATTACCGCAACGCTGATACGAAAATAGATAGAAAAGAAGCAATTATGTTTACAGGCATTGTAGAAGCAGTAGGAAAACTTACTGCGATTACGCCGAAAGGCGAAGACATCACCGTAACGGTTGAAACGGGTAATTTAGATATGTCTGACGTTAAGTTGGGCGATAGTATTGCGACTAATGGCGTTTGCTTGACGGTTATTGATTTTGGCAGCAATTATTACCGTGCGGATCTGTCGTTAGAGACACTGAAAATGACGGGTTTTGCACAATATCAAGTCGGTGACAAGGTTAATCTAGAAAAAGCCATGTTGCCCACCACGCGCTTTGGTGGACATATCGTGTCTGGTCATGTTGACGGTGTTGGCGAAATTGTTGAACGTAATCAAGTTGGTCGAGCAATAGAGTTTTGGGTAGCGATGCCTGCTGAGATTAGCAAATATGTCGCAGGAAAAGGCTCAATCACCGTCGATGGTATTAGCCTGACGGTCAATGACTTACGTAAAAATGCATTCAAGTTAACGATTGTTCCTCACACGAGTGAAGAAACCACGATTGATCAATTTCAGGTCGGTCGCAAAGTTAACTTAGAAGTAGATGTATTAGCTCGTTATATGGAGCGATTACTTCAGGGGCAGCAAGAAGAGAAGCAAGAGTCACGTATTACGATGGATTTCTTGCAGCAGAACGGATTTGCCTAGGACTGTATTCACAGAACGCCCGCTGGGCAATTGACTTACCGCCGACAAAGCTCAAACTATTGCCGCAAGTCTGCTTGTAATCAAGTTCCAACACATTGTTGCCGCAAAAATAAATTTTAGAATAACGGGAAACAGAATATGCCAATCAGTACACCAGAAGAAATTATTGATGATATTCGCGCAGGTAAAATGGTTGTCTTAATGGATGACGAAGACCGCGAGAATGAGGGTGATTTGATCATGGCTGCCGAGCATATCACGCCGGAAGCGATCAACTTTATGGCTACTCATGGACGTGGCTTGATTTGTCTTACAATGACCAAGGAGCGTTGCTCTAGTCTAGGTTTGCCACCAATGGTGCAAGATAACAATGCGCAATACACGACAAACTTTACGGTTTCTATCGAAGCGGCAGAAGGGGTAACGACTGGTATCTCGGCTGCGGATCGAGCGCGCACTGTTCAAGCGGCTGTTGCGCCTAACGCGAAAGCTGCAGACTTAGTTCAACCAGGTCATATCTTCCCACTAGCGGCTCAAGATGGTGGCGTGTTAACGCGTGCTGGCCACACAGAGGCTGGCTGTGACTTAGCTCGTCTTGCTGGTCTGGAACCTGCTTCTGTCATTGTAGAGATTCTAAACGATGACGGCACCATGGCGCGTCGACCAGATCTTGAAATATTCTGTGAAAAACACGGCATTAAACTGGGCACGATCGCTGACCTAATCGAATACCGCAATAACACAGAGACGACCATTGAACGTGTTGCTGAATGTAAGCTGCCGACCGAGTTTGGTGAGTTTAAGCTGGTCACTTTCAAAGACACGATAGATAACCAAGTTCATTACGCCATGTGTAAGGGTGACTGGAAAGATAAAGCTCCGTTAGTTCGCGTACATCTGCAAGATGTGTTTACGGACTTATTGCGCAGTGACCGTAATGCTGAGCGCAGCTGGACCCTGGACAAGGCGATGAAACGCATTGGCGAAGAGGGTGGTGTTTTGGTTGTGCTGGGGCATGAGGACTCAAGTGAACTGCTTATTCATCGCGTAAAGATGTTTGAAGCGCAAGACAAAGGTGAAGCACCGACGCTAGCGAAGAAACAAGGTACTTCGCGTCGTGTGGGTGTAGGCTCACAAATTCTGGCTGACTTAGGTATTCACGATATGCGTCTGCTTTCGTCAAGCAATAAAAAATACCATGCGTTAGGCGGTTTTGGCCTGAACGTCGTTGAATACGTCTGCGAGTAACGACTGAACGATAAGTTGCTGGTCTTGAATAGTGTTATGTTGTTCCAGACCAGTAACTCGGTACTCCCAACCAATTTCCATTAGATATTGCTCACAAAGTTGTGCTAGAATCCGGCGATTCTCACTTGATGAACATATTTCACTTAAAAATAGAGTTAAAGGAAAGCTTATGAAAGTGATCGAGGGTGGCTTCCCAGCGCCAAATGCAAAAATTGCTATCGTTATTTCTCGTTTCAACAGTTTTATTAACGAAAGCCTACTTTCTGGTGCGATCGATACACTAAAGCGTCACGGGCAAGTAAGCGATGACAACATTACCGTTGTTCGTTGTCCAGGTGCCGTAGAACTACCTCTAGTCGCTCAACGTGTTGCTAAAACCGGTAAATTCGACGCTATCGTATCTTTAGGGTCAGTTATTCGCGGTGGAACGCCTCACTTTGACTATGTTTGTAGTGAAATGAACAAAGGTCTGGCACAAGTGTCTATGGAATACAGTATTCCAGTCGCATTTGGTGTTTTGACTGTTGATACTATCGATCAAGCGATTGAACGCGCAGGAACCAAGGCTGGTAATAAAGGTGCAGAGGCTGCACTAAGCGCACTTGAAATGATTAATGTACTATCTGAAATTGATTCCTAATGGGGGCCAGTGTGAAACCAGCCGCACGTCGTAATGCACGTCAATTCGCTCTACAAGCGATCTACTCATGGCAAATTACTAAAGAGAATGTTGCCAAGATTGAAGAACAGTTTTTGTCTGGTGACAAATACGATGAAGAAGAACTTCATGCATCAGAGCCAGCTCTAGCTGCGCCAGAAACTGACGTAGAGTACTTTCGTGAACTACTAGGCGGTGTTGTACTTAGCCACGCTGAGCTAGATAGTAAAATTCGTCCATACATTTCACGTCCAATGCAGGATCTGGATATGATGGAACTTGCTCTTCTTCGCCTTGCTATGTACGAGATGACTCGTCGCGAAGATGTGCCTTACAAAGTCGTGATCAACGAAGCGATTGAACTTGCAAAAGTGTTCGCTGCGGAAGACAGTCACAAATTTGTCAATGGCGTGCTGGATAAAGCAGCACCTCACGTACGTAAGAAATAACGATTTCTTGAGTAAAAAGGTCAGCATATGCTGACCTTTTTTATATCAAAAGCTTTTATATAAAAAGAAAAAAATTATGTCTGGTGAATTTAGCTTAATAGACAAGTACTTTGTTGGTCGTCAAAACCAACGAAAAGATGTTCACCTTGCTGCAGGGGATGATTGTGCACTGGTCAAAGCACCAGATAATGTACATATTGCGATCAGCACCGATACCTTAGTTGCGGGGACACACTTTCTTCCTGATGCGAGCCCTGCTTGGGTCGCGCACAAAGCACTCGCCTCCAACATCAGCGACTTAGCCGCGATGGGCGCAACGCCTGCGTGGGTGAGTTTTGCGTTAACGATGCCGGAACCTGATGAACAGTGGCTTGCGCCTTTCTGTGATGCCTTCTTTGAACTTGCTGATTATTTTGGTATTCAACTTATCGGCGGGGATACTACCAAAGGGCCTTTGAGTTTAACATTGACAGTGCAGGGATTTGTCCCGCAAGGAAAAGCGTTAACTCGTTCGGGGGCGAAAGTCGGTGACTGGGTTTATGTAACAGGCTGTCTTGGCGATGCGAAAGCTGGACTGGATGTTATCTTAGACGACTCTCTTCGTACTCGCGTAGGTGCGGAGAGTTTGGAAAAAGCGCATTACTTGAGTACGCCACGTGTATTAGCGGGACAAGCTCTGGTCGGTCTTGCATCTTCTGCTATCGATATCTCCGATGGCTTGATATCCGATATCAAGCACATACTGAAGCGGTCACAGGTCGGTGTCAGTATCGATGTCTCTCAATTGCCTATATCTTCGGACTTGGCGCAGTTTTTAGATGATAAGGTCAGCGCACAGCAGTATGCTTTATCGAGTGGTGAAGAATACGAGTTGTGTTTTACCGTATCAGAACAAAACCATGGCTCATTGCAAAGCGCCTTGTCTCATATTGGCTGTAAAGTGACATGTATTGGTCAGATTCGACCGAAGGGTACGTTTGAGCTTCACGACAACAATCAACCTCTTGACTGGGACTTAAGCGGTTTCGACCACTTTAAGTAACCAAGATAGACACTAAATTAGCAGTTATAGGTTTAAGAATATGACCAACCCTCTTTCTCTTATTTCGTTAAAGAATCCGTGGCATTTATTGGCAACAGGGTTTGGTAGCGGTTTGTCGCCTGTTGTTCCGGGAACCATGGGCACATTAGCTGCGGTACCCTTCTTTTTGTTGTTAGCTCAGCTGCCGTTTTCTGCTTATGTCATCGTAGTGCTCATATCATGCGTAATTGGCGTGAAAATCTGTCAGGTGACCTCTGATGACATGAAAGTTCACGATCATGGTTCGATCGTCTGGGATGAGTTCGCTGGATTTTGGATTACGATGAGTATTATGCCGGCACTTAATATCCCGGTAACCGAATGGAAGTGGTTGCTGACGGGGTTTGTTTTGTTCCGCTTCTTCGATATGGTAAAACCTTGGCCTATCGGCTGGCTTGATAAGCGAGTGCATGGTGGTTTAGGCATCATGATCGATGACATTGTGGCGGGCATTATGGCGGGGATTGTTCTGTTTTTAGTCGCTCACTACGCAGGTTGGATGAACTAATAAGCTTTAAACTAAATCTGAGCAAAATAAAAAGGGATGCCATCATGCATCCCTTTTTAGTATCAATAAGTTATCTTCAGTGAAGATTACTTCACCAGATAGTCAGTGATCGATTGTTCAATCCCTTTCGCATCCAGACCAAGCTCTTCATGTAGCTCTTCCTGAGTACCTTGAGGGACAAACTTATCAGGTAAGCCAAGGTTGAGTACTGGCTTGATGATTTTTTCTTTCATCATGAACTCAAGAACGCCTGCACCTGCACCACCAGCAATCGCATTCTCTTCTAGCGTCACGATCACATCGTGTTCACTCGCTAGCTGACGAATCAACGTTTCATCTAGTGGCTTCACAAAGCGCATATCGGCAACCGTTGCATTAAGGTTTCCAGCGGCTTCTAACGCATTCTCCAGGAAGGTACCAAAGCTCAGGATAGCGACTTTTTCACCTTGACGCACGATTCGGCCTTTACCGATCTCAAGTGCGGTAAATTCACTTTCGATGTCGGTACCCATGCCGTTGCCACGAGGGTAACGAACTGCGCTCGGGCCCGTATGCTTATGACCCGTGTAAAGCATTTGGCGACATTCATTCTCGTCGCTTGGTGCCATGATCACCATGTTTGGAATGCAGCGCATAAAGCTCAAGTCAAACGCACCTTGGTGAGTCTGACCATCAGCACCAACCAAACCTGCTCGGTCGATAGCGAACATCACTGGTAAGTCCATAATCGCGATATCATGGATAAGCTGATCATAGCCACGTTGCAGGAAGGTCGAGTAAATGGCAACGATTGGGTTATTGCCAGCAATCGCCATACCTGTAGCGAGCGTCACTGCATGCTGCTCAGCAATCGCAACATCGAAATACTGATCTGGGTACTCTTTAGAGAAACGCACCATGCCAGAGCCTTCGCGCATCGCTGGTGTAATCGCCATCAACTTAGGATCTTGCGCAGCCATATCACACAGGAAGTCACCAAAGATCTTTGAGAACGTTGGCTTGCCACCGCTGCTCTTTGGCAGGCAATCATGTGTCGGGTCGAACTTTGGTACGCCATGATAGCCGATTGGATCTCTCTCTGCGGGTTCATAACCTTTGCCTTTTTTGGTCATGATGTGCAGGAATTGAGGGCCTTTCAGCTCACGCATGTTCTTTAGTGTCTGAACCAGTTCGTTGACGTCGTGTCCATCAATCGGACCAATGTAGTTAAATCCGAACTCTTCGAATAGCGTGCCTGGCACGACCATGCCTTTGAGGTGCTCTTCCGTGCGGCGAACCAACTCTTTGATTGGTGGAACGCCAGAAAGTACTTTCTTGCCACCTTCGCGAATCGACGTATACAGGTTGCCAGACAGTAATTTTGCTAAGTGGTTATTCAGTGCACCAACGTTTTCTGAAATCGACATCTCATTATCGTTCAGAATCACCAGCATATCCGGATGAACATCGCCAGCGTGGTTCATTGCTTCGAAAGCCATACCCGCGGTAATGGCGCCATCACCAATAACACTCACGACCTTACGCCCTTTGCCTTCTTTCTGTGCGCTGATGGCCATACCAAGTCCAGCACTGATAGACGTCGAAGAGTGGCCTACCGACAGCGTGTCGTATTCGCTCTCAGAGCGCCAAGGGAATGGGTGAAGCCCACCTTTTTGGCGGATGGTCGGCATTTTGTCACGACGTCCGGTCAGGATTTTATGTGGGTAAGCCTGATGACCAACATCCCAGATTAACTGGTCTACTGGTGTGTTATATACATAATGCAGGGCAACGGTGAGCTCTACTGTGCCTAAGCCAGACGCTAAGTGTCCGCTTGATTGGCTCACTGAATTTAGCAGATACGTTCGCAGCTCATCACACAAAGTTGGTAATGTTTCTTTCGGAAGAAGACGCAATTCTTCCGGTGTATTTGCTAACGCCAGTGTCGGGTATTTTGAAATATCAAGAGTCATATAAATGCGCGCTTATAGTGTTAATTTTTGCGCTCGATGACATATCGGGCGAACTCTTCAAGTAACTGAGTATTGTATGGGATAGCTTCCAAGGCTTGAAGTGCTTCCTGTAACAGAGAGTGAGCTTTCTCTATCGCTCCCTCTAAACCCAGCAGGGAAGGGTAAGTGCTCTTATTGAGTTCTTGATCAGAACCCTGAGGCTTACCCAATGTTTCTGTGTCACTAATGATATCAAGAATATCGTCTTGAACCTGAAACGCCAAACCAATTGCTTTCGAATAGCGCTCTAAATGAGGTAAAACTGCGATACCCTTATCACCAGCGGCCAAAGCGCCTAATTTAACCGCACAGTCAATTAGGGCTCCGGTCTTTTTACGATGGATCTCTTCCATTTCTTCGAGAGAAATTTGGCGATTCTCCGCACTTAAATCCAGTGCTTGTCCGACACACATGCCGTTAGAGCCTGACGAGTGAGCCAGAGCTTTTATCATGTTGATACGCTGCTTTTCTGCTTCTGGATTTAAAGGACCATCTGCCAAGATTGTAAAGGCGAGCGTTTGGAGTGAGTCACCAGTCAGTATTGCAGTCGCTTCATCGAACTTAATATGGCAAGTCGGTTGGCCACGACGCAGCTCATCATCATCCATCGCGGGTAGATCGTCATGAATAAGCGAGTAAGCGTGAATGCATTCAATCGCTGCGGCAGGAGTGTCCAGATCTTCAGGCTTACAACCAAGCATTTGGCCAGTGATGTAAACGAGAAAAGGACGAACGCGTTTACCGCCTAGCAAAAGGCCGTATTTCATTGCATCAATCAATGGAAGTTCTTGATACGGAAGCTGTTCTAGCCACAAATTCAATTGTTGATTGTTTCTTTGTTGAAAAGAAGTCAATGTCTGTTGCATCACATCGCTCACTACTAATAATTATTCTGAATCTGGATTGAAGTCACTCAGTGGTGCTTCATCATCTTCGCTGAGAAGAATACTTACGCGTTGTTCAGCGTCGCTTAGCTTTGTTTGGCCTGCACGAGCTAGGGCAATACCTCGCTCAAATTTACGTAAGGCATCATCCAGGGCAAGATCGCCACTTTCTAATTGATCAACCAAGCTATCAAGCTCTTCAATGGTTGCTTCGAAGGTCATGTTTTCTGGTTTCTTAACCGCCATCTCTTCTCTGCCTTTATTTAGCCTCTCATAAGATGCACGAAAGTTACCTTAGCCTAGTAACTTGGTCAAATTTAACCTTACACAATTGTCACAAAATTGGCTCTAAATGCGTCTGAGCGATGAAAGTATCCATTTTACTAAAGGTTACTGGTATGAATTTGTGATCGGCTAGCTAAGATTTTTCTAAAAATTCTCCTCGAGTTGTCGATACAAGTAGTAATTCGTGAGTAATAGATAAATAGAGCGAGAGGAGTGCTGTGTGGATTTAGCAACCCTACTAGGTTTGATAGGCGGTTTTGCATTCGTTGTAATGGCGATGGTGCTTGGTGGCAGCATCGGTATGTTCGTCGATGTAACATCAATCCTTATCGTTGTTGGTGGCTCAACCTTTGTCGTGTTGATGAAGTTCACAATCGGGCAGTTCTTTGGGGCGGCAAAAATTGCAGGTAAAGCTTTCCTGTTTAAAGCCGATGAGCCTGAAGACTTGATCGCTAAAATTGTTGAAATGGCCGATGCCGCGCGTAAAGGCGGCTTTCTCGCACTAGAAGAAATGGAAATTACTAACAGCTTTATGCAAAAAGGCATCGATCTTTTGGTCGATGGTCATGATGCAGATGTGGTTCGTGCCGCATTAAAAAAAGATATTGCGCTGACTGGGGAGCGACATACGCAAGGAACTGGCGTATTCCGCGCGTTTGGTGATGTCACGCCCGCGATGGGCATGATTGGTACCTTAGTCGGTTTGGTGGCGATGCTTTCAAACATGGATGATCCTAAATCCATTGGACCTGCCATGGCCGTTGCGCTTTTGACTACGCTTTACGGTGCGATTTTATCCAACATGGTGTTTTTCCCGATTGCTGACAAACTCTCTTTGCGACGTGACCAAGAAACGTTGAATCGCCGCCTGATCATGGATGGTGTTCTTGCCATACAAGATGGTCAGAACCCGCGAGTCATCGATAGTTACCTGAAGAACTATCTCAATGAAGGCAAGCGTGCCTTAGAGATCGGTGAGTAATCAGGAGCATTGTGATGGATGATGAAGATAATAAATGTGATTGTCCGCCCCCCGGCCTCCCGTTGTGGATGGGGACCTTTGCTGACTTAATGTCATTATTGATGTGCTTCTTTGTTCTGCTGCTCTCGTTCTCAGAGATGGATGTGCTCAAGTTTAAGCAGATTGCAGGCTCGATGAAGTTCGCATTTGGCGTACAAAGTCAGCTCGAAGTAAAAGATATCCCGAAAGGAACCAGTATTATTGCTCAGGAGTTCAGACCGGGACGCCCGGAGCCAACGCCGATTGACGTCATTATGCAGCAAACCATGGACATCACTCAGCAAACATTGGAGTTCCATGAAGGTGAGTCTGATCGCTCCGGTGGAAGTAGGCATGATCAAGGAAAATTAACTGGCGGCCAGTCACCAGAGACATCAACAAGGAATAACCAGACTACCGAGTCCGAGATCCAACAGCAGCAGTCTCAAATGATGTCGCAAGAAATGGAAACCTTGATGGAAAGCATCAAGAAAGCTTTGGCGCGAGAGATCGATCAGGGTGCGATCGAAGTCGAAAACTTAGGGCAGCAGATCGTGATTCGTATGCGAGAAAAGGGGGCTTTTCCGGAAGGTTCTGCGTTCCTACAGCCTAAATTTCGTCCTTTGGTACGTCAGATTGCTGAACTGGTTAAAGACGTACCCGGTATTGTGAGAATCTCTGGCCACACCGATAACCAGGTGCTGGATTCTGAACTGTATCGCTCTAACTGGGATCTGTCATCTCAGCGAGCAGTCTCTGTCGCGCAGGAGATGGAGAAGGTGAGAGGGTTTTCTCATCAACGTTTACGAGTGCGAGGAATGGCTGACACTGAACCGCTGGTTCCAAATGACTCCGATGACAACCGTGCTCTTAACCGTCGTGTGGAGATCAGCATTATGCAGGGTGAACCACTCTACAGCGATGAAGTGCCTGTGATTCAACATGAGCAATAAAAAGCGAGTTGGAAGCCTGATACCGTTCGCTTAAACGACTTTCATTTATTGGCGTCATTCCGAGGAGCCTTAGCGACATCAGGAATCTACTCAATT
The DNA here is from genome assembly GCF_026000435.1 of Vibrio sp. STUT-A11. Lineage (NCBI taxonomy): Bacteria > Pseudomonadati > Pseudomonadota > Gammaproteobacteria > Vibrionales > Vibrionaceae > Vibrio > Vibrio sp. STUT-A11. The sequence goes on along the minus strand of NZ_AP026763.1, from coordinate 2,608,908 downwards.
TAAGTATGTGGCGAAATAGGCACTTTCAGCGTTAACACACTCGGTAAGTAGATCCTGAATCACGCTCCTTCGTCGCTGTTCAGGATGACTGATTGGTTATACAAATAAGCGAGCGGCGTGAAATCGACAGTTCGCTTTTTTTGTCTTTCCAATCCGCTTGGGTGTATAATCTTGCGCCTTTGAAGTGAGCTCAGACAATCTTTTGTGACCAAGACGTGGTTTTGCTGCGTATGAAGTATCGAAGTTGAGTATCACTCTCTGTTGATTGCGAAACTAACCTGCGAATTAGACTATGAAATTTATTGTAAAGCCCCATCCAGAAATTTTTGTCAAAAGTGAATCTGTGCGTAAGCGCTTCACAAAGATTTTAGAGTGTAACATTCGTAATATCGTCAAGAGCCGCACGGAATCTGTCGCCGTATTTAACCGTCGTGATCACATTGAAGTGACCTCTGAGAGCTTCCAATACCACGCTGAAGTGTTAGAGATTCTGACTCACACCCCAGGTATCCACCATGTACTTGAAGTGAAGCAGTCTGAGTTTAAAGACTTGCACGACATCTTTGAGCAAGTGCTTGAGCTAAGTCGTCCTCTGATTGAAAACAAAACCTTCGTCGTTCGTGCTAAGCGTCGCGGTAAACATGACTTTACCTCGATTGAGCTGGAACGTTATGTTGGCGGTGGTTTGAACCAGGCGGTCGAAAGCGCGAGCGTAAAACTGCATAACCCAGACGTAACCGTGAAGGTGGAAGTGTCGGGCGACAAACTGAACCAGGTTCTTGCGCGTCATAAAGGTCTTGGTGGCTTTCCGCTAGGTACGCAAGAAGATGTGTTAAGCCTGATCTCGGGTGGTTTTGACTCTGGTGTATCAAGTTACCTGCACATTAAGCGTGGTTCAAAAGTACATTACTGCTTCTTTAACCTAGGTGGTCCAGCGCACGAAATCGGCGTTAAGCAGGTTTCTCACTATCTATGGAACAAATACGGCTCTTCAGCAAAAGTTCGCTTTATCTCTATCGATTTCGAACCTGTCGTCGCTGAGATACTTGAGAAAGTGGATGACGGCCAGATGGGCGTTATTCTTAAGCGTATGTTCATGCGTGCTGCGGGTATGGTTGCTGAGAAATTCAAGATTGAAGCTCTGGTAACGGGTGAAGCACTTGGTCAGGTTTCTAGCCAAACGCTCACTAACCTTCGCCACATTGATAACGTGACAGACACACTGATTCTTCGTCCACTGATTAACTGGGACAAAGAAGACATCATCAACCTGGCGCGCGAAATTGGTACCGAAGACTTTGCCAAGACCATGCCTGAATACTGCGGCGTGATTTCTAAGAAGCCAACAGTAAAAGCAATCAAAGCGAAGCTAGAAGCGGAAGAAGAGAACTTTGACTTCACTATTTTGGAAAATGTGGTGAAAGAAGCTCGAGTTATGGATATTCGTGATATTGCGAAAGAGTCTGAGAAAGCGGCACCAGAAGTGGAGCAAGTTCAGGCTGTTGAAGAGCATGCGATTGTCCTTGATATCCGCAGCCCTGAAGAGGAAGACGACAATCCTCTCGAAATCGACGGCGTTGATATCAAACACATCCCGTTCTACAAGCTAGGTACGCAGTTTGGTGACTTGGACCAATCTAAGACTTACCTGTTGTACTGTGACCGTGGAGTCATGAGCCGACTGCAAGCGCTTTACTTGCAAGAGCAGGGCTTTAACAATGTGAAGGTTTACCGCCCATAGTAAGGCGAAAACAACACCACTTTCTAAACGCAGACTGAGCGATCAGTTTGCGTTTTTTTATGTCTTTTATTCAGCCGAAGGCAAGGGTTTTGACTGGTTATACTGCAGTCCCTCGCAACCATTATGATGGGTACTGATATAACGTTAATTAATCCGAAATGTTCTAGAAAAAGTGAACTTAGTTCCAAGAGTAATAATGAGATAGCTTTCCCAAGGATGGATCAATTCTCGGTCTATCAGTATTTGTCGTCGTAAAAATTAGAGTAATGACACTGTGGTGGCTGAGTTGTGACTAAATATGTATTAGAAGAGGGGGGGGTAGTGAATGCAACTGAGATTATTTTATGGGTTAGTGTGTTATTTTGTTAAACTTAGATAATTCAGATAAAAAAACACCGCCTAAACAGGCGGTGTAAGAAATTTGACAGACAGGTCAAAAATAAATACAGGAAGTATATGTTTTGTCTCAGGGATTGTAGACAAAACATCTTGGTAGAAATCTACCTAACTCGAAATACGAGTTTGCAAACACAACATCGCAACAACGAAGCCAATTGATTTCTAGAGAAATCAAGCCGTTCAGGCCCGTGCTGCGGTGTGAAATATAGAATTTATCTGGCTGTTCGACAACGGAAATTTTATAATGTTTCAGATAAAAAAAACTAATCCTATTTGAGGTTCCCTATGTCTCGCAGATTGCCTCCTTTGAATTCTCTTCGAGTATTTGAAGCTGCAGCACGTCATCTTAGTTTTACACGTGCGGCTGAAGAACTCTTCGTTACCCAAGCTGCCGTGAGTCACCAGATCAAAGCGCTGGAAGAGTTTTTATCACTCAAGTTATTTCGTCGCCGAAACCGCTCATTACTGTTAACGGAAGAAGGTCAAAGTTACTTTTTAGACATCAAGGATATTTTTACTTCTATTGCAGAAGCGACCGATAAAGTATTGGAACGTAGTGAAAAAGGTGCGTTGACCATCAGCTTACCACCAAGTTTTGCTATTCAGTGGCTAGTGCCTCGGTTGGCCGATTTTAATGCTCAGGAGCCAGACATTGATGTAAGGATTAAAGCGGTAGATATGGATGAGGGCTCACTGACCGACGACGTCGATGTCGCTATCTATTATGGTCGTGGTAACTGGCCGGGACTTCGCGCGGACAAATTGTATCAGGAATTTTTGATTCCACTTTGCTCCCCATCGTTACTCTTGGGGACGAAGCCGTTAGAATCACTCAATGATCTCCGATTACACACTTTGTTACATGATACTTCGCGTAAAGACTGGAAGCAGTTTACACGTCATTACAATATCGAAGGCATCAATGTAAATCATGGTCCAATTTTTAGCCACTCGACGATGGTGTTGCAGGCAGCGGTACACGGACAAGGTATTGCGCTAGGAAATAACGTTTTAGCTCAGCCAGAAATGGAAGCTGGGCGACTTATTGCGCCATTCGATGAGGTCTTAATTTCGAAAAATGCGTTCTATGTGGTGTGTCATGAGCAGCAAGCAGACATGGGACGTATTGCGACATTTCGTGACTGGATGCTTGCAACGGCAAGAAAAGAACAAGAGGAAGTATTGGATGAACCAGTGGATAGTTGAGGGGCCGGAAAACGGACCGTTATTTATTTTTGCTCATGGTGCTGGGGCTGGCATGGAGCATGACTTCATGGCTGCCGTCGCTAAAGGACTCGTTGAGCAGGGAATTCGTGTCGTCCGTTTTAATTTTCCTTATATGGTTAAACGTGCTGAAGACGGTAAAAAGCGTCCGCCAGATCGTGCGCCAAAATTGCTCGAAGCCTATGAAGAAGTAATCACTCACTTTACCGATAAGCCAGTGGTCATTGGTGGTAAATCTATGGGCGGGCGCATGTCGAGTTTATTGGCTGAAAATACGCTGGTGACAGGCATTGCTTGTTTAGGTTTTCCTTTTCATCCACCGGGTAAGCCAGAAAACTACAAAGGTGAGCATCTGGCAACGCTTGAGAAGCCCACACTGATTCTACAAGGCGAGCGAGATACCTTTGGAAAGCGTGAGGAGTTTGAAAACTTCACGTTATCTGAGCAGGTGTCTGTCACTTTTGTACCTGATGGTGACCATAGTTTTAAACCACGTAAGCGTTCTGGTTACACCGAAGAGGGCAATATTGCTCTGGCTGTTGAACACTTAGCGAAATTTATTAAAGAGGTGTACAGTGAAAAGTAAGTGGTTACTTTCCTTTTCTGGTCTTTCCGGGCTTGTTTCGGTTGCGCTTGGCGCGTTCGCGGCCCATGGTTTAAAAGCGATGCTTGCTCCCTATCTTCTTGATGTGTTTGAGACTGGTGTTCTTTACCAGTTCATCCATACTTTTGCCGTCCTATTTTGTGCCATTCTGTTGTTGATGAATTTGGAACAAAAAGCACAAAAGTATTTTTTCATCGCTGCAATTTGCTTTATCATCGGCATCTTTTGTTTTAGCGGCAGTCTATACGCGCTGGCGCTGACAGGCATTAAATGGTTTGGACCGATTACTCCGTTGGGAGGATTGATGTTCATGATCGGTTGGTGCTCGTTCTTTTTTGCTGCGTTTAATATCAAAGAGGTCTCCAAGTGAAACAACTAATGCTCTATTGCCGTTCAGGCTTTGAGAAAGAGTGTGCTGGTGAAATTCAGGACAAAGCGACACAGTTGGAAGTGTACGGCTTCCCTCGTGTGAAGAAAAACTCAGGTTATGTTGTCTTCGAGTGTTACCAGGATGGAGACGCAGACAAGCTGGTAAAAGGTCTCGACTTCAGTTCTTTGATCTTTGCTCGCCAAATGTTTGCTGTTGCAGCCGAATGTGAATCTTTGCCAAGCGATGACCGCATCAGCCCAATTCTTGAGGTGTTGTCTGAAGTTGAAGGTTTCCCTCGTTGTGGTGATCTGCGTATTGAAACGCCAGACACCAATGAGGCGAAAGAGCTACTAAAATTCTGCCGTAAATTTACTGTACCAATGCGTCAGGCGCTACGTGGAAAAGGCTTGATGTGGGATAAAGACAACGCTAAGAAGCCAGTATTACACATCTGCTTTGTTGCACCGGGTCATTGTTACGTGGGTTACTCATTCCCGGGGAATAACTCACAATTCTTCATGGGAATTCCTCGTCTGAAGTTCCCGGCAGATGCACCAAGCCGTTCAACATTGAAGCTTGAAGAAGCCTTCCATGTATTTATTCCACGTGAAGAGTGGGATGAGCGTTTGGCTCCCGGCATGTGGGGGGTAGATCTGGGTGCGTGTCCGGGTGGCTGGACATACCAATTGGTGAAGCGTTCGATGTTCGTGCATTGTGTTGACAACGGCATGATGGCAGACAGTCTGATGGAAACTGGCCAGATTAAGCACCACATGGTGGACGGCTTTAAGTTTGAACCAGACCGTAAGAATGTCACCTGGATTGTGTGTGACATGGTTGAGAAGCCTGCACGCGTGGCTCATCTTATGGGACAGTGGCTACTGAAAGGCTGGGCAAAAGAAGCCATCTTTAACCTGAAACTTCCAATGAAAGGCCGTTATGACGAGGTTTTGCAAGATCTTGAAAACCTGAAAATGTTCCTGATTGAGAACAAGGTGAAGTTTAAGCTGCAAGCTAAGCACCTTTACCATGACCGTGAAGAGATCACCATTCACATCCAGTGCTTATCGAACATCTCGCCATACTAATCTTCTAGGATCAAAAAGCGCCTTTTGAACTGGCCGTGCAGCTTGCTCATCGAGCAGCAGGGCCATGCCTTCTCGTCATTCTGAACAGCGAGGCACGAGCGTGATTCAGAATCTACTATCCGAGCGCTTTGTCGCTAAGGTCGACCCTAATACTTCACTGTACCCTGATATTAGATTCCGAGTCTCGCTAAGGCTCGCTGGAATGACGGTGATGAGTGTAAAGAGAACAATTTAAATCTATAGAATCCTATTCCTTTCGAATAGGTACTTTTTATTACATGATGTTTGCTTGTTACTCCACTTTATTGGGCCCGGTAAAGCGGATATCTTGCAGATTGAAGCCAAGCTCAATATCGCATTTGAGTGCGGCGACCTGCTTACATAAGCGAGCCGACTCGATATGCTCATCCAGCTTTTTGCGATACTTTGGTAGCAATTCATCACTGGTGTAAGCCGCTTCAATATCATCGAATTGGGTAAGAATTTCTTTTGCCGCTTTAGGGCCAATACCTGGAACCCCCGGAACCTGACTAGAGCTGATACCAGCCAGTCCCCAGTAATCAGCCAATTGACTTGGCTTAACTCCAAACTCTTTTTCAATGAATGGCTCATCTAACCAACGGTGCTGGAAGTAATCACGAATTTGAAGTGTAGGGGAGAGCAGTTGACAGTAGCCTTTGTCGGTCGAAACAATGGTGACCTTTTCTCCATGCCCAGCGACTTTGGTTGCTAGGGTTGCTACTAAGTCATCGGCTTCATCACCGTCAGACAGTAATGAGTCAATGCCTTGCTCCCACCAGGCTTGCTGAATCACATCAAGGCCTTGCATCAAGGGCTCTGGCATGGGTTTACGGTTCTGTTTGTAGTCCGGCAGTATCTTGGCACGCCAGCCCCGGTCTTGTTCATGATGATCAAACACCGCAATGATATGGGTTGGTTGCGCCTCGGACAGGATCCGAGTCAGCGTTCTTTGGGTAGTGGTAATCGTTCTTGCTATGTCAGTGGGATCGGGTTGAGCGGAGTGCACTCGGCGGATCAGATTTAGGGCATCAATAATAACAAGATGAATAGACATAATGACTTAGCAATAAAAAAGGGGCGTAATGCCCCTAGTGTAACGAATGCTAGCCTGACTATCGACCATCATTTTCAGGATGAGCGATTCGGTAGCAAGGTTCATAATCGCTGCCACCTGGCAGTTTCATTCGATGTTGATCGACGAAGTCTTGCAGTAATTTGTCGAGCTTCTTCATCAGTATTGGTTCACCATGGATGGTGAACGGACCTCTGGCTTCGATTTCTTTGATGCCTTCCGCTTTCACGTTACCAGCAACAATGCCTGAGAACGCCTGACGCAAGTTTGCTGCGAGAACTTGGGGTTCCTGATCCATATGCAGATCCAATTGCTCCATTGCGTCATGATTTGGCTCAAATGGTAACTGGAAGTGCGGCTCGATTTTTAGTGACCAGTTAAAGCTGTAGGCATCGCCTTTTTCTTTCCGATGTGTGCGAACATCATCCATACCGCGTTTCATAATCCGGGCAACTTCTGACGGATTATCAATCACGATCTGGTAATGTTTACGACCCTCTTCTCCCAGCGTGTCACGAATAAATTCATCGATAGCTAGGAAGTAGTCTTCACTTTCTTTCGGGCCAGTCAGTATGATTGGCATTGGTTGATTAGCATTCTCTGGGTGCATCATAATACCCAGAATGTAGAGCAGTTCCTCGGCAGTTCCCGGACCACCCGGAAATATTACAATGCCATGTGCCATGCGAACAAAGGCTTCCAGACGCTTTTCAATGTCTGGCATGATCACTAATTCATTCACGATAGGGTTAGGTGGCTCAGCAGCGATGATAGATGGCTCGGTTAAACCAAGGTAACGCTGCTCGGTATAACGTTGTTTCGCATGTCCGATGGCAGCCCCTTTCATTGGCCCTTCCATTGCACCGGGCCCACAGCCGGTACAAATATTCAGTTCTCGAAGACCTAGCTCGTTACCCACTTCTCGGGTGTATTGATACTCTGCTGCGTTGATAGAGTGCCCACCCCAGCAAACCACCAGATTAGGCGCGATTCCGGGCGTAAGAGCTCTTGCGTTGCGTAGGATCCCAAACACTAAGTTAGTAATATGGACCGGGTTGGTCAGGTTTAAACGCTGGCTGTCTGCCAGGTGCATATTCACATACACGATATCGCGTAAGACTGAAAACAGGTGCTCCTGTATCCCTTTAATAATATCGCCGTCTACAAAAGCATGCTCGGGTGGATCGGTCAGTTCTAACTTGATGCCACGTTCACGGCGAAGCACGTCAACATCAAAGGATTGGTATCGGTCTAACAGCTCTTTCGAGTTATCGGTATGGCTGCCTGAGTTCAAGACCGCTAATGTACAGTTTCGGTAAAGTTGGTAAAGATCGCTCGATGCGGTCTTTTTTAAACGTTCAACTTCCAATTGGGATAGCAAGTCCATGCTACCTGCGGGGCTGATATGGGTAATCATAGCGCCTCCTTGTTGTGATTATATTTGAGGAAAGTACTCCATCACCTTTGGTTTATACGTGTTGTTTGTGATTGGAAGGCTGGATAATTGAAGCTTAGCAGACTGGAATAGAAGAAATGTGATAACTCGTTGAAAAATGGTGGATATAAGTAAAATGAAGGGATGAAATTTGTTTGTTTGGTTGTATTTTGAACGATTCAGCTCCAGTTTAGCTGATTTTTTCCGAGCTTTTTGGTGTCACGTACCATTTTTCCGAGACGTCCCAGTACTTGCTCGGGAGAGTCTGACTCTCTAAATGAAGTAGAAACCGCGGTTAGGGTGATCATGATACTTTGTTCACGGAACTTAAATGGCAACTGGCCGATTTCACGCTGGATACTTTTCATCAGTTCCAATGTGTATTCTTCCGACTGTTCTGGAATAAGTAAGATAAATTCTTCTCCGCCGAAGCGAGCAACTGTTTCTAATTCGGATACACGTTTGCTGATGGTGCGGGCAATTATTTTGAGAGCTTTGTCTCCGGCGGTATAGCCGTAGCTGTCGTTAACGGCTTTGAAGTTGTCGACATCAAACATCACCAGACGTAAGTTTCTCTGAGACCGAACCCAGCGTCGGTATTCCAGTTCGAGGCGATCGTTAAATGCGGTGCGGTTGTAAACTTTGGTCAGCGGGTCAAGCAGCAGGCGCTGAGTTTGATCATCCAACCGGCGGCGGTAGTCTTGCGTGGTTTCAAACACCGCTTCCAGTTGATTCTTGCTGTAAGTCATTCGCTCTTGTAGTGCCTGCTCACGAGCTTCCGTCATCTCCAAACGTTCGGACAGTGACGCCATTTTAGCAAGCAGTGGTGCCATTTCTTTCTTCAGGTTGGTTAAGTCCTGCGCCTGACTCAATGAGCGTTGACTTTGTTCAACTAAGCTCGTCATTTCTGAGTTCAACTCGTGTCGGTGGTCAAAGTAAGTTTGATGTTGATCAGCGTTTTGATGGATGGTTTTCAGGTTACTTGCAAGGGATGTATTTAGCTGGTCGAGAAATTGACTGGAGGTTTCTCGCTCCGATTTGGTCGCTTTTACCACTAACTTTAAAGTGGTCAGTGTTAGCTCAATTAATGACTCAGCGTTAACGCTCATTAGTAGTTTAGCGCGAATGTCGAGCAGTCTGTCGCCATATTCCCCCTCAAAATCCAATTCCGTAATCGTGTGTTGCAGATCACTAGCAAGGCTCTCAAGTTGAGACTTTTCTGGTGTACTCTCAAACTCACTTAAATGCAAACGTGAGTTCGAGGTGATGATTTTTAGCGCGCGTTCATAAATACTAAGCAGTTTGGTCGCTTGATCGACGTTGGTGACCGAGTTCGCTTCAGAAAAGCTCATTAGGTTACGCAGCTCACGCTTAAGTTGGGCGGGTAAGCCAGTCACTCGTTGCAGCGTTTCACCACTGCGTTTGATTTGAACGTCGAGGTTGCCGTTCTGTTTTTCCATGGTTCTGGACTGCTGTTTGAGCCTTCTTTCTAACACCGCTAAACGCGGAATCAAAGTACTGATATCCGTTTTATGTTGCAGCTCTTGCTGAATTTCTGACAAGTAGTTGGATAATTGAGCATCAGAGCCAGGACATGCAGACGATAAGGACGCCAAAACGCGCTTAAGGATTTGTTGCTCACGTTTAAATTTGAGCGAACTATCGCGATGAGTCAGTTTAAGTTGATCAAGTTGACAACTTAACTGATGCAGCTGAGCCTGAATATCGGATTCCAAGATTCCCATGAAACGATTACTTTAAATCCATGTACGATTGACGATCACCTGATAATAACAAAAAACCTTATAGCGTCATCAGTTATTCATCCTAAGTGACGATTAATTATCCATTTTTTAATATTTTCTTGATGTCATCCTCATTCTTGTAAGAAGAGTGAATTTTGATTAAGCCTTGATTGATGGCGTGCTGACAGGCCTTTCTTATGTCACCCGTTGCAAAGCTTGCTGCTGGCGCATTCTCAATGGCTTTAAGGAATACCCAGTGGCTTTGTTTATCTTGCAAGCTGACTTCTCGCGCAATATGAGTCGCGAGTAGGAGTAAATCCAGTAGCTCTGCATCATTAATTGCCGTGTAGGCTCGTGGCAGGAATGGGTAGTCACTGATCCCCATGCGAATGGTTCGATTGACGTTATGCTGGTTAGCAAAGTCATCCACCCAAGCCTGAAATTTATTAAACATCATTTCTGCCGACGCATCTCGATCAGCGTTTGGTTCGATGTAGAGTAAATTCGCATCTGAAAAGTGGTACAAACGAGCTGGCTTTTTGACCTTTTCAGACAGGAACTCACCAAACGCCCGTTCTAGCTCCAGTCCTGCTTGGTAACCGTTTTGAACGTACATACTGCGTAAGAAAGGCAGGTCGATCATCACAAAGCGCAGACGGTCATTCAGAGGCTCGTGGATTAACTCGCCAAGCTGCCACTGTTCGAAGGTGTCACTTGACTTCTTCAAAGAGCGGGAGAGTTTGACATTGAGCATGCGTAAGTTACTCAGTCGGGAGCGCGAGTGTGTGAACAGGTCATTACGTAGTTTCGTAATTTGACCTGACTGACGTTGAATGATGACGCCACGGCGCATGATGAACAGAAACATCACTAAAACGGTAATAAATAGCGCGAAAGAAATCTTCTGGAATTTACGGTGCTCACCCTCGACTTGCGTCAAGCGTTGGGTTAAGCCTGCAAAGTGAATAGTTTGCTCCGCGAACTCTTTTTGTTGTCGGAACGCGTCTTCACTGATTTGGTTTAATTGTATCTGTTCTAGTTTAACCAAGTTGGTGTATTTCTTATACGCTTGCAGCGAAAGTTGGTATTCACCGGCTTGCTCGTAGCCTAGCCCAAGATAACGGTAGGACTGCTGCTTAAGAAAGTTGTTTCCTGCAGCCGAAGCATCAATGAACATGAGTGCTTTTTGTGCATTTTCAATCACACTTTTACTGTTGTTCTGGTGATAAGCAAGACCAGAGTGCAGGAGGGCAGCTTTGGCCTTCAGTGCTGGGATGTCAGCATATTCAAGCAGTTCAGTTGAGCTGTCCAGATATTGCCCTGCCAGCGCATAGTTATAGAGTTGAAGGTAAGTTGCCGCAAGGCTCAGACGAATATTGATCATTCGGTTGATACTTTTACTGGTGCTCTCGTGATCCAATACATTGAAATAGTGGACCAAGGCTAAGTTAAATTTTCCCTGATAAAAGTAAATGTCACCCATCTGCTCAAGCACATCCGCCAGGATGGGTGAGTTTGGGTAAGAGTCGTAAAAGTCTGCTGCCTGAGATAAGTACTCGATCGCTTTGTCGTAGACGCGTCGCTCTTGGAATAGTCTTGCCAATAAGCGGTTTATTTTGGCCAGTCTGGCTCCACTATCGCTTTCAATCGATTGCCAGTAACCATATAAAAGCTCAGAAAGGGCAATATTGTATTTTTTCTCGTTAAGATAAAACTCGCCAACGGTTGTGTAGTGATCGATGAGAATCAAGCTGGAGCGAATGATTTGCAGCATCGCTTTTGCTTGAGTGTAATAATTCTCCGCTTTGAGGTTATCACCACGATAATGCGCTAAAAGTGCACGTTGCATGATCAGGCGATAACGAATGCTATCGGCACGCTGTATAACGGCATCCTCTTGATTCAGTGCATTCTCTATCTGGTCTAAGGCTTCTTCTGCCGCAGCGTAGTTTTTATTTCCGGTCCAGATCATCTGGTTGCGGATCAGTTGTACATCTAAATACAGGTATGGAAGCTCGTATTTTTGTGCCAGGGTTTGGGCTTCATTGAGATTTTTGATTGCCGCACTGACATCCCCTAAAGCGAAGTTTGCCTGGGCAATAATTTTATGTGCTTCGATGGTGCTATTTGGAGTTCGGATACTGCGGTCGGTTTCTTCACGAGACATCGCGGAGGGGCCATCACTTTCACTACGCTCAATCAATTCTCGCTGCAACAGGTAGTTTGTTGCTGCTTGTCTTGCTTGTGAAGGGTCGATTTCCGCCAGTTGTTGGGCTTCATTGAGTAAAGCAGAAGATAAAATGGTCGCGTGCAGCGGCTGTGCCAGTAACAAGCAGAAAAAGCCAATCAATCTGAATAGACGCGAGCTGTTCCAAAACATCCTTTCATTCCCTCGAACTGGTTTAGATTTTGCCTATCCCACCAAGTCACCTTGAGTAGGAGAATATAGTACCATGCTTGGACAATAAAAACGCTCAGCAATCCAATAGATTGCCGAGCTTGTTTCTGCCATTAAATAATTACTGACGAGCCATGCGGTGGTTATGCTCTGGTTTGTCTTGCTCCGTCGAACGGTAAGGGTTGATGTCCAGACCACCGCGACGAGTATAACGAGCAAAAACGGTCAGTTTACTCGGTTGGCAATATTTCATCAGGTCGGTGAAAATACGCTCGACACATTGTTCATGGAACTCGTTATGCTCACGGAATGAAACCAAGTAGCGTAGCAGCTTCTCGCGGTCTAGCTTCGCACCCTGATAGCGAATCTCAACGCTCCCCCAATCTGGCTGATTGGTGATCAAACAGTTCGACTTCAATAAGTGACTGTGTAGCGTTTCTTCAACTTGCTCTTCACCAGTAGCGCCCTCCAGCAAGGAAGCATCAAAGTCGTAACTGTTGATTTCAATATCTTGATCATCAATACATTCACCTTCCATCGTGACGATAGGCTGATTGGTGTAATGAGTGACAGGATTTACTTCAACGATGACTTGTTCACCTGCGCAAGCCGAAAGATCCTGTACTAAACGTTCGGCCACGTCTTGCCAACTTGCAAAACGAGTCTGGTTGTAACTGTTCAGGTAGAGCTTAAACGACTTCGATTCAATTAAGTTAGCGCTGGAGGCCGGAATGTACACTTCAGCCACAGCCACTTGTGGCAGACCTTTGCTGTTTAGCCACGACAGCTCATACAAGGTCCAGATGTCGTGACCCATAAACGGCAGCACGTCACCTAATTCAAGGTCATCACGGTTGAGGCTACGCGGGACAGGTTGCAGCAAGCTCGCATCGTATTGGTTCGCGTACTCGGTCTTTTTACCCAGAGTTAGCCCTGCAAGCTCTTTAGCGTCAGAATATTTGCTCATACTTTGTGGTCGTTTTCGATTAGAATGGAGAGAATTTTACTGAATCCGCTGATTAATTGCTATCTGGCAAATATTGCAGGCAGATAAACAAGGAATAGGAGACCTTCATGACCCAAACCGTTACTCAGGCGCTACAAGATTTTAGCCTACGCTACCAACAAGCCTGGCAAACTAAGCACAATGAATTGCCACGTAGTGAGGAGCTTGCTGATCTTGTATCACCATGTGTTGAAGAGAAACGTGAAGGGGCGGTCTTATGGAAAGCGTGTCAGCGTGAAGAGCAAGCAGATTTCACCAACGTTGAAAATGCGATTGAACTGACGTTACACGATGACATTAAAACGTTTTATGGTTCGCAATACAGCGCAGACATGGAAGCGACCTGGAAGGGCAATGAACTGACATTGTTGCAGGTGTGGAGCGATGATGACTTTGATCGTCTGCAAGAAAATATCCTTGGTCATCTGGTGACACAGCGTCGTCTTAAGCTTAAACCAACCGTTTTTATTGCTGCAACCGACGCAGAGCTGGATGTGATTTCTATCTGTAACTTGACGGGCAACGTCATTCTTGAGCGTCTGGGTACTTCTCAGCGTGATGTTCTTGCCGATAATATCTGCGATTTTCTAACCAATTTAGAAGCTGCGGTGTAAGCATGTACGTTGTTGAATTGCAGTTTGAGTGTTTTGATAACACTACCGTCAGCGCGGTTGATAAGGCGATTAATGGGTTAATGGACGCACTGCGTTATAACGGCCAGGTACTTGGTCGTGAGTTTCCTATTGTGATGGGTGATGGCGAGTTTTTTGTGCGTGTGGTTTGCCCCGAGCAGGACAGCCTACACCCGCGTTATCATTCAGACTTTGTCAAAGTGTGTATGAATCGTTTGTCGGAAGCCTCTTTGCTCGCGCCGAAAATGCGCTTGCTTGGTCGAGATTTGAACTCTGAGCAAGCCGCAGAAGACGAGACACCAAGCTGGCAGGTGCTTTATACCACTTACGTACATACTTGTTCACCACTGCGCAGTGGTGAAACCTTATTGCCAATCCCTTTGTACCGCAATGATCCAACACTAAACGGTGACCATAAAGCGGTCATTAAGTGGCAAACGGAATGGCAAGCGTGTGATGAAATTCAAATGGCGGGCGGATGTCGTGCTGAACATGCCGCGCTGCACGAGATATGTGATGCTGACAGTGTCCTGTTTCGCCGAGGTTGGGATTTACGTGGTCGTATTGAATACATCACTAAAATTCCAACCTACTACTATCAATACCGTGTGGGTGGCCAGTCTCTTGAAAGTGAAAAAGCGCGTAAGTGTCCGAAGTGTGGTGGAGATTGGCTGTTGGATGAGCCGTTGCATGACATCTTTTACTTTAAGTGCGATGACTGCAGAATTGTTTCGAATATCTCTTGGGACCACCTAAAGTAGCCGTTTGGACTGCCGAGTACCAATCTGGAAAATTAACTGGTCAGGGAACAGGTTTTGATAAACAAACTCTATTTGCCATGGATGGCAAATAGAAGCCCCATGGATGGGTTGATGCGTGTTTGTGTTCGATGCCTGTTTTCTGGTTCTCTATCATTACGTATGACCACTTTCTTATTTAGGTTTGTCGATAAGTATAAATAGCAAAAGGGCTGATGTTTTCACATCAGCCCTTTTGGCAATTGTCAGCAGAGATGTTTGCTAAGACGGGTTTAATTACCAGCCTTTAACTACGCCGCCTTTGAATAGTTCTTTCGCTGCTTCGTAAACTTCTTCAGTTTGGTAAGCTTTCACGAAGTTTTGTACGTTCTCAGCGTTAACGTTCTCTTCACGTGCTACCACTAGGTTTACGTATGGAGACTCTTTATCTTCAACGAATACACCGTCACGCTCTGGAGACAGATCGATAGAGCTTGCGTATGTTGTGTTGATGATAGATAGCGTTACATCGTCTAGTGAACGTGGAAGTTGTGGCGCTTCTAGTTCGATGATTTCGATGTTTTTAGGGTTGCCAACGATGTCACGTACCGTTGCAAGTAGACCAACGCCATCACGTAGTTCAATCAAACCTTGTTGTTGTAGAAGGATCAGTGCGCGACCTAGGTTAGTTGGGTCGTTTGGTACTGCGATACGTGCACCATCTTGGATTTCATCAACAGATTTAACTTGCTTTGAGTAACCAGCGATTGGGTAAACGAAAGTGTTACCTGCGATAGCCAGTTTGTAGCCACGGTCTTTAATCTGTTGATCAAGGTATGGCTTGTGCTGGAATGCGTTTGCATCGATAGAACCGTCGTCTAGCGCTGCGTTTGGTGTAACGTAATCAGTAAAAGTCACCAACTCAACGTCTAAGTTGTACTTCTCTTTTGCGATTTTAGCTGCAACTTCCGCAACCTGTGCTTCAGCGCCAGCAATAACACCCACTTTTACTTTGTTCACATCAACTTCTTTATCACCACAACCCGTAAGTGCTAGAGCAGAAGCGGCTGTTACGACAGTCAAAAGACCTTTAAGGCTAAATTTCATCGGTATCTCCTAATTATTGTGTAATTTTGATGCTTATCTGTGGTCAACACGGCGTACCACTGCGTCGCCGATAGATTGAATAATTTGTACCAGTACAATCAGCATAACCACGGTAACAGCCATGATTGTCACATCATAACGGTGGAAACCGTAACGAATTGCAACGTCTCCCAGACCACCGCCGCCAACGGTACCTGCCATTGCAGAGTAGCTGACCAAGGTTACGAGTGTAATTGTCACTGAGTTAACAATAGTCGGCATTGCTTCAGGTAGCAGAACTTTTGTAATGATTTGTACTGGTGTTGCACCCATGGATTGTGCGGCTTCCACTAAGCCCGTTGGTACTTCAAGTAGCGCACCTTCGATAAGACGCGCGACAAACGGAATGGCACCAATGGTAAGCGGTACGATTGCTGCGGTTGTACCAATAAAAGTACCAACCAGTATTTTTGTGACCGGAATAATGGCTACCATCAATACAAGGAACGGCACTGAACGGCCCACGTTAACAATGGCACCCAGAATGCCATTGAGCTTAGTATTCTCAAGCAGACCACCTTTTTTAGTGATATGCAAAATAACGCCTAAAGGAATACCAATGGCAAAGCCGACAATACCCGCAACGGCCACCATGTATACCGTTTCCCAGGTCGCCCCAAGAAGTAGATTGCTATTTAGGCTCAGCCATTCAGAAACTGTATTAAAGGACATAACCAAGTACCTCTACTTTCACGTTGTGCTCACGCAGGTATTCGATTGCTGCGTTGTCATCTTGTTCATTACCAAACAGTTCAGCGACCATCATGCCGAATTTTACCCCACCAGCGTAATCCAGATCTGAACTTAGGATACCCACATCGATATTGTATTTGCGTGAAATCTGAGACATCAGAGGAGCATCAACCGTTGCGCCGGTAAATTCCATACGGATTAGAGGGTAACTGCCTTCAATACGTTCGGATTGAAGGCGTGCCTGATAATCTTCAGGAATCGACAAGTCCAGAGTAGAGCGAATAAATTCGTGCGCCAGTTCTGTTTTCGGGTGAGCAAAAATTTCACCCACAGTGCCTTTCTCAACCAGTTCACCACCACCGATGATCGCCACTTCGTGACAGATACTTTTAACCACTTCCATTTCATGAGTGATCAGCAAAATAGTGATGTTGAGTTTACGGTTGATCTTCTTTAATAACTCAAGGATTGATTGAGTTGTTGCCGGATCTAATGCGCTGGTGGCTTCGTCACAAAGTAGAACGCTTGGATCAGAGGCTAATGCACGAGCAATGGCTACACGCTGCTTTTGACCGCCACTTAAGTTCGCTGGGTAGCTTTCATGTTTGTCTTCTAATCCTACTAGTTTCAGTAGTTCAGTGACTTTGGCATTGATATGCGATTTCTCTTTACCCGCGAGTTCAAGAGGTAGTGCGACGTTATCGAAAACGGTACGAGACGACAGCAGGTTAAAGTGCTGGAAAATCATGCCGATGTTACGACGTGTTTCTACCAGTTGTGTTTTGCTTAGTTTAGTCAGGTCAACGCCATCTACGATGATGGAACCAGAGGTTGGAGCCTCTAACATGTTCACACAGCGAATCAGAGTACTTTTACCAGCACCTGACGAGCCGATCACCCCAAAGATGGTGCCCTTGGCGATATGTAGGTTAATGTCTTTCAGAGCCAGAATTTCTTTGCTGCCCTGGTAGAACACTTTATTGACGTTTGCTATTTCTATCATGTTTCAACCTGCATAGAGATATGGGGAACTTCGTTGTCAAAAACGGCTTTTGACAGAACTTAATTTTGAGCTCTATCTCAATTTTCAGTTGATGCTATGGGTTAAGCAGATTGAAGTCAATAGATATTTTTACGTCTAGACGTCTAAATGTGCAAGCGTTCTGATATCGAAACTTGGTGATATCAGCGCTGTTTTTTTGAGCATAAGATGGAGGCCCCCGATATTCAACGATTCTTGCGATGTCGCATACTGGTTTGTTGCGATGTCAATCTAAATAGATAGTGTTGAAGCTTATAAGGTATGTAATAATCTGCTTAAACCGAGCTAATAGAGAAATACGTTTTGGCAAAACCTGCTGTTTTTATCGACCGTGATGGCGTGATTAACGTCGATCATGGTTACGTTCATGACGAACATGATTTTGAGTACATTGACGGTGTGTTTGAAGCGACGAAAGCGCTGAAAGACCAAGGTTACATGTTGGTTCTTGTGACGAATCAATCTGGTATCGCACGCGGTAAATTCAGTGAAGAGCGATTTTTATCTCTGACTCAATGGATGGATTGGAACTTCGTTGATCACGGCGTTGAGTTTGACGGCTTCTATTACTGCCCGCATCACCCTGAAGAGGGGATTGGCGAATACAAGCAAGATTGTGACTGCCGTAAGCCAAAGCCGGGTATGTTCATTTCTGCCCGTGACTTCCTGAAGATCGACATGGAAAAATCGGTCATGATTGGCGATAAAGCCGAAGATATGATGGCGGCAGAAGCGGCTGGTGTAGGAACCAAGATTCTTGTACGTACCGGCAAACCAATTACTGAACAGGGTGAAGCGCTAGCGAGTGTAGTATTAGATAGCATTGCTGACGTTCCGGCATATTTAAACAAATAACATCATCGTTATATTATAAAGGGAAGCACTGGCTTCCCTTTTCTCTATTTATTGTTAAAGTTCATCCACCTAAGTCTCTACCTACTTTAATCTGATCATTTATGAACAAAAAACTCACCATTCTTGATATCGCAAAACTGGCTGGCGTTGGTAAGTCGACGGTAAGTCGTGTGCTCACCAACGATCCCAAGGTAAAGCCAGAAACGCGTGAGAAGGTTGAAAAAATCATTCGTGATTCAGGTTATGTTCCTTCCAAATCCGCTCAGTCGATGCGAGGAGGAAGTCAAAAGGTGGTGGGCGTGATCATTTCTCGTTTAGATTCTTCATCAGAAAACCAAGCCGTAGGCACCATGCTGCGAGAGTTATATTCTGCTGGTTATGATGTTGTGATCATGGAAAGCCAGTTTGATCGCCAAAAAACCATTGAGCATCTTGAGGTTCTCCGACGTCGCAATGTAGATGGCGTGATCGTATTTGGTTTTACAGGTTGCGATGAGAAGGCCCTCGCTGAGTGGGGCAGTCGCATTGTGGTGATTGCCATGGATACGAATGAGGTTTCCTCTATCAATTATGATAACCAGGGCATTATCGAACTGGCGCTTTCTCACTTAGAGCAGCAATCGCTTTCTCGTATTGCCTATATAGGTGTGGATTCTGATGACAGAACCACGGGTTTTGCCCGTTTGAATGCTTACCAGTTGTGGTGCCAGAGCAGAAATATCCCGCCTTGCTTTAAGACCGGAGCGCTTAGCCATGAGAGTGCTTATCAGTTGGTCGATCACGTATTACAACAAGACACCCAAGCCATTGTTTGTGCCAGTGATACGCTTGCACTTGGGGTTATTAAACGTCTACAAGAGTTAGGGCGTGAAGATGTTGTCGTCACTGGCGTGGGCGGCAATGAACTGCTATCTTTTCTTTTCCCGAATATCTTCAGTGTCGACCCTGGTTACACGCATGCGGGCAAAAAAGCCGCTAACATGCTGATTAATCAGTTGAGCGGCAATGACTCTTTACTGCACTTCACCCAGAAACCAGTCAGCCAGCACGGTTAGATGAATATGCCATAGTCGCATAATGAGTGTTCTGCTCTAGACTTAGTTTGTGATCCTTTTCAATTAATGGGACTGTTCCCATTTTGTTTTTTATCTTCAGGTGGCAATATAAAACCACATTCGTGGGAATGTTCCCACTAATAATAAAAATACAATCAAAAGTTAAACATATCCAATACAGGGTGGGCAAAGTTATGAGTAAGATTGCGCGTCAAGATGTACAGCGTCTTATTGAGTTGGTCGGAGGCTCCGACAATATTGCTAGTGTGAGTCACTGCTTAACTCGCTTGCGTTTTGTGCTGAACGATACGGATATAGCCGATATCCAACAGTTAGAGGCACTGCCAATAGTAAAAGGTTGCTTTACCAACGCAGGTCAATTCCAGGTCGTCATCGGTACTGAAGTCGATGAAGTGTACAAGGTATTGATCGAGATGACGGGGAAAAGCGAAGCCAGCAAAGATGAATCAAAAAATGCTGCGCGTCAGAATATGAATATCGTTGAGCGTGGTATTTCTCACCTGGCAGAAATCTTCGTGCCTCTGTTACCGGCCATTATCACAGGTGGTCTGATTCTTGGTTTCCGCAATGTGATTGGCGACATCAAAATGTTTGATGGCCAGACACTGACAGAAATCAGTCAGTTCTGGGCGACGGTGCATTCATTCCTATGGTTGATTGGTGAAGCTATCTTTTTCTTCTTACCGGTTGGCGTCTGTTGGTCAACGGTGAGAAAGCTCGGTGGTACGCCGATTCTGGGCATCACGCTGGGTGTGACTCTGGTCTCTCCACAATTAATGAACGCCTATTTGATCGGTAAACAAGCGCCTGAAGTGTGGGATTTCGGTTGGTTTGTGATTGAAAAAGTGGGTTATCAGGCTCAGGTTATTCCAGCAATGCTCGCTGGTATCGCGTTGGCGTATATCGAAAAATACCTTAAACGTATCACTCCGTCTTACTTGTATCTCGTCGTGGTGCCATTTGTTTCCATCATTATTTCGGTGATTCTTGCGCACTCTATCATCGGTCCATTTGGCCGCATGTTAGGTAACGGTGTGGCATTCGCTGCTAAGGCTGCCATGACCGGAGACTTTGCCATCATTGGCTCAACGATATTTGGCTTCCTTTACGCGCCATTGGTGATCACAGGTATTCACCATACTACTAACGCTGTGGATTTGCAGTTAATGCAAGAGCTTGGTGGTACCCCAATCTGGCCTCTGATTGCACTGTCAAACATTGCGCAGGCATCAGCAGTGGTCGGCATTATTATCATCAGTAAAAAACAAGACGAGCGTGAAATCTCTGTTCCAGCAGCAATCTCCGCTTATCTGGGCGTTACTGAGCCTGCGATGTACGGTATTAACCTGAAATACAAATTCCCAATGCTGAGCGCAATGATTGGTAGTGCTTGTGCGGCGGCAGTTTGTGGTAGCGCTGGCGTAATGGCGAACGGTATCGGTGTGGGTGGTTTGCCGGGCATCTTATCTATTCAGCCTCAGTTCTGGGGTGTATTCGCATTAGCAATGTTGGTAGCGATAGTAGTCCCAGCTGGTTTGACGCTGATTCTTTATAAGCGCGCAAAAGCGAAAGGTGAACTTGAAACGGCAAGCGCGTAATCAACTTAAACAAGCGATGGCAGCGCATAATGTCATGCCATCGCTTTGTTTCCTAATTTAAAACAGCCATTCCTGACTACGTCATTTTGAACTCAGGAGTGCTTGATCTTTAACCATGACTGTCATGGTGACTTTTTAATTTAATGGTAAGTAGGTGTTAGAAATGGCAATGACCAAGCAAGATAACAGCTGGTGGAAAACCGCAACAATCTACCAAATTTACCCGAAGAGTTTTTGCGATAGTGACAGCAAAGGTACGGGTGATATCAAAGGGATCATTTCTAAACTGGATTATTTAAAGCACCTTGGTGTGGATGCGATTTGGCTAACGCCTGTGTATGCATCGCCAATGATCGACAACGGCTACGATATATCCGATTACTACTCGATCAATCCTGACTTCGGCACCATGGCTGACTTCGATGAGTTACTGGCGGAGGCGCACCAGCTGGGTATCCGAATTATCATGGACATTGTCGTCAACCATACCTCAACGGAGCACTCGTGGTTTCAGTCCGCATTGGGTGACAAAAACAGTCCATATCGGGATTACTACATCTGGAAAGATCCGGTAGAGGGGGCAGAGCCCAATAACTGGCAATCCAAGTTTGGTGGAAACGCATGGGAACTGGATGAAGCAACCGGTCAGTACTACTTGCACCTGTTTGCCAAAGAGCAAGCGGATTTAAACTGGGAAAACCCAGTCGTGCGTGAAGAAGTCAAAGACGTGATCAGCTTTTGGGCAGAGAAGGGCGTGGATGGTTTCCGCCTGGATGTGATTAATCTGATTTCCAAACAGCAAGATTTCCCAAGTGATGATATTGGCGATGGACGTCGTTTTTATACCGATGGTCCACGAGTACATGAGTATTTGCAGGAAATCAGCCAAGCGGTATTTCAAAAGTACGGCAGTGTAACGGTTGGAGAAATGTCTTCGACAACACTTGAGCACTGTCAGCAATACTCGTCTTTAGATGGCAAAGAGCTTTCTATGGTGTTCAATTTTCATCATTTGAAAGTGGATTACCCTAACGGTGAAAAGTGGACCAAAGCACTGTTTGACTTTCTTCAGCTCAAACAAATCTTTAATCACTGGCAAACCGGGTTAAACGGTAAAGGCTGGGGAGCGCTGTTCTGGTGTAACCACGACCAACCACGTGTCGTGAGTCGACTCGGTGATGATCAGCAGTACCGCATTGAATCAGCGAAGATGCTGGCAGCGTCTGTTCATATGATGCAGGGCACGCCTTACGTTTATCAGGGGGAAGAGATTGGCATGACCAATCCGGGTTATACCGAGATCAGTCAATATCGCGATGTTGAAAGTACCAACATGTACGACATCATGGTTCATCGTGATGGCGTTTCCCACCAAGAGATGATGGCGATTCTGGCGCAGAAGTCTCGTGATAACTCTCGCACACCCATGCAGTGGAATAGCCAACAGCATGCAGGTTTTACCAAAGGAACGCCTTGGCTCGAGGTCGCGCAGAATTATCCGCAAATTAATGCGGAGTCAGCAGTAGCGGATTTAAACTCGGTCTTTTATTTCTACAAGCGTTTGATTGAGCTGCGCAAACAGGTCCCGGTCATCACGGACGGCAGCTATGAAGATTTGCTGCCAGAGCATTCGCGTATTTTTGCGTATGCTCGCCAGAATAAAACCCAGACGCTTTTGTGTATCAATAATTACTATGGGGAAGAGGTGGAATGTGTCTTGCCAGAGCGTTTTGAGATGGCGAAAGCGAAGTGTTTGTTGTCCAACTACCATAATTCAGCAAGTGTGGTTGCTTCACATCATCAGGCATTGCGCCCGTATGAAACTCGAATCTTGTTGATTGAAGATTAAGAGAACGCCCCTCTAGGACTTTTGTCCTCACAAAAGGCTTTGGAATGCTCCCCAAAGCCTTTTTCTTTTTCGTCGAGGTTTATTGAGAGCCGTAAGTGACAGAGTATCGATGTGGCTTGTGGTTCATGGCGAGTACCAGGTTGAGCGCAAACGCCCCTAAAGCTGACAGAGCGATTATCCAAGGTGACACGAAGAACATCGATGCCAATACGATACACACATCAATCGCCATCTGACTCTTGCCGACTGAAATGCCAAATTTATCCTGGATAAACAAGCACAACACGTTAAAACCGCCCAGACTAGAACGATGACGGAATAAGATCAGCATACCTAATCCCATTAATAACCCGCCCGCGACAGCGCAATAGACTTCATTGATGGACTCTAATGAAATCAGTAAATAAAGATGATCGGCAAAAATTGAAACTAAAGCACCAGAAATGACACTGTTGATGGCAAAATGACGGCCAAAGCGTTTCCAGGCTAACAGATAAAAAGGGCAGTTAGCTAAAAAGTACAGCACACCAAAGGTAAAAGGTGTAAATTGGCTAATAAGCAAAGCCAATCCGGTGGTTCCTCCAGTCAGGAGTTGCGCGGATTGGAGAAAGAAAACGCCTTGAGCTACCAAAAAGGTGCCCGTGAGAATTGCTATCCAGTCTTCTTTTAGCGAGTGTTTTTCCATCAAAGTTGCAGTCATCGGTGAGAAATAAGGCGAGCATAATAGTAAAAAGATGATCTTTTCGGTAGCTAGAGGCCGAAATTTACGGTAAACCTATGTAATTGCTGTTTTACAGGGTGTAAAGCGCAAAATTGACAGTAATGACTGTTGTTTAAATAATTGCAACATCGACATGATATTTATTACTCGTCATCATGAAAAAACTGCATGAGAAAAATTTAAATTTTCTCTTTATGACCTAGATCAAATTATGTAGAATGCGCGCCATTAGGGTGACGGAAACGTTTGCGCTCGGTCATTAAACAGTTTTTTTGCCAATTTCAGTACTAATCTGAGTCAGGAGATACAGATGCTTAAGCGTGATATGAACATCGCAGATTACGATGCGGAACTGTTCGCAGCTATCCAGGAAGAAACTCTTCGCCAGGAAGAACACATTGAACTTATCGCTTCTGAAAACTACACAAGCCCACGTGTAATGGAAGCTCAAGGTTCTCAGCTAACGAACAAATACGCTGAAGGCTACCCAGGCAAGCGTTACTACGGCGGTTGTGAGTACGTAGATAAAGCAGAACAACTAGCAATCGATCGCGCGTGCGAATTATTCGGTTGTGAATACGCAAACGTACAGCCTCACTCAGGTTCTCAAGCAAACAGCGCAGTATACATGGCGCTGCTTAACCCGGGCGACACAGTACTAGGCATGAGCCTGGCACACGGTGGTCACCTGACTCACGGTTCTCCAGTAAACTTCTCTGGTAAGCACTATAACGTTATCCCTTACGGTATCGACGAAGCTGGTCAAATCAACTACGACGAGATGGAAGCGCTTGCGATTGAGCACAAGCCTAAGATGATCATCGGTGGTTTCTCTGCTTACTCTCAAATCGTTGACTGGAAACGCATGCGTGAAATCGCAGACAAAGTGGATGCTTACCTATTCGTAGATATGGCTCACGTTGCTGGTCTTATCGCGGCAGGTGTTTACCCAACACCAGTACCATACGCACACGTTGTAACGACAACGACGCACAAAACACTAGCAGGTCCACGTGGTGGCCTTATCCTGTCTAACGCTGGCGAAGACATGTACAAAAAGCTGAACTCAGCTGTCTTCCCTGGTGGTCAAGGTGGTCCTCTAATGCACGTGATCGCTGGTAAAGCGGTAGCGTTCAAAGAAGCAATGGAGCCTGAATTTAAAGCATACCAAGCTCGCGTTGTAGAAAACGCGAAAGCAATGGTTGCTCAGTTCCAAGAGCGTGGTTACAAAATCGTTTCTAACGGTACAGAAAATCATCTGTTCCTGGTTGATCTAATCGACAAGAACATTACTGGTAAAGAAGCGGATGCAGCACTAGGCGCAGCGAACATCACAGTAAACAAAAACTCAGTACCAAATGACCCACGTAGCCCATTCGTAACGTCTGGTATCCGTGTTGGTACGCCAGCAATCACTCGCCGTGGCTTCACAGTAGAAGACGCAAAAGAGCTTGCGAACTGGATGTGTGACGTTCTTGATAGCATCGACAACCAAGAAGTTATCGAAGCAACAAAACAGAAAGTGCTAGATATTTGTAAGCGTCTACCAGTTTACGCATAATTGTTCTTCATAGAGTAAGCCGATTTCGGTGTCGAACATACTCATTTGCTCGCGCAAACTCCGTGTGTTCTCCTTGAACTCGACTCATCTACTTTGAACATTGATATATGAAAGGTCCTCAATTGAGGGCCTTTTTGTTTTTCTGGCATATGGAAAGAGTTTGTCATTCGTTATAGCGAAGGGTGAGTGTGGTTAGGGGATGGCTACCGACACTGTCCCCTTCAAAATATCCAAACCACGTCATTCCGACGAGCCTAGGCGAGATCAGGAATCTTGTTGCGGCACACTCTTTTACTCAAAGTCTTCCCCAAAGTCATCTGTACTCTGAAAACAGATTCTGAATCACGCTCCTTCGTCGCTGTTCAGAATGACGGTGGTGGAATAGCTTTTGAGCATCACTTACCAGATACAAAAAAGGTTGGCGAAGCGCCAACCTTTTTAGATTTAGAATCAATAGATTACTTGATTTCGATACCTTGAGCCTGCATATCGGCATGGTATGAAGAGCGAACAAATGGACCACACGCGGCGTGTGTAAAACCAAGTTCTAGGGCGATCTCTTTAAGCTCATCAAACTCTGATGGCGGAACGTAACGTTCTACTGGCAAGTGGTGACGGCTTGGCGCCAGGTACTGACCAAGCGTCAGCATAGTTACACCGTGTTCGCGCAGATCTTTCAGTACTTCGACGATCTCTTCTTTAGTCTCGCCAAGACCCATCATCAGACCTGACTTAGTCGGTACATCTGGGTGCTGTTCTTTGAATTTCTTCAATAGTTGCAGAGACCACTTGTAGTTTGCACCCGGACGAGCTTTACGGTAAAGACGTGGCGCAGTTTCCAAGTTGTGGTTGAAAACATCTGGCGGGTTATCTTTCATCAGATCAAGAGCTACGTCCATACGACCACGGAAGTCAGGAACCAGAGTCTCAATCTTGATGTTAGGGTTCAATGCACGGATCTCGCGGTTACAGTCAGCGAAGTGCTGTGCACCACCGTCACGCAGATCATCACGGTCTACAGAAGTGATTACTACATACTTCAGCTTCATATCAGCGATGGTTTTCGCCAGCTTTTGTGGCTCTTCTGCTTCAGGAGGAAGAGGGCGGCCATGAGCAACATCACAGAACGGACAGCGACGAGTACAGATTGCGCCCAGGATCATAAAGGTCGCAGTACCGTGGTTAAAACATTCAGCCAGGTTAGGGCAAGATGCTTCTTCACATACAGAGTGAAGCTTGTTCTTACGCATTGCTGCTTTGATGTCTTGGATTCGCTGGCTATCGGCTGGTAGCTTGATCTTCATCCAATCAGGCTTACGCAGCACTTGTTTCTGCTCTGTAGGCATGTTCTTTACTGGAATCAATGCCATTTTGTCGGCGTCACGATATTTAACGCCTTTTTCCATCTGGATTGGTTTGCTCATGCTTTATTACCTTGAGAAGGTGCTTCTGTGCTGAATTCCACTTGCTCGTAGTCGAGCAAAGTAACGAGTTCTTGTATTAGTTGCTTTTCTACAGCTTCCACATCGTCCGGTCCACCCACTTGGCTGACCTGAACCATTTCCATACCTTCGTACCCGCAAGGGTTAATACGCAGGAATGGTGTTAAATCCATATTGACGTTTAAGGCGAGGCCATGAAAGGAACAGCCTTTACGAATACGTAAGCCGAGAGAGCATATTTTCTTGCTATCGACGTAGACACCAGGCGCGTCTGGTCTTGCTGCAGAGTCGATATTGTATGCTTTTAGCGTGTTGATCACGAGGTTCTCGATGTTGGTAACGAGATCTCGTACGCCTAATTTTTTACGGCGCAGGTTGATCAAGAAATAAGCGACTAACTGGCCCGGACCATGGTAAGTCACTTGACCGCCGCGGTCACTTTGCACGACAGGAATATCGCCAGTGTTGATCAGGTGCTCGGCTTTACCAGCCTGACCCTGGGTAAATACTGGGTTATGTTCTACCAACCAAACTTCATCAGGTGTCTCTTCTGTACGTTGGTCTGTGAACTCATGCATTGCCTTCCATACGGGCTCATAGTCCTGGCGGCCAAGTCGTTTTACAACAAGTTGGTGTTGCATGGTATTTCCTGTCGCGATTATATAAAGTGTTTGGATTATAAACTGGATAATCCTTCTACTCTACCATTGAGTAACAGTTTTTTAACTCAAAGCAGAGTAAAGTTTTATTATCTTATTGATATGTAAAAAGAAAGCAGCCGTAGCTGCTTTCAAAAAAAATTTAATTTATCAAATATTTATAGAACCATACGAACGATGTCGATTTCGCCCAGTTCTTTATAAAGGACTTCAACCTGCTCGATTGAGGTCGCTGTGATATTGATAGACACCGAGTGGTAGTTGCCCTTCGCACTAGGTTTTACTGTTGGGCTGTAGTCACCAGGTGCATGGCGCTGAATGACTTCGAGAACAAGTTCTGGAAGCTCAGGCTTTGCATGACCCATTACCTTGTAAGTAAAAGAACAAGGGAACTCAAGCAGGTCTTTTAATTTAGCATCAGAGTTGATGGTTAGCATATCGGTAACTCCAGTTGGTATTCGTTGCGGTGCGAAATAGTACAGTCAAATTAAGCTGAACTCAAGGTGAGGATAATTGACTTAAAAAGCCGCCATAGTCGGCGGCTTAATGAATCGGTTTGTTAATCTTTAGCTGTCTTTAGAAGAAGCTCTTAACTAACAATACGATGTAATCCCACATACGGCTAAACAGGCTGCCTTGTTCTACGGTTTCCAGCGCCATTAGCGGGTATTCGGCAATATCTTCACCATCGATTTGATAGTATAGCTTACCAACTACATCACCTTTATTAATTGGGGCTTCTAGCTCTTTTTCAAGTACAAAGCTTGCTTTTAGGTTCTTTGCTTCACCGCGTGGAAGGGTTACGAAAGTATCTTTATCCAGACCCAGTGCAACCGTGTCTTTGTTACCCATCCATACTTTTTCTTCTACGAACGTTTCGCCAGCTTTATGTGGAGCAACAGTTTCGAAGAAGCGGAAGCCGTAACTTAGCAGTTTTTTACTTTCTGATTTACGAGCGTTAGCATCTTTAGTCCCCATCACTACCGCAACCAGACGCATTTGGCCTTCAGTCGCTGAACTTACCAAGCTGTAACCCGCGTTACTTGTGTGGCCTGTCTTGATACCGTCAACGTTCATGCTCTTATCCCAAAGCAAGCCGTTACGGTTGTATTGGGTAATGCCGTTGTAGGTGAATTTCTTCTCAGCGTAAACGCGGTACTCGTTTGGTACATCACGGATAAGCGCTTTACCTAGCAGTGCCATGTCGTATGGCGTTGAGTAAAGTTCTGGGTTATCTAAACCGTGCACGTTGGCAAAGTGCGAGTTACTCATACCTAGAGTGTTTGCCCATGCGTTCATTAGATCAACGAAAGCATCTTCCGAACCGGCGATGTGCTCTGCCATTGCTACACACGCATCGTTACCTGACTGAATGATAATGCCACGGTTCAGGTCTTTTACTTTTACGGTGGTGCCCACTTCAATGAACATTTTTGAAGAATCCGGGAAGTTTTTCGCCCAGGCGTTTTTACTGATGGTGACATCATCATCTTCTGAAATATTACCACGCGCTAGCTCTTGGCCAATAACATAGCTGGTCATCATTTTAGTCAGACTAGCAGGAGACAATTTTGTGTTCATCTCTTTCTCTGCCAGTACTTTTCCTGAATGGTAATCCATCAGCACGTAGCCTTTCGCTGCGATTTGAGGAGAGTCTGGTACCACGATCGGTGCAGCAAAAGCAGATTGAGCGAAGGTTGCTGAAAGCGCAACGGATGAGACGAGAATAGATTTCACAAACTTATTTTTATTCATGGTAATTCAAATTTTTGGGTTTAACTGCGGACATCTTATCAGAATCCCCGGTGATATTCAGAGGGGATTCAACTAGAAATCCATGAACCTACGTCATTTTACAGTGTTGTGTTTTTTAATAAATGCAGACGGATAGCCGAGCAATTTTACTTTATCCAACGTGGCTTGCGTCAGGGAATAGTCACTAAACGGGCCTAATAACAAGCGATACGATTCTTTCGCATTTTCTAGGAAAGTATCCGTATCCAGCTTTTGACCGAGTTCTGAACCTAAAGTTCGGGCGCGATTTTCATTTTTTGAAGATGCGACCTGAATAACGTATTTAGGATGACCATCCAGAGACTTTTTGTCGGTTGGTTTATCAACGTTGATAACTTCAATTTTGACATTGGCAGTGCCGGTTTTAATCACGCCTAACTTATGTGCTGCGGCATAGCTTAAATCAATAATTCGACCATCGTGGAATGGACCCCGGTCATTGACGCGTACTACGGTTGTTTTGCCGTTATCGGTGTTGGTCACTTTAACGTAGCTAGGCAGAGGCAATGTTTTGTGCGCCGCTGTCATTGAGTACATGTCGTAGATTTCACCGTTTGACGTCAAATGACCCTGAAACTTTTTACCGTACCAGGAGGCGCGTCCCTTTTCCGTAAAGCCTTTCGCGTCACGTACTATTTGGTAGTTCTTGCCGCGCAGGTGGTAGTCTCTGTTGCCGCCTAAGCTGTATGGTTCGTACTTAGGGTAGGCGTCTTCAATATGATCCACTGAGAGTGGCGTGTCTGGTGCGACATCAGACTCAAGTTCGTAACGACCATCCTGCTGGCTTTTTTGGCTGGTTGATGAGCAGCCAGCCAGAATAATTGCAGAAAAAGCTAAGGAATATAAAGCGCGTTTTTGCATGTCTAGGTTGCCTTAGAGAATGCTTTTCGGTGCGTATGAATAGACATTAAAATACCAAAGCCAGCCATCAAGGTCACCATTGAAGTACCACCATAACTGATTAGGGGTAGCGGTACGCCTACAACGGGAAGGATGCCACTTACCATGCCAATATTTACGAAAATATACACAAAAAAGCTAAGTACAATACTGCCTGCCATCATTCGTCCAAATGCGGTCTGCGCTTGACTGGCAAGGTAAAGACCTCGGCCAATAATGAAAAGATAGATGGCTAATAAGCAAAGAAAGCCAATCATACCCCATTCTTCAGCAATTACTGCAAAGATAAAGTCAGTGTGTCGCTCTGGAAGAAATTCCAATTGGGATTGTGTTCCTTGCAACCAACCTTTACCTGAAATACCACCCGATCCAATCGCAATCTTACTCTGGATGATATGGTAGCCGGCACCTAAGGGATCGGACTCTGGGTTAAATAACGTTCGTACACGAGTCTTTTGATACTCTCGCATTAGGAAGAACCACAGAATCGGAATAAATCCACCCAGGGCAACCGCGGCCGCTGCAATAATTTTCCAACTGATGCCCGCAAGGAAAATAACAAAAATACCGGATGCTGCGATCAGGATAGAAGTCCCTAAATCAGGTTGCTTGGCAATCAGTATAGTAGGAACGCACACCATGACCAGAGCAACTAGCAGGGTCTTAAAGGTGGGTGGGAGTGGCTGACGACCAATATAGCGTGCCACCATCAAAGGCACGGCCAGCTTGAGTAGCTCAGAGGGCTGGAATCGGACGAAACCAAGGTTCAGCCAGCGCTGGGCGCCTTTGGAAGCTTCACCAAAAAACAGCACGCCAAAAAGCAAGATGACTCCTGACGCAAACATTAAAGGGGCCAGACTCTCATAAGTACGTGGTGAAAGTTGTGCTAGTGCAACCATCACCACAAGAGAGAGAGCCATCCGCATGGCCTGACGATCCATCATAGCTAAACTTTGGCCGCTGGCGCTGTACATGATAACCAAGCCAAATGCCATCAAGGCTAAAATGCCGAGTAGCAGTGGCAAGTCAATATGGAAGCGTTCAAACAGGGCCCGGTTTTTACCTGTAGAGGGATCCATTTTCATTATTGCGTTGCCTCTTGCTTAACGTTGTTTTCATCTTCTTCAGGCTCGATTTTTTCTGGGCCGAGTACGACACGGTCAAAGATTTTTCTTGCTACAGGCGCGCCATTACTTGAGCCGCCACCCGCGTTTTCAAGTACCACGGTCACGACCACTTTTGGCTCATCAAACGGTGCAAAGCCAGTGAACAAGGCGTGGTCACGCAAATGCTCGGCGACTTCATCTGCCTTATACTCTTCGTCTTCAGCAAGTCCGAATACCTGAGCAGTACCGGATTTACCGGCGGTTTCGTAGCTCATGTCATAAAACGAACGACGAGCTGTGCCACGAACCCCATGGTTTACCCGGCGCATGCCTTCTTTCGCCATATCCCAGTACTTCTTCGGTACGTCTTTAATCGGCGGATAAGTCAGGTATTCCTCTGAGTGCTGCTCGTCGAAATTGCCACCATTGTTGATGGAAGCTTTAAGCAAGTGTGGGGCAGTAACGGCTCCGTCGTTGACCAGAACTGAAGTCGCTTTAGCTATTTGCATTGGCGTTGCAGTCCAGTAACCCTGCCCAATACCTACCGGGATCGTATCGCCTTTATACCAAGGTGTTCTGTGGCGAGACATTTTCCACTCACGGGTCGGCATGTTTGCTTTACTTTCTTCGTAAATATCAATTCCAGTGTAATCACCAAAGCCGAACATCATCATCCAGCTGGAAATGCGATCGATACCCATATCGTAAGCCACTTGGTAGAAGAAGGTATCCACCGATTCTTCAATCGATTTGATGATATCCACTCGACCATGTCCCCAACGCAGCCAGTCACGGTATGGACGTGTGTTAGAGTTTGGAATACGCCAGTAGCCGGGGTCGTTGCGGGTTGTTTGGGGTGTCACAACACCTTCTTGCAACGCTGCGACGGCCATGAATGGTTTGATGGTCGATGCTGGTGGATAAATCCCTAACGTCGTTCGGTTCACCAGTGGTCGGTTTTTATTGTTGAGTAGCGCACGATAAGCCTTACCAGAAATACCATGAACGAAGGCATTGGGATCGTAGCTCGGGCTAGAGACCATTGCTAACACACCATTATCCCTTGGATCGATAACCACGGCACTGCCGCGACGACCATCTAGTAGCTGGTGCACGTACAGCTGTATATTGATATCGAGATTTAAGACAATATCTTTACCTGCGATAGGTGGCACATATTTCAGCGTGCGGATCACGCGTCCACGACTGTTGACTTCGACTTCTTGATAGCCGGCCGTTCCGTGGAGCAGGTCTTCGTAGAATTTCTCAATACCGAGCTTACCGATGTCTCGGGTCGCTTGATAGTTTGAGGCTTTTTCTTCGCGAATCAGGCGCTGCATATCTCGATCATTGATGCGAGAAACGTAGCCAATTACGTGCGTAAGTACTTCGCTAAATGGATAGTACCGTTTTAGGGTCGCACTGATCTCTACGCCGGGGAAGCGATATTGGTTGACTGAAAATACAGCAACTTGCTTTTCATCCAGCTGCGTGAGAAGAGGAACCGATTTAAAGCGACGGGTGCGCTTGCGTTCGCGATGAAAGCGTTCAATTTGTTCTGGCGTGATTTCCAGAATGGTTTGCAGCGCTTTGATAGTATCATCGATGTCTTTCACTTTTTCTGGAGTCAGCTCCAAGTTAAAAACAGGGCGGTTTTCCGCCAGCAACACGCCGTTTCGATCATAAATAAGCCCACGGTTGGGCGCAATGGGTACGATCTTAATACGGTTGTCATTAGAGCGAGTTTGGTAGTCCTGGAACTGGTTCACCTGAATGTTGTACATATTGGCGACCAGTGTTCCCATCAAAATGACGATACCGATAAATGCTACGATAGCGCGACTGGCAAACAGGCGCGCTTCGGCTTGATAATCTCGAATTTGACTGCGGCGTCTATGAATCATTAACGCGTGGCTCTAAGGTTAAACAGCGATTATTCGCGATGATAAGGGTGGTTAGCAGTAATGCTCCACGCTCGGTATAAGCTTTCAGCCATGACAATACGTACCAGAGGGTGAGGTAACGTTAAGGCTGATAATGACCAGCTTTGGTCTGCGGCTGCTTTGCATGCTGGTGCCAAACCTTCCGGGCCACCGATCAAGATCGATACGTCACGCCCATCGAGTTTCCAGGCTTCTAGTTGCTCAGCCAGTTGTGGGGTGTCCCACTTTTTGCCAGGGATATCCAGAGTGACGATTCGGCTCCCTTTTGGTACAGCAGCCAGCATCGCTTCGCCTTCTTTTTGCAGAATGCGCGCTATGTCGGCGTTCTTGCCGCGTTTTCCTGCAGGGATCTCCACCAATTCAAGTGGCATATCGTGCGGGAAACGACGGCGATACTCTTGAAAGCCTTCCTCGACCCACTTTGGCATTTTGGTACCAACAGCAATGAGTTGAATTTTCAAAAGATTAACCCCAGAGTTTTTCTAGTTGGTACAGTTCGCGGTGTTCTTCTTGCATCACGTGCAGCATGGCATCGCCCATATCCAGAACCACCCATTCACCTTCGTTCTCACCTTCCATGCCCAAAGGTTCAAGGCCAGCTTTTTTTACTTCAGACGCTACGTGATCAGCGATGGATGAAACGTGGCGTTTAGACGTACCCGTGCAGATGATCATGTAATCGGTCACGCTCGATTTGTCTTCCACATTCAGGATGATGATATCTTCCGCTTTCATATCGTCGGCTTTATCAGCTAAAAAGTCTTTCAGTTCTTCGCGAAGCACTCGGTTTTCCTCGGTTTATCTCTTATCTCTAAATCGTTTTGCGCTAATCTGGGCAAAACGGGTCGCGCACTATATCACGCTTTGGTTTTTAAATTGCCAGCTTAATATCAGGAGAGCAGGTTTCCAGGCTCAATTGATGAATAGTTGGCCATACAGATTCGTCATACTGGGTTTTGGCTTTTATCTCTGCCTGAGCCAAAAGAGACATAAGACTAAGGATTCGGCTGGCTGAAAGGCGAGTCAAAGCTGCGTTGTATAAAGGGCGTTTATTTTGCCACACTCGATATTTTTCAAACACTTGACTGATGTTCGTCTTGGTCAAATCACGATGCATGCTCAGCAGTTGGTTGAACTCTTTTTGCACACTACGAATAAGAATCACCGCCTCAACGCCCTCAGCTTCTAGCTGACGTAAAATTCGTTGAGCTCGGTTAGCTTTTCCGGCAAGCAAGGCATCAATCCAGTGGAACGTTGTAAAATGGTTATGGCGGCTCAACGCTTCTTCTAAGCGCACAATGGTGAGTTCGCCATCAGGATAAAGCAGAGCCAGTTTTTCTAGGCTTTGTGACAGTGCGAACAAGTTACCCTCATGCCACTGAGCGAGCATTTGCAGCGATTGCTGGTCCGGTTTCAAACCAAGTATGCGACAGCGTGCTTGAATGAACATTGGCAGACGCTGAAGGTCTGGTGTCAGGCAACTTACCCAATCACCTTTTGTACTCAGTGACTTAAACCATTTACTGTTTTCCTGCGCTTTGGTCAGCTTGCTGCCAATGATGACCAACATGATGTCATCGTGCATCATCTCTGACAATGTCTGCAGTTCTTTGCTTATCGCGGTATTAACGCCAGATTCTGGTATTTCGAGCTCAATGAGTTGGCGGCTGGAAAACAGGCTGAGCGCTTGAAAGCAGTCATAAACCTGGTTCCAATCTAAGCTCGCATCAACAGCAAAGCGATGCTTTTCCTCAAAACCGTGTTGCAATGCGGTTTTCCGGATGGCTTGACGGCTTTCTTGAATTAACAGGGGTTCATTACCAAAAATCAGGTAAATCGGCTTGATGTGCTTGGCTAAATGATCCGCCAGCTTGTCAGCATATACTCGCATGTTAATTATGAATTTGAGTTCGTGGTTGGCTGGTTAACTTCGTCTGACTCGTATTCTGCACGGACCTGGCCTAACTGACGCATCATTTGCTTGGCAGCTTGTAAGTGCATTTCATCTTTAATCACGTCGCGTTCAACCGACTTAGCCAAAGCTGTCAGTGGGTTATCCAGGTAATTACGATTGACCGTGGTGGTGTAGTTCTTGGCGCCATAACCTGGAATAGTGACACGGTACTGTACAACGTAAGTCAGTTCTTTCTCTGCCGCACGGCTGTTTTGGTATAACGATAGCGTACGTTCTTCAAGGCTTGTCTCAATCAGATGTAGGTTTGGTACGCTTGATGATGGTTGAACTAATTCCACTTTATTCAGTGTGAGCTGAGATTTCACGTAGCGGGTTAGCTGATTGTATTCATCATAGCTAGTGAATGACATGGTGTGCAGCTCTTCCGGCACAGAGTATTCGCCGCGAAGGTGAAAACCACAGGCAGAGAGAAGTCCGGCTAATACCAATACCACAGGTAGTTTAATCAAAGAGAAAAAGCGCATTGATTGTATTCATCCTAAATTGCATAAGGGGGATATTTACCTTAAACCACTCAGTGGGAATGGTTTGAGGTAAATAAACAGGGTAGAGGACTACCCTGTTTAATGACTCTTGGTTAGCGAATAAGTTCGCTAAGCTGAGATATATTGCAGACTATGATTAGTTTGCAACGATGTTCAGAAGTTTACCCGGAACGTAAATCACTTTACGGATGGTTTTATCTTCAGTGAACTTAGTGACGTTCTCATCGTTCAGACCAAGCTCTTCAACTTGTTCTTTGGTTGCATCTGCAGCAACAGTCAATTTCGCACGTAGCTTACCGTTAACTTGAACAACGATGGTTTTTTCATCTTCAACCAGTGCTTTCTCATCGAATGTTGGCCAAGTCGCGTTGTCGATGTCAGTCTCACCCAGTGCGGTCCATAGCTCGTATGAAATGTGCGGAGTGATAGGGTAAAGCATTGCTACAACCGCTCTCAGTGCTTCATCAAGGATAGCACGGTCTTGTGCAGACTCTTGAGGTGCTTTCGCTAGCTTGTTCATCAGTTCCATGATTGCTGCGATAGCCGTGTTGAATGTCTGGCGACGAGCCACATCATCGGTTACTTTCGCAATGGTCTTGTGAACGTCACGACGTAGTGCTTTTTGCTCACCAGAAAGTGCATCTGCGTTAACCGCTTCTGCCGCACCTTTTGCTGTGTGCTCTTTCACTAGTTTCCAAACACGTTTCAGGAAGCGGTTTGCACCTTCTACGCCAGACTCTTGCCACTCAAGTGTCATGTCTGCTGGAGAAGCGAACATCATGAATAGACGCACTGTATCTGCGCCGTATTTGTCTACCATCTCTTGCGGGTCGATACCGTTGTTCTTCGACTTAGACATTTTGATCATGCCTGAGTGCTCAACGTCACGGCCTTCGTTGTCTTTAGCAGAAGTGATACGGCCTTTGCCGTCACGCTCTACAGTAACATCAGTAGGCGCAACCCACTCTGTACCGCCTTTCTCGTTCTCGTAAGAGAATGCATCAGCTAGTACCATGCCTTGACATAGTAGGCGCTTGAACGGCTCGTCAGATGTTACGTAACCTGCATCACGTAGTAATTTGTGGAAGAAGCGAGAGTACAATAAGTGCATACAAGCGTGCTCGATACCACCGATGTACTGGTCTACTGGTAGCCAGTAGTTTGCTTTTTCTGGATCCAGGATGTCGTCTGCTTGTGGTGAACAGTAACGCGCGTAGTACCAAGAAGATTCCATGAACGTATCGAACGTGTCAGTCTCACGTAGAGCTGGTTCGCCGTTGAATGTAGTCTTCGCCCATTCTTTGTCTGCTTTGATTGGGCTCGTTACGCCGTCCATAACCACGTCTTCTGGAAGAATCACGGGTAGTTGATCAGCTGGTACCGGGTGAACTTCACCATCTTCAGTGGTTACCATTGGGATTGGAGCGCCCCAGTAACGTTGACGAGAAACGCCCCAGTCACGTAGACGGAAGTTAACTGTCTTAGTACCTTTGCCTTCAGCTTCTAGCTTGGCAGCGATTGCATCGAATGCCGCCTGGAATTCAAGACCGTCGAACTCACCAGAATCGAACAGTACACCTTTCTCAGTGTAAGCTTCTTCAGAGATGTTTAGTTCGCTGCCATCAGCAGGCTTGATGACAGGAACGATATCCAGGCCGTACTTAGTTGCAAATTCGTAGTCACGTTGGTCATGTGCAGGTACTGCCATTACAGCGCCTGTACCGTAGTCCATCAATACGAAGTTTGCTACGTATACTGGTACTTCACGGCCGTTCAATGGGTGAATTGCAGTAAGGCCAGTCGCCATACCTTTCTTCTCCATTGTCGCCATTTCAGCTTCCGCTACTTTGTTGTTCTTACATTCGTCGATAAACGCAGCAAGCTCTGGGTTGTTCTCTGCTGCCAATGCAGCAAGAGAGTGACCTGCTGCGATACCCACGTAAGTCACACCCATTAGTGTGTCTGGACGCGTTGTGTAAACTTCCAGGTCTTGTTGACCTTTCACTTGGCCTTCCTTCAAGGCAAATCGCAGTTCAACACCTTCAGAGCGACCAATCCAGTTGCGCTGCATGGTTTTCACCATTTCAGGCCAGCCATCTAGTGTGTCTAGATCGTCGATTAGCTCTTGAGCGTATTCAGTAATCTTGATGAACCATTGAGGGATCTCTTTCTGCTCAACGATTGCTCCAGAACGCCAGCCGCGGCCGTCAACAACTTGCTCGTTTGCAAGAACTGTCTGGTCAACTGGGTCCCAGTTAACTGTTGACATCTTCTTGTAAACCAGGCCTTTTTCGTACAGCTTAGTGAAAAACTCTTGCTCCCAACGGTAGTACTCTGGCGTACACGTTGCGAATTCACGGTCCCAGTCGTAACCCAAACCAAGCATCTTAAGTTGGTTCTTCATGTACTCGATGTTTTCGTAAGTCCATGGCGCAGGAGCGGTGTTGTTCTTAACCGCTGCGTTTTCTGCTGGTAGACCGAACGCATCCCAACCGATTGGTTGCATCACGTTTTTGCCTTGCAGGCGTTGGAAACGAGATACTACGTCACCGATGGTGTAGTTACGTACGTGACCCATGTGCAGTCGACCACTTGGGTATGGGAACATAGATAGACAGTAGAATTTTTCTTTATTTGGGTCTTCACTTACAACAAAGGTCTTGTTGTCATCCCAGTGCTTCTGAACTTTCTGTTCAATGTCTTGTGGGTTGTATTGCTCTTGCATCGATGATATCCGGTTATCTTGGAATTTGTGAGTTCGGTTAGAACAGACTTAAATAGATCGTCATAGAATACCTAAAGCTAGGGATCACAACAATAGCCAATCTATACCCTTGCGTACTCAAGTCACGCAGGCAGGAGAAAGATGGAGGTCAGTTATGCCTAAACGTAAAACAGGTTATGAGGAAATGCTCGAGGATGTGATTGAAACCTTGAAGCACAGTCCCGAAGAAGTTAACAAAGCGATAGAGACGTCAGGCAAAGTGGTGGAAGCCGCGAACGACCTGACCCAAGATGAGTTGGCTCTGATTAAAGCGTACGTCAAATCTGACTTAAAAGAGTTTTCTGAAAATTACGAAGACAGTAAGAGTGGTCCTTTTTACCTAACGATTGCAGATTCAATCTGGCAAGGATTGTTAGAAATTACCGATCGGACCAAGGTTGAGTGGGTTGAACTATTCGACGACCTCGAGCATCAAGGCCTGTATGAAGCTGGTGATGTGATTGGTTTGGGTACCTTAGTTTGCGATGAATGTGGCCATAAAACCACGTATAACCATCCAACCATTATCATTCCATGTATCAAGTGTGGGCACACCGGCTTTAGTCGCCAGTCTTTAAAACCTTAACAAGTATGCAAAAAGAGGCGACAACGCCTCTTTTTTAGTTGGTAGTGCTGTTCGCTTAACTATTTTTAAAATAACTGTCACTCACTAGCGTCATTCCGAGGAGCCATAGCGACATCACGAATCGATTTCAAAGCAGTCACGTAAATTAAAGCGAACACCATTAAATATAACAAACTCGGATAGTAGATCCTGAATCACGCTCTTTCGTCGCGGTTCAGGATGACTGATTAAATTAAACGTGATTTTCGCCACCAGGCGAGCATCAAGCTTATCGCTACCCAAATATACAATGGCCAGGTACCAACGATGCGATAGGGCGTTTTCCCATCGGTTGGAGTCAGTTCTGCGCGCAGTACTGCGGTTTCAAACTGTGGTACCTGCTCGATAATCTTACCTTTGTGGTCTGTGACGGCGGTTAATCCATTATTCGTTGAGCGAATCAGTGGCTTACCCAGTTCCAAGGCGCGCATACGGGCGATTTCCATATGCTGAAGTGGACCAATCGAATGCCCAAACCACGCATCGTTAGACAGCGTTAGGATAAAGTCTGTTTCGTCGTTGACGTTTTGACGAACCTGCTCATTAAAGATGATTTCATAACACAGAGCGGGTGCCATGTGCTTGCCATTCGCAACGATGTTCGGCTGAACGAAGTCACCACGACTGAATGATGACATCGGCAAATTAAAGAACGGCGCAAGTGGGCGTAAGATGTCCTCAAACGGCACGAACTCACCAAATGGCAGCAAATGATGCTTATTGTAGCGCTCATTCAGGTCAAAACTGTAATCACCGTAAGGCGTTTCACCCAGAGAAAGGATGCTGTTATAGAACTGTCGGTCTTCGTTCTGATTCACCACACCAGTGATAATGGCGCTACGGTTCATTTTCGCTGCACTGTCTAAATTCTGCAGAAATGAAGACACTTCAATCTCAAAAGCGGGAATCGCAGCTTCTGGCCAGACAATGATATCTGCATCCCAGTTTTCACGAGTCAGATCGGTGTACTTCATAATGGTTGGCCAGCGCTGAGCTGGTAGCCATTTCAGTTTTTGGTCGACATTGCCTTGGATGAGCGCGACTTTGGTGATGTCCTGAGAGCGAGGTGTCACCCAATCATACTGGCGAATACCAAAGCCTGTGCTCAAAAGTACAGCCGGTATGACAACCACTAGCCACTGTTTATGCAACCAAGCGTAAGCCAAAGCACCTGCTGAGATGATAATAAACAGAGTGAGAAGCTCAACTCCACCAATAGGTGCAAAACTCGCTAACGGGGCGTCAATCTGGCTGTATCCGAGCCATAACCATGGGAAGCCGGTCATTACCCAGCCACGCAGCCAATCGGTAATCAGCCATAGCGCAGGAGCAGCAAGCAGGGTAGTGCTTAGGGTTATTTGAGGGAAGAATTTGTTCTTTAGCCAGGCAAACAGGCCAGAGTAAACCGCCAGATAGGCAACTAATAGACCCATTAAGAATAGATTGGCAATCAGCGGCATACCGCCAAAGCCAGCAATACTGACGTATACCCAGCTAATACCAGTGGCAAATTGGCCAAAGCCCCATGAATAACCAATCCAAAGTGCACGTTTAGGCGTCTGATTGGCGAGGAGGATAAGCAGTATGGCTGGGCTAAGGATCGCGATCAGCCATAGTTGGTAAGGAGCAAAAGCCAGAGTGGTGCAAGCGCCAACAAAAGCGGCCACTAAAGGCCGCTTGAGGCGATGAAAGAGTACATTCATCATTATATTTTTCTGATATTCCCAGTAGGGTATCGCGTTACTCTTGAGTGGCTTCAACCAGTGCTTCTTCGTCTGGAATGGTCACTTGGAGTTGAATGACACGACGGTTATCGGCAGCGGTGACTTTGAAGTTATAACTTTCAATTTCAACCAGCTCACCACGAGAAGGTAAGTGACCGAAGGCAGTCATCACCATGCCACCTACCGTATCCACTTCTTCATCGCTGAAGTTGGTGCCGAATGTCTCATTAAACTCTTCAATCGTTGTCAGAGCCCTGACAGCAAACGTATGTTTGCTTAGCTTACGAATGTCAGTCTCTTCGGACTCGTCGAACTCATCTTCAATATCGCCAACGATTTCTTCTAGGATATCTTCAATGGTGACGAGGCCAGAAACGCCGCCGAATTCATCGACAACAATCGCCATATGATAGCGCTCTTCACGGAACTCTTTTAGCAGGCGGTCAACACGTTTGCTTTCCGGAACCACAACTGCAGGTCGAATCACTTCTTCAATATCAAATGGGTTGCTGCCTGAGCCTAAGTATTTGAGTAAGTCCTTCGCTAGTAGAATGCCTTCCACATGGTCCTTGTCCTCGCTGATAACAGGGTAACGCGAGTGTTGAGCATCCGTAATTAGCGCGATTAGCGTGTCTAAATCGTCAGTGCGCTCAACAGTAACCATTTGCGAACGTGGGATCATAATGTCACGCACGCGCATTTCGGAGATTTCCATCACACCTTCGAGCATATCGCGGGTGTCGTGGTCAATCAGGTCATTTTCTTCTGAGTCGCGGATAACATCCACAAGCTCTTGGCGGTCTTTAGGATCGCCCTGGAAAAGTTGACCTAGACGTTCAAAGAAGGACTTTCTACTCGGACCTTCTGCCTTTTCTTTCTTACCTTCGCTAGAAGAGGGAGAATTATCTTCGTTCATTGTTTCTCAATTAAGTAACGCTATCAGAAGTGTGATAGCTCACGTAGAAAGGCAAACACGAGGGCAATGTAGGTGATTCGCCTTTCCCTGTTGAGCAACCGAGGTTACTCTTTTTCAGCAATGTAAGGGTCTTCATAACCCATACCCTGCATGATTTCTGTTTCGAGGGACTCCATCTCTTCGGCTTCGTCATCCTCGATATGATCATAACCTAGCAGATGCAAGCTGCCATGTACAACCATATGCGCCCAATGTGCTAACAGAGGTTTATTTTGCTCTAACGCCTCTTTTTCAACCACTTGGCGACAGATAATCAAATCACCCAGCAGATCCATTTCCATACCCGGAGGCACTTCAAACGGGAAAGATAGCACGTTGGTTGGTTTATCTTTACCACGATAGTCGTGATTCAGAGTGTGGCTCTCTTGTTCATCAACAATTCTAATGGTGACTTCTGCCTGCGGCTGAAACAGTGGAATAGTCTTATCCAACCACAGTTGAAAGTCTTGCTGTGAAGGTAAGCCTTCTTCGCTTTCGACTGCCAGTTGAAGATCAAGTTCAATCGCCATCTTTATTCCTTACTCTCTGTGACTTGAGCACTTAACTCTGCTTTTGCCGCTTCAAGCAACTTGGCATCACGCTCTTCACGACGGCGCTTTTCAAACTCTTTACGCTCTTTCTGGTCTTGTGCTTCCCATTTCTCGTACGCGTTAACAATACGAGCGACAACAGGGTGGCGCACAACGTCGTCTGCCAGGAAGAAGTTAAAGCTGATGTCGTCGACTTCGCTCAGTACTTCAATCGCGTGACGAAGGCCTGATTTTGCACCACGTGGCAAGTCAATCTGAGTCACGTCGCCGGTGATTACCGCACGTGAGTTAAAGCCGATACGCGTCAGGAACATTTTCATCTGCTCAACAGTCGTGTTTTGGCTTTCATCCAGAATGATGAATGCGTCGTTTAGTGTGCGGCCACGCATATATGCCAAAGGCGCAACTTCGATCACATTACGTTCGATCAGTTTTTCCACGCGCTCAAAACCAAGCATTTCGAACAGTGCGTCGTACAGTGGACGAAGGTATGGGTCAACCTTTTGGCTTAGGTCGCCAGGCAAGAAGCCCAATTTTTCACCCGCTTCAACCGCTGGACGAGTCAAAAGAATACGGCGGATTTCCTGACGTTCCAACGCATCTACTGCCGCCGCTACCGCTAAGTAAGTCTTACCCGTACCTGCAGGGCCAATACCAAAAGAGATATCGTGAGTCACCATGTTAACCAAGTATTGAGCCTGGTTAGGGGTACGTGGTTTGATCACGCCTTTTTTGGTTTTGACGAACACTTCTTTGCCGTGCTCAATATTAGACTCTGTGTTTTGTTCTAAAACGCCAGATTCTTTAATCGATAAATGGATCTGCTCAGGTTCGATGTCTGGGATCTCGCCACGAACAGGGGCAGTATCGACATAAAGTGTTTTAAGGATATCAAGCGCGGCTGCAGAAGTGTGAGGTTTACCAACAATGGTAAAATGGTCACTACGGTGGTTGATTTCAACGCCCAGACGGCGTTCTAAATGCTTGATGTTGTCATCGAATGGACCGCACAGGCTAGCTAGTCGGCGGTTGTCTGAAGGTTCTAGGTTAATTTCTAGAGTTACGATTTTATTGCTCAATGTTGCCTCTCATTTTTTGCCACTTAATGAGAGCCTGATAACGACCAGGCTCTCCATGGCTATTTGTACGAGCTTAAGGCGTAAAAGTCGCTACACCCAGCTCATCTTCGCGACGTGTTTTCGCCATCATTTGCGTTGGTGAAATCACACTACGAAGGTCCATGTCTTTTTCAGTACGTACTAGCTCACCACGCAATGAGTTTGCAAATACGTCTACGATCTTCACGTCTACGAACTGACCAATTAGGTCGGCGCTACCTTCAAAGTTTACTACACGGTTGTTTTCTGTACGAGCGCGCAGTTCCATTAGGTTTTTCTTCGAAGGGCCTTCAACCAGTACACGTTGCTCTGTACCAAGCATCAAGCGAGAGTAACGCATAGCTTGTGCGTTAATCGTTTGCTGTAGTTCGTACAAACGCTCTTTCTTCTCTTGTTCAGATACATCACATGGGTAATCCGCAGCTGGCGTACCAGGGCGAGGAGAGAAGATAAAGCTGAAGCTCATGTCAAAGTCTACGTCTTTGATCAGCTTCATGGTGTCTTGGAAGTCTTTATCTGTTTCACCAGGGAAACCAACGATAAAGTCAGAACTGATTTGAATATCAGGACGAGCTTTACGCAGTTTACGGATGATCGACTTGTACTCGATGCCTGTATGTGGACGCTTCATCATGGTGAGGATACGGTCACTACCACTTTGCACTGGTAAGTGCAGGAAGCTTACTAGCTCTGGTGTATCTTCATAAACAGCAATGATGTCGTCGGTGAATTCTAGCGGGTGGCTAGTAGTGAAACGAATACGGTCAATACCATCGATAGATGCAACCAGACGCAACAGTTCTGCAAAAGAACAAATCTCACCATCGTGCATTGGGCCACGGTACGCGTTTACGTTCTGACCTAGTAGGTTTACTTCACGCACGCCTTGTTCTGCCAGCTGAGCGATCTCGAACAATACGTCATCCATCGGACGGCTAACTTCTTCACCACGTGTGTATGGCACTACGCAGTAAGTACAGTATTTAGAACAGCCTTCCATAATTGAAACGAAGGCAGTTGCACCTTCTGCGCGTGGCTCAGGTAGACGGTCAAACTTTTCAATTTCTGGGAAAGAAATGTCCATGACTGGCGCTTCGTCAGATTGAGACTGTTTGATCATCTCTGGCAAGCGGTGCAGAGTCTGTGGGCCAAAAATCACGTCAACGTACGGAGCACGCTCACGAATATGGTCGCCTTCTTGCGTTGCTACACAACCACCTACGCCGATAACTACGCCAGCTTTTTTCTCTTTTAGTGTTTTCCAACGGCCTAGCTGGTGGAAAACTTTTTCTTGCGCTTTTTCACGGATCGAACAGGTGTTAAGTAGAAGTACGTCTGCTTCCTCTGGCTCTTCCGTCAGCTCGTAGCCGTTTGCAGCATTAAGCAGGTCGGCCATTTTTGATGAATCGTATTCGTT
The DNA here is from genome assembly GCF_026000435.1 of Vibrio sp. STUT-A11. NCBI lineage: Bacteria > Pseudomonadati > Pseudomonadota > Gammaproteobacteria > Vibrionales > Vibrionaceae > Vibrio > Vibrio sp. STUT-A11. Next base: position 2,564,437 of record NZ_AP026763.1, on the reverse strand, counting down.
CATCTGGCAGCCCCAGGTTTTAATTAGCAGTTTCTTACTCATCTCACTTTCGCTCGTTCAGTTGTACTTAAATCGGAGAGCTATTGCTCAAATTATAGCCGCCATCTCGGCGGTAAGCGGCGTATTGTACTGCTTTAAAAAGCACCTGACTAGTGATCTGGCTAATTCTCTGCAAAGCCTGATGAAATCTAGGCTTTTGCCTTATATCGAACAAGGTTTTTCAGCTCGCTAATCAGGCAGAAACACTCGGTTTACAAACATGTAAATTTACCCAGATCACGCATCTTTACGACGAGGGAAAATAAACCGTTTTGTAAATGCATGAGGGGAACGTACAATTAAAAAGGCTATTTAATCAAGATAATGAAGAACAAAAAATGAACAGATATGACATCGCCGTAATCGGTGGAGGCATGGTTGGAGCGGCAATCGCGATAGGGTTCGCACAACAGGGCAGAAGTGTGGTTGTCGTCGAAGGTACAGAGCCAAAGGCATTTGAACCGTCACAAGCGATGGACATTCGTGTATCCGCTATCTCACACCAATCCGTTAAGTTGCTTGAGTCACTGGGTGCATGGGCATCGATCCAAGCGATGCGTGTCTGTCCTTACCGTCGTTTGGAAACATGGGAGCATCCAGAGTGCCGCACGCGATTCCATTCCGATGAACTGTCTCTGGAGCAACTTGGTTATATTGTTGAAAACCGTCTGATTCAATTAGGTTTATGGCAAGCCTTCGATAACCATGACAATCTTACTGTAGAGTGCCCTGAGCGGCTAAAAACCATCGAATTTGGTGGGGTTAACCGCGTGACATTAGAGAGTGGTAAGCAATTTGAGGCGCAATGGGTGATTGGTGCCGATGGTGCGAATTCAAAAGTACGTCAGCTTGCTGGAATCGGGATTACCGCGTGGGATTACCGCCAACACTGTATGCTGATCAATGTTAAGACTGAGTTGCCTCAACAAGATATTACCTGGCAACAATTTACGCCAAGTGGTCCTCGCTCTTTCTTACCTTTATGTTCACTAACGGAAGATGGTCAGGAAGTAGGGCAAGGATCTCTGGTTTGGTATGACTCACCGAGACGGATCAAGCAACTTTGTGCGATGACCAAGCCTCAATTAAGAACCGAGATTTTAAGTCACTTCCCGAAAGAGTTAGGCAATATTGAAGTGCTTCAGTTTGGTTCGTTCCCTTTAACTCGCCGTCATGCTCAGTCATATTCGAATCGAGGCTGCGTACTCGTCGGAGATTCCGCTCATACCATTAACCCGTTAGCTGGGCAGGGTGTGAACCTAGGCTTTAAAGATGTTGATGTGTTGCTGTCAGTCACACAAGGGCAAGATCAATTAACAGAATCACTGTTAGCCAAATATGAACGAGCACGACGCCCGGATAATCTATTAATGCAAACGGGTATGGATCTGTTCTATAAAGGCTTTAGCAATGATTTAGGGCCCTTGAAGTTTGCACGTAACGCGGCATTAAAGTTGGCTGAACATTCAGGGCCAATTAAAGCGCAAGTGTTGAAATACGCACTGGGGATGTAATACCTAAGTAAGAAAGTGGTCATACTTACTGATAGAGAAGCAGAAAACAGGCATCGAACACAAACACGCATCAACCCATCCATGGGGCTTCGATTTGCCATCCATGGCAAATAGAGTTTGTTTATCGACCCCTGTTTCCTGACCAGTTAATTTTCCAGAGTGGTATAAGCTGAAGCAATAAGCAGATAGAAAAAAAGCGAGCCAAGTGCTCGCTTTTTTAATTCGGTCGACCTAATGATCAACCGAGTCCAGAATCAGAAAAAGAAAAAACCCAGCAAACTAATGCTGGGTTTTTCAATAATGGTGCGGAAGGAGAGACTTGAACTCTCACACCTTGCGGCGCCAGAACCTAAATCTGGTGCGTCTACCAATTCCGCCACTTCCGCAACTTATCTTGTAGTTATCAAGGTCATTGGTGAACCTCAACAACGTTGTATATGGCAGGGCTACCTGGATTCGAACCAGGGAATGGCGGCATCAAAAGCCGCTGCCTTACCGCTTGGCGATAGCCCTACAAGTATAGTCTTAAGACTATGGTCTTTCTCCAAAAGAAAGAATGGTGCGGAAGGAGAGACTTGAACTCTCACACCTTACGGCGCCAGAACCTAAATCTGGTGCGTCTACCAATTCCGCCACTTCCGCATATTTTGATATTGTAGATGAATTTAAGATGGTGCGGAAGGAGAGACTTGAACTCTCACACCTTGCGGCGCCAGAACCTAAATCTGGTGCGTCTACCAATTCCGCCACTTCCGCATCTTAAATCTACATGACTGTAAGCCTAAGCTTTCAATCTAATCAATGGTGGCTACGACGGGATTCGAACCTGTGACCCCATCATTATGAGTGATGTGCTCTAACCAGCTGAGCTACGTAGCCATCTCAAATTGTTTAAATCAAGAATGGTGCGGAAGGAGAGACTTGAACTCTCACACCTTGCGGCGCCAGAACCTAAATCTGGTGCGTCTACCAATTCCGCCACTTCCGCATCTTGATTTTTAGATATTGAGATAATTGGTAAAATCTCAATATCATTTTCCTATATTTCAAGGAATAAATAATGGCAGGGCTACCTGGATTCGAACCAGGGAATGGCGGCATCAAAAGCCGCTGCCTTACCGCTTGGCGATAGCCCTACAAATAAATAGTCAAAAACTACTTATTATGAATAAATGGTGCGGAAGGAGAGACTTGAACTCTCACACCTTTCGGCGCCAGAACCTAAATCTGGTGCGTCTACCAATTCCGCCACTTCCGCAACTTATTCTGTAGTTATTAAGGTAATTGGTAAAACCTAAATAACGTTATAAATGGTGGCTACGACGGGATTCGAACCTGTGACCCCATCATTATGAGTGATGTGCTCTAACCAGCTGAGCTACGTAGCCAACTCAAATTGTTTAAATCAAGAATGGTGCGGAAGGAGAGACTTGAACTCTCACACCTTGCGGCGCCAGAACCTAAATCTGGTGCGTCTACCAATTCCGCCACTTCCGCATCTTGATCTATAGACGTTAAGATGATTGGTAAAATCTTAATGTCATTTTGTAATGGCAGGGCTACCTGGATTCGAACCAGGGAATGGCGGCATCAAAAGCCGCTGCCTTACCGCTTGGCGATAGCCCTACAAATAGTAGTCTTACAACTACTTAAAATATGGTGCGGAAGGAGAGACTTGAACTCTCACACCTTGCGGCGCCAGAACCTAAATCTGGTGCGTCTACCAATTCCGCCACTTCCGCAACTTAATCTATAGATATCAAGATAATTGGTAAAATCTCAATATCGTTTTCCTGTATTTCAAGGAACAAATAATGGCAGGGCTACCTGGATTCGAACCAGGGAATGGCGGCATCAAAAGCCGCTGCCTTACCGCTTGGCGATAGCCCTACAGGTAGTAGTCTTACAACTACTTAAATATGGTGCGGAAGGAGAGACTTGAACTCTCACACCTTACGGCGCCAGAACCTAAATCTGGTGCGTCTACCAATTCCGCCACTTCCGCATAACTACTGAGTAAACTCAATAATTTTAAATAATGGCAGGTCTACCTGGATTCGAACCAGGGAATGGCGGCATCAAAAGCCGCTGCCTTACCGCTTGGCGATAGACCTGCAGGCGATAGTCAAAAGACTATATCACTCTCTATTTCTAGAGAAAGAATGGTGCGGAAAGAGAGACTTGAACTCTCACACCTTGCGGCGCCAGAACCTAAATCTGGTGCGTCTACCAATTCCGCCATTTCCGCATGTATTCTTTAATAGAGTTAAATCAAGATGGTGCGGAAGGAGAGACTTGAACTCTCACACCTTGCGGCGCCAGAACCTAAATCTGGTGCGTCTACCAATTCCGCCACTTCCGCGTCTTGAACTCTATAAACCATCAGTTAATTGGTAAAAACTAACAGTTGTTTTTCTTTATCACAAAGATAGTTCTTTCAAAAAGAAAGAATGGTGGCTACGACGGGATTCGAACCTGTGACCCCATCATTATGAGTGATGTGCTCTAACCAGCTGAGCTACGTAGCCATCTTTTTGAGCGAGACAATATAAACCTTCGCGCTCTAAGTGACAACCCCTTTATCAAGGAATCTCCACTTTGAATAGTGGCAGGTCTACCTGGATTCGAACCAGGGAATGGCGGCATCAAAAGCCGCTGCCTTACCGCTTGGCGATAGACCTGCAGGCAGTAGTCTTACAACTACTTAAAATATGGTGCGGAAGGAGAGACTTGAACTCTCACACCTTGCGGCGCCAGAACCTAAATCTGGTGCGTCTACCAATTCCGCCACTTCCGCATCTATTCCTAATCACTCTTCCAAAGAGTATTTAGGAATGGTGGCTACGACGGGATTCGAACCTGTGACCCCATCATTATGAGTGATGTGCTCTAACCAGCTGAGCTACGTAGCCAAAACCATATTTTCCGTTCTCAACACTTCGTTGCCTTGTTGTCGGGAACGGCGCGCATTATGCGAAGTTGAGTCAGATCCGTCAACAGTTTTTTTAAATAAATCTCGGAAAAAACCTCGTTCGCTTCCTTTTTAAACAAAGAGGCGTGTTTATGATCTAAAACTGGAAAAAAAATCGCTTGCAGCTAGGTAGTTAACTTCAGGTCTTTTGGAGGAGGGATAAAAAAAGCCAGCAATCATGCTGGCTTTTTATGTAAATGAAGTGTTTAAAATTCATTCATTTAATTAAACGTTGAAGCGGAAGTGAATAACATCACCGTCTTTTACGATGTATTCTTTACCTTCTAGACGCCATTTACCTGCGTCTTTCGCACCACTTTCACCGTTGAATTCGATGAAGTCGTCGTAACCAACAACTTCCGCACGGATGAAACCTTTTTCAAAGTCAGTGTGGATCTTCGCAGCTGCTTTTGGCGCTGTTGCACCTACAGGGATTGTCCATGCACGCACTTCTTTTACGCCAGCGGTAAAGTAAGTTTGTAGGTTTAGTAGTTCATAACCTGCACGAATCACGCGGTTCAGACCTGGTTCTTCGATGCCTAGGTCTGCCAGGAACTCTTCGCGCTCGTCATCTTCTAGTTCGGCCATTTCTGACTCGATAGCCGCACAGACAGGAACAACAACGTTGTTTTCTTTTGCTGCAAATTCACGTACAGCATCTAGGTATGCGTTGTCTTCAAAACCATCTTCATTCACGTTAGCGATGTACATGGTTGGTTTTAGTGTCAGGAAGTTCAGGTAACCAATGGCTGCCAGCTCTTCTTTAGCAAGCTCAACGGTACGCGCTGAACCGCCTTCTGTAAGCACTGGAAGAAGCTTTTCAAGTACCGTTAGCTCGAATTTCGCGTCTTTATCACCACCTTTTGCTTTCTTTGCGTTACGCTGGATAGCGCGCTCACAAGAATCAAGGTCAGCCATTGCAAGCTCAAGGTTGATCACTTCAATATCTTCGATTGGAGATACTTTACCCGCTACGTGAACGATGTTGTCGTTTTCGAAACAACGAACAACGTGACCGATCGCGTCAGTTTCACGGATGTTTGCCAGGAATTTGTTACCTAGGCCTTCACCACGTGATGCACCCGCTACCAGACCAGCGATGTCGACGAATTCCATTGTAGTAGGCAGCACTTTCTGTGGGTTAACGATCTTTGCTAGCGCATCTAGACGTAGATCTGGCACAGGAACTACACCAGTGTTTGGTTCGATCGTACAGAACGGGAAGTTTGCTGCTTCGATGCCTGCTTTAGTTAGTGCGTTAAACAGAGTTGATTTACCCACGTTAGGTAGACCAACGATGCCACATTTAAAACCCATGATAGTAACCTTATTCAGCTTTGAACGTGTGGAGGCGATTTTGTGCTTTTGACAGGCCATCCTTGATCAGAATGTCTAGACAACGCACCGATTCATCGGTTGCGGCGTCCAAAAGCTCTTGTTCTTTTGCAGGAGCTTTACCTAGTACAAAACCTGCCACTTTATCTTTGTGTCCCGGATGGCCGATGCCGATACGAAGACGATAAAAATCTTTGTTGTTGCTTAATTTGCTTATTGTGTCACGCAGGCCATTATGACCACCGTGACCGCCACCTTTTTTAAACTTAGCGACACCTGGCGGTAAGTCTAGCTCGTCATGAGCGACCATGATCTCTTCTGGCTTAATTTGGTAAAACTTCGCCAAAGCGGCGATGGATTTTCCAGATAGGTTCATGAAAGTGGTTGGGATAAGCAAACGGAGATCCTGCCCGTTGAGCATGATACGTCCGGTCAATCCGAAGAACTTTGGTTCGTTCTTCAGCGTAATGTTGTGAACGCGTGCTAATTCTTCTACAACCCAAGCGCCCGCATTATGACGAGTTTTGGCGTACTCTGGTCCCGGATTAGCAAGACCAACGAGAAGTTTGATTTGTTGACTCAAGGTTAGGATCTCTCTGGAATCTCAAAAAGCGCAGTATGATAGCACAGAAAACTGACAGTGGGGGAACTCGGGTGAGATTGATCGTTTGAGTTAAATCATCCTCAACTCGTTATATCCTTCTGTATTCCGTGCATAAATAAAAAACACCCCAAAAGGGGTGTTTTAAAAATCAGTGTAACTGAAATGTCCGAGTTAGTTGAACATTGCAGAAATTGATTCTTCGTTGCTGATACGACGAATCGCTTCAGCCAGCATGCGAGATAGGCTTAGTGTAGTTACTTTACCTGTCGCTTCCATCTCTTTAGACATAGTGATTGAGTCGGTTACGATCACTTGGTCTAGTACAGAGTTGCCGATGTTTTGTGCCGCGTTACCTGAGAATACAGCGTGAGTTGCGTAAGCGAATACACGCTTAGCACCGCGCTCTTTCAGCGCTTCAGCGGCTTTACATAGTGTGCCACCAGTGTCGATCATGTCATCAACGATCACGCAGTCGCGACCTTCAACATCACCGATTAGGTTCATCACTTCAGAAACGTTTGCACGTGGACGACGCTTATCAACGATAGCGATATCGATATCACCTAGCGCTTTTGCCGTTGCACGAGCACGGACAACGCCACCAAGGTCAGGAGAAACCACTACAGGGTTTTCTAAGCCACGAGCTTGCATGTCTTCTAGTAGTACAGGTGTACCGAAGATGTTGTCTACCGGTACATCGAAGAAGCCTTGAATCTGCTCTGCGTGTAGGTCGATAGTCAGAACGCGGTCGACACCAACGTTAGATAGGAAATCAGCAACAACTTTTGCAGTAATTGGCACACGAGAAGAACGTACACGACGGTCTTGACGAGCGTAACCAAAGTAAGGGATAACTGCAGTGATACGGCCTGCTGAAGCACGGCGCATTGCATCAATCATAACAACCAATTCCATTAGGTTGTCGTTAGTCGGTGCACAAGTGGATTGAATGATGAAAACATCACTACCACGAACGTTCTCATTGATTTGAACTGCAACTTCGCCATCAGAAAAGCGAGAAACAGATGCATCACCAAGAGAGATGTAAAGACGATCAGCAATACGTTGGGCTAGTTCAGGTGTTGCATTACCAGCAAATAGCTTCATATCAGGCACGGTGGAAACCTCGGGTTTGCGTCCAGTTTTAATTAGGTCGGTGTGTGGCTGATTGGTATTCAGCCAGAGTCTCTTTTAGTGGCGAAATATTGCGCCCTTGAGCGACAAATGCCGAGACATCATCAGAGAGTTGCGCAAGGAGAGTTTCTGCTTCTGATTTGCTCGAAAATTCAGCAAAAACGCAAGATCCTGTCCCAGTCAATCTTGACGGCGCGTATTGTAGCAGCCAAGAAAGTTGCTTATCAACCTCCGGATAGAGCATTCGGACAATTTTTTCGCAATCGTTTACGTTTGGTGTGTCCAAAAGTGTGGCTAGGTCTCGTTTTGCGGTATTTCGTGTTAAATCCGGGTGACGAAATACGTCAACCGTCGCGATCGAGACATTAGGTCTGACGACGAGGTACCACTTTTCTTCCGGATAAGCGGGAGAAAGTTTTTCTCCGACACCTTCAGCAAATGCAGCAAACCCACGTACAAATACTGGCACGTCTGCGCCAAGTTTCAAGCCAATTTGCGCAAGTTCGTCATCACTGAGATTCAGTTGCCAAAGGTAGTTAAGTGCCACCAAAGTTGTCGCGGCGTTCGATGATCCGCCACCAATCCCACCGCCCATCGGCAAAACTTTATGCAGTTCAATGTGCGCGCCTAAATCGCAGTTAGCATATTCTTGTAGCGCGGTGGCGGCCTTCCAAATCAAATTATCTTGGAGAGGAACACCTTCAATTTCCGGAGAGAGAGTAATGCTACCAGTTTTATTAGCTTGAATGGTGAGTTCGTCACCATGGTCCACGAATTGGAAAAGCGTTTGTAGCTCGTGATAACCGTTTTCAGTGCGGCCATTGATGTAAAGAAAGAGATTCAATTTCGCCGGTGAAGGCCAGCGGGTTGAAATGTCGATCATTGGGTGATGTTCCATTTGGTGATCAGGAGATTTATTTTAACGTCCGACGTGGTCAACTTTAATCGGTTAGGCAGCGGCAATGCTTGCTCATGCCATTTCACATCGCTGTAACGTTGATAATCGATGTTCCAGTCGTTAAGGCCAATTTGCTTGTTCAAGGCTTGCAATGTATTGGTTGAGGAAAGTTTAAACGTGTCTGCATCGGTTGGTAAACCGAGTAGCCAGTCAGGCATATGCTCTACTGGCATCATTAATCCGGTTAACTGGAAGATAAGTTGGTTAGCATGACGCGCAGAGAGAACTTGGTCATCGTAAGTCTCTACAGTAGCCCCGTTTGGAGTGATGGTTAGGTTGAGTGCGGTTTGACCAAGAATCGTCGTCAAACGCAGTTGGCTGAGTGCCGTTGAGTGTTTCCAGAAGAAATTCAGATTTTGTCTTTGGTCTGGCCCAATATAGCCAAGTTTACCTGTTACTTGAAAATCATGAATCGCTTCAAGTTTTTTTTCATGCGTTTGCCATTCCACGCTGGTGATACTTTCCGGAACAGAGCTACAGCCAGCGAGTATCAGACTCGACAAGAGAAATATTACAAAGGAGCGTAAGGTCATGTTTGATGGCTTCTTAATCAGTTTCATCGGTATTCGCTCACAACTATAGCATTGAAAAGTCGCAGTTAGGAAAACAAATCCGGCTTGCCCTTTCAATAAATGCGTGCTTACAGTAAAATTCTGAACCTATTTCATAATCGATCTCAGAGATACCACGTTAGATGTCCTTGCTTGCTATTGGAATTAATCACAATACAGCGTCTGTCGACTTGCGCGAGAAGGTGGCGTTTGGACCGGATAAACTCGGCCCGGCCCTCGAGCAACTTAGAAAGCACGAAGCGGTAAACGGCAGTGTTATTATTTCAACCTGTAACCGAACCGAGTTGTACTGCGATGTAAAGCAAGGGGCACGAACCAAGTTAATCGATTGGCTGGTTCAGTTTCATGACGTGAGCCGAGAAGAATTGATGCCGAGTTTGTACGTGCATGAAGAGCAATCTGCTATTAAGCATTTGATGCGCGTGTCATGTGGTCTCGATTCTCTCGTGTTGGGCGAGCCTCAGATTTTAGGGCAGGTAAAGCAGTCTTTTTCTGACTCGCGTGAACACCTGGCGGTCGATGCGTCGATTGATAAGCTGTTCCAAAAAACCTTTTCTGTGGCGAAACGTGTGCGCACAGAAACGGATATCGGTGGTAATGCCGTGTCGGTGGCTTATGCTGCATGTACACTGGCCAAACATATTTTTGAATCTCTGTCTGACTCCACGGTTCTCTTGGTTGGCGCGGGCGAGACCATTGAGCTGGTTGCCAAGCACCTGGCGTCTAATGGCTGCTCTAAAATGATTGTGGCTAACCGCACCAAAGAGCGCGCGCAAGGCCTTGCGGATGAGTTCGGAGCCGAGGTGATTAGCTTAAACGAAATTCCTGATCATCTTGCCAGAGCGGATATTGTCATTAGCTCGACGGCAAGCCCGCTACCTATTATTGGAAAAGGCATGGTTGAAACCGCGCTGAAAAAACGTCGTCATCAACCGATATTACTGGTTGATATTGCCGTACCACGAGATGTAGAGCCTCAAGTTGGTGAGCTTAATGATGCTTACTTGTACACTGTCGATGACCTGCAGTCGATTATTGACAGCAATATTGAACAGCGAAAAGTAGAAGCCATTCAGGCTGAAGCGATTGTTAGTGAGGAAAGTGCCGCGTTTATGACGTGGTTACGTTCACTGCAAGCGGTCGATAGTATTCGCGATTATCGCGAGTCAGCAAACAATATACGTGAAGAGTTATTGAGCAAAAGCCTGCAATCATTAGCGGCTGGCACCGATCCGGAAAAAGTTCTGCGCGAGCTCAGTAATAAACTCACCAACAAACTGATTCACGCCCCAACTCGTGCATTGCAAAGTGCAGCGGAGCAAGGCGAACCAGCAAAATTAACGGTTATCCGACAAACTCTAGGTTTGGATAATCTATAACTCACGCTTTTTATTAAGAAAACGACACTATGAAAGCCTCTATTCTGACTAAGCTAGAAACGCTAGTAGAACGTTACGAAGAAGTTCAACATCTTCTTGGTGATCCTGATGTAATTGGAGATCAGGATAAATTCCGTGCTCTATCTAAAGAGTACTCTCAGCTAGAAGAAGTAACTAAGTGCTTCCAGGCTTATCAACAAGCGCAAGATGATCTTGTCGCTGCTGAAGAAATGGCGAACGAAGACGACGAAGAAATGCGTGAAATGGCGCAAGAAGAAATTAAAGAAGCGAAAGCAACCATTGAGCGTCTTGCTGATGAATTGCAAATTCTTCTTCTGCCAAAAGATCCAAACGACGATCGCAACTGTTTCCTAGAAATCCGTGCCGGTGCCGGTGGTGATGAAGCAGGTATTTTTGCGGGTGACCTTTTCCGTATGTACAGCAAGTACGCGGAGAAAAAAGGCTGGCGCATTGAAGTGATGTCTTCAAATGAAGCTGAGCACGGCGGTTACAAAGAGATGATTGCCAAAGTAAGTGGCGATGGTGCTTACGGTGTATTGAAATTTGAATCAGGCGGCCACCGTGTACAGCGTGTACCAGCAACTGAATCTCAAGGCCGCGTACATACTTCTGCTTGTACTGTTGCCGTTATGGCTGAAATTCCTGAAGCTGAAATCCCAGAGATTAAAGCGGCAGACCTTAAAATTGATACTTTCCGAGCTTCAGGCGCGGGTGGTCAGCACGTTAACACCACAGATTCTGCAATCCGTATTACGCACTTACCAACGGGTACCGTGGTAGAGTGTCAGGACGAGCGTTCACAGCACAAAAACAAAGCGAAAGCGATGGCCGTTCTTGCTGCACGTATTATTCAGGCTGAAGAAGCGAAGCGCGCGGCTGAAGTGTCGGATACTCGTCGCAACCTGCTAGGTTCTGGTGACCGTAGTGACCGTATTCGTACTTACAACTACCCACAAGGTCGTGTTTCAGACCATCGCATCAACCTGACGGTTTACCGTTTGAATGAAGTGATGGAAGGTGACCTGCAAAGCTTGATCGACCCTGTTGTTCAAGAGCACCAAGCAGACCAACTAGCGGCGCTAGCTGAGAACGCTTAATCGATGACTCAAGTTCAATCTATTGAGCAAGCACTGAAAAGTGCCACAGCAAAACTGACAGAGGGCGGCAAAGCGTCGCCTTCTCTCGATGCGGCCGTCCTGCTTTGTCATGTCCTTGGCAAACCAAGAAGTTATCTACTTACCTGGCCTGAACGAGTACTAGAAGCTGAACAACAAGTGCAGTTTGATGCTTTGCTTGAGCGACGTTTAGCGGGTGAACCGGTTGCCTACATTATTGGTGAGCGAGAGTTCTGGTCTTTGCCATTGAAAGTTTCCCCTTCTACTTTGATTCCAAGACCGGATACCGAGCGCTTGGTTGAAGTTGCCTTAGATAAAACCTACGAGCAGTCTGGTTCTATCCTCGATTTAGGTACCGGGACGGGTGCCATCGCTTTAGCTTTGGCATCTGAGATGCCGCAGCGACAAGTAATGGGTGTCGATCTTAAGCAAGAAGCGAAAGAGCTGGCTGAGTACAATGCTGAGCAACTCAATATCAAAAATGTGACGTTCGCTCAGGGAAGTTGGTTCGAACCTATTGTTCCGGGAACAAAGTTTGCTCTTATTGTTTCTAACCCGCCGTACATCGATGCGAAAGATCCGCACTTGGCTCAAGGTGATGTGCGTTTTGAACCCAAATCTGCACTTGTGGCTGATGAAGGTGGATTGGCGGATATTCGCCATATCTCTGATGCTGCTCGTCAGTACCTTGAAGAGGGTGGTTGGCTTGTTTTCGAGCACGGCTACGATCAGGGACAAGCGGTGAGAGACATCATGTGTAGCTTTGGCTATCAACACGTCGTTACTGAACAAGATTACGCTGGCAATGACCGGGTTACCCTTGGTTGTTTTGCCGCTGAACAATAACGAGAAAGTCAGCAAATTTAAACTAAGAGAAGAAAAATGTACGTAGCTCTAAAACATATTCACCTCGTGACCATTGCACTTAGTGCGACATTGTTGTCGATTCGCTTTGTGTTGATGATGATGAACTCGCCAAAACGCAACCATCGTTTTTTGAAAGTGTTCCCGCATATTGTTGACACTGCGCTACTCGTATCTGGTATCGCTCTGATCTTCGTCACTGGCTTTATCCCATTTACTGACGCAGCGCCTTGGTTAACCAACAAGATCACTTGTGTGTTAGCGTACATTGCTCTGGGCTTCTTCGCTTTAAAGTTAGCCAAAAACAAACTACTGCAAATCTTCGGTTTCTTCGGCGCATTAGGCTGGCTGGTGATGGCCGCCAATATTGCAGTGTCTAAGAGTCCAACTTTATTTGGGTAATGATCATGGTTGAGTTTTTTGACGAAGATTTTGACAATATGGCGCTGGTTGAAGGTGCGTTAGAGCTAAACAAATCTGTCGATCCTGAAACTAATGTACACTGGGCAGCGCAAGAACTGGAGCGTCTATACCAGGAAGCGGAAATGGCTTTGGTTCATGAAACGAATGAAGAGCAGCGCTTCGATTCATTCTTACGCCTATTCTTCCAGGAGTGGGGCTTTAAGGGCGATGACCAAGAGTATTTTAACTCTGATAACAGCTTTATCGATAAAGTCTTAGAGCGTAAAAAAGGCATTCCAGTCAGTTTGGGCTCTATTTTATTGTATCTGGGTAACAAGCTCGGCTTCCCGTTAAAAGGCATTACTTTTCCAACCCAGTTTTTGCTGAAAGTAGATTGGATGCACAAGACGTCAGATTATATCAATCCATTTAACGGTGAATACGTAGGTGAGCGAATTCTACAGGCCTGGTTAATTGGACAAGAAGGACCACTAGCGCAGCTCAAACCGGAGCATTTCGAAGAAGCGGACAATCCGACGATTATTGGCCGATGGCTTGCTGTGATCAAAAGTGCCATGCTGCGCGAAGAGCGTTACACGTTGGCGCTGCGCTGTACTAATCTGGCCCTCACATTTGTACCGGATGATCCATATGAGATACGTGATCGCGGATTTATCTTTCAGCAGTTAGATTGTCATCAAGTCGCCGTGTCTGATTTCCAGTACTTTATTGACCAGTGCCCTGATGATCCGGCTGCTGAGCTACTAAAATCACAAGTAAACGTGATGTCAGAAAAGCGCACTACATTACACTAATTCTACTGATAAGCGTATCGAGCTTATCGTGACTATAAAAAGAGAATCAAAATGGAACAGAAAATCGTTAATATCGGCGACATTCAGGTTGCTAACGACAAGCCATTCACCCTATTTGCAGGTATGAACGTTCTTGAGTCTCGTGATCTTGCCATGCAGATCTGTGAGCACTACGTAAAAGTTACTGAAAAATTAGGTATTCCTTACGTATTTAAGGCGTCGTTCGACAAAGCAAACCGCAGTTCTGTTCACTCATACCGTGGCCCTGGCCTTGAAGAAGGTATGAAGATCTTTCAAGAGCTTAAAGACACCTTTGGCGTGAAAATCATCACGGATGTTCACACTGAAGCTCAGGCACAGCCAGTCGCAGACGTTGTGGATGTTATTCAGCTTCCTGCGTTCCTAGCACGTCAAACTGACCTTGTTGAAGCGATGGCGAAAACAGGCGCAGTGATCAACGTGAAAAAACCTCAGTTCATGAGTCCTGGTCAGGTAGGTAACATCGTTGAGAAGTTTGCAGAGTGTGGTAACGATAAAATCATCCTTTGTGAGCGCGGATCTTGCCATGGCTACGATAACTTAGTAGTTGATATGCTTGGCTTTGGCGTAATGAAGAACGCATCAAAAGGCAGTCCAATCATTTTTGACGTAACGCACTCACTACAAATGCGTGACCCGTCAGGTGCGGCATCGGGCGGTCGCCGTGAACAGACGGTTGAATTGGCAAAAGCAGGCCTTGCAACGGGTATTGCTGGTTTGTTCATTGAAGCGCACCCGACCCCAGATCAAGCTCGTTGTGATGGCCCTTCTGCGTTACCACTGGACAAGCTAGAACCATTCCTGGCGCAAATGAAGTCTCTGGACGATCTGATTAAGAGCTTTGCGGACATCGACATTAAATAATTAATGTTGCCAAACGAGAAAATAGCCAACTCTGTGTTGGCTATTTTTTTGTCTGAAATAACTGAAGTCTCAAACTGTCACTATTGAATTTGAGATCAGATGACAATTGACCATAATTAGAAAATCAATACGTTAGAACAACCACCTCTTGTTTCGTGCATTCGCGAAGCGACAGGTAAGTGTGTTTAAAAAGTGCAATGGCAGTGGGCCCGTATAAGAAAAGGTAAAACAATGAAACAACGTCTGATGGTAAAAACCGCGTTGAGTGCGGTCATTCTGGCTACGCTTGCCGGATGTGCAACCCAACCCGCCCATGAATGGAATACCGATACGACTTATCGACTCACCGTACTGCATACCAATGATCACCATGGTCGTTTTTGGCAGAACAAATACGCAGAGTACGGTATGGCGGCACGTAAAACGCTGATTGATGATTTGCGTGAAGAGGTAGAAGCGGAGGGCGGAAGTCTCTTACTTCTCTCTGGTGGTGATATCAACACAGGGGTTCCGGAGTCAGATCTACAAGATGCTGAGCCAGACTTTAAAGGCATGAGCAAAATTGGCTATGACGCGATGGCTCTCGGCAATCATGAATTTGATAATCCGTTAGATGTTTTGTTTAAGCAGCAGGAGTGGGCAAGCTTCCCGATGCTGTCCGCCAATATCTATTCGAAAGAAACCGGTAAACGTATGTTCCAGCCTTATGCGATGTTCAATAAGCAAGGCATTAAGATTGCGGTTATTGGCCTGACAACGGAAGATACTGCGAAATTGGGCAATCCTGAATACATCAGTCAAGTGGACTTCCGTGATCCAAAGGAAGAAGCGAAAAAACTCATAGCTGAATTGAAAAAGACCGAATATCCCGATTTGATCTTTGCTGTCACTCATATGGGGCACTATGAAAATGGCAATCGTGGTATTAACGCTCCGGGCGATGTGGCATTGGCTCGCTACCTAAATGAAGGTGATTTGGACATGATTGTCGGCGGTCACTCACAAGAGCCTGTTTGTATGGAAGGCCCTAACGTCATGAAGAAAAACTTCAAGCCGGGCGATGAGTGTCAGCCAGACCAACAAAATGGGACTTACATTGTTCAAGCGTATGAGTGGGGTAAGTATGTCGGTCGCGCAGATTACGAGTTTCGCAACGGTGAACTTTCGATGTTGAGTTACGACCTCATTCCGGTCAACTTGAAAAAGAAAGTGGAAATCAATGGGCAGTCGCAACGTGTTCTGGTTGAAGATGAAATTACTCAGGATGAAGCGATGCTTGAATTTCTGCGCCCTTACCAAGAAAAAGGACAGGGACAGCTGAACGTTAAAATTGCCGAGTCAAATGGTAAGCTGGAAGGTGATCGTGATGTGGTGCGATTTAAGCAAACCAATCTTGGTCGTTTGATTGCAACCGCGCATATGGAACGCGCTAAAGCAGACTTTGCAGTGATGAACTCCGGTGGTGTGCGCGACTCAATTGAAAAAGGGGACATTACCTACAAAGACGTTCTGACGGTTCAACCATTTGGCAATATGGTGACTTACGTGGATATGTCGGGACAAGAAGTTCTCGACTATCTGAATGTTGTTGCGACCAAACCCGTGGATTCAGGCGCCTACGCTCAGTTTGCGGGTATCGCCATGAGTATTGAAAATGGTGAGGTGACCAATGTCTTCATTGGCGAACAACAGCTTCGTTTGGATGGCAACTATCGTTTTACCGTACCAAGTTATAACGCGGCAGGTGGTGATGGTTATCCGAAACTTGATACCCATCCGGGCTATGTCAATACTGGTTTTACCGATGCTGAAGTATTAAAAGAATTTCTCGAGTCTCACAGTCCGATTGATGTCAATCGTTATGCGCCTTCGGGGCAAATCAAATACGCCACTAACAATGTTATTGAGCAATAACATCGGATAGAGAAAAAGCGATTGACTCAAACTCGCTGATATCATTAACTAAAAACGCAGCTTCATTAATCGCAAGCTGCGTTTTTTATTTTTATAAGGAGAATCTTGATGACTCCGGCCATTAACTTAGTGAAAAAGAAGAAAGTGCCGCACACCATACATCAGTACGATCATGACCCGAGAGCGGATAGTTACGGGTTAGAGGCTGCTGAAGTGTTGGGACAAGATCCAAAAAAAGTATTTAAGACCCTGTTGTTTTGTTTAAACGGTGAGCCGAAAAACCTTGCTGTGGCCATTATTCCTGTAGACCAGAAATTGAATCTAAAACTGGCAGCAAAAGCGGCAAAGGGAAAGAAGGCTGATATGGCAGACCCTGAGATCGCTCAGAAAACAACAGGCTATGTGGTGGGTGGCATTAGCCCGCTCGGACAAAAGAAAGCGTTACCTACTTTTTTACACGAAAGTGCCAAAGAGCAAGAAACCGTTTGTGTGAGTGCTGGTAAGCGTGGGCTGGAAATAGAGCTGGCTCCACAAGATTTGCTGACCTTAACTCGTGGTCAATTTGCACCCTTGTGTCTATGAATGGGTTCGCCGAGCATTAATAATCAGCAGATTCAAAGACGCATATCTGCCACACCGTCATTCTGGACAGCGAGGAACGAGCGTGATTCAGAATCTACTTTAGAACGTATTGTTGCTGAGAGGATTTCTGTTACTTCTCAGCACGTTGATGGTAGATTCCTAGTCTCGCTAGGGCTCGCTGGAATGACGGTAGTGAGTAGAATAATCGCTTTTTATTTATAGAATCGTCAGGCGATTAACATTGACCCATTGGCGTCCTTACAAATTATTTTTTCAAGCTTAATGTATTGCCACTACGTTTTACTGGCTGAGGTGGCTTAGCCGCGTTTGGATTGTCGTAGCGCACTTTAGTTTTCGCAGGCTTACGATCTGAACCCTGATTAGCGTGGTCCTTGTTTGAGCGCGGTTTATCGCTATCCTGACGACGCTTCTGCTGACCTTTCTTCGAGTTAGGTGCATGACGGAATTCATCAGCGTTGTTCCCTCGGAAAGTGCGTGGCTTTTGGTTACGACGCGCTGTTGAATCTTGATTCTCTTCACGGCTGTCAAACAGTTTAGCGTCTGTCGCTTTGCGTATATTACGCCCTTTGGAATCCACTTTAGAGGCTTCTTCAGTACCGACAGAACCATCGCACATCGCCATGATTTCGGCGACTTCCGCATCCGTCAGGTAACGCCATTTACCGTTCGGAATGCCATCGAGAGAGATATTCATAATACGCACACGACGTAACTTATATACTTCGTAGCCCAACGCTTCACACATACGGCGAATCTGACGGTTCAAACCCTGAGTCAGCACAATTCGAAACGAGAACTTGGTTTCTTTGCTCACTTTACAAGGAAGCGTTACCGTATCGAGGATTTTCACACCGCTCGACATCTGTTTAAGAAACTCGCCAGTGATTGGCTTATCGACGCGCACCACGTACTCTTTTTCGTGGTTGTTGCCTGCACGAAGAATTTTATTAACGATGTCACCGTCGTTAGTCAAAAAGATCAGACCGTCAGACGGTTTATCTAGGCGACCAATAGGGAAAATGCGTTTTTTATGTCCAATAAAGTCGACAATGTTGCCCGGTACATCACGTTCTGTCGTACAGGTAATACCGGTCGGTTTGTTTAACGCGATATAAACAGGCTTCTCTTTTGCAGCGACAGGTTTGCCATCGACACAAACATCATCACCTGGTAAGACTTTGGTGCCCATTTCTGGCTGTTTACCATTAATTGTGACACGACCTTGCTCGATCAGTCTGTCGGCCTCTCTGCGTGAACAAAAGCCTGTTTCACTAATAAACTTATTTAAGCGTTTAGAACTATCTTGTGACATGTTGTACTCCTAACGTTTCACAACGGCGGTGAATAAAGTGTCCCAGCTAATGCTAGCGAAGGGGAAAATAAGGTCGGGCATTCTAGCACCGACAAGAAACTTAGCCTAACCGTTTTTGATGGCGCTCTCGGTTTTCCAGCTTCTTATCTGCGCTCTTTCTTAACAATACGTAGACGGCACCGCTACCACCGTGAAAGCGTTGCGCACTATGAACACACTGCACTTCTTTAATTTGCTGTAGCCAACTGCTGACGAAGCTCTTCATTAATGCTGGTGGATTAGACCGTTCTCCGCGCCCGTGAACAATGACAACCGTACGAATATCCATAGAAATACATTGCTTAAGAAATTTCACGACTTCATCGCGCGCTTCTTTGAGAGTTTTTCTGTGTAAGTCTAAACGTGCCTGAATCGGGTACTTACCTAGACGAAGTTTGCGGTATACGCCATCTTGAACACCATCACGTTTGAACTCGACAAAGTCGTCGGGCTTGAGCATTTCTGCATGATCGAGAGAGAGGTATTCTGGGTCGTCCTCTGTTAACCATATTGCCGCTTCTCGCTTGGCGAGGTGTGCATCGGTTACTTGGTGAATTTTCTTGTGCTCAGCGGTGTCTTGAGTGATTGGCTTTACATCACCCATCATTTGTTGGAACAACTCAAAATCGTCATCGTGGGACATAGTGGCGATCTCATAAAGAACAGGATAGGTACAGGTGATTATATCAATGAGATGCGGGAAAAGATCAATAAAAAACCGGAGTAGGCAAGTAACCGACTCCGGTGCAAAGCGTTTATAGGGCTAAGCGAGATCTAGTGAGGAGATTTATCGTTCATGATCTTGTACATGAAGAAACCGCCGTAAAACAACATCAGACCGATTGCTCCGAAGATTACTATCATCGATGATAGACCTACTGCATTACCAAATAGGAGATCAAGCCAAAAGTCCATATGTTTCCTCCAAGATATTCCCGATAGACACAAATTAATTGTTGGTGTTTTTTCGCACACTGATCTGGATCAATTATGTTGCTGAGGTTAATAAACTGTATTTTATTGTGGGTTGTCAGTCACATTTTGCGTGCTTGTGTTCAGTTATTCACCAAACGGATTAAGACATTACATTTTTTTGG
This sequence comes from Vibrio sp. STUT-A11, assembly GCF_026000435.1. Lineage (NCBI taxonomy): Bacteria > Pseudomonadati > Pseudomonadota > Gammaproteobacteria > Vibrionales > Vibrionaceae > Vibrio > Vibrio sp. STUT-A11. Next base: position 2,544,846 of record NZ_AP026763.1, on the reverse strand, counting down.
AAAAAGCACTTGCGTCTGAGATCAGAATCCGTAATATACCACCTCGTTGGCGGGGAGAAGTCCTCAGTTAAACATCTCGAAGATTAGCGTGCTGGTAACGCATCTCGGGGGTTAGGAATAGCGGACCAGAGGGTCACCCTCTAGGTTTAGCAAGATTCCAAGTCAACATCTCGGTGAATAGCGCAGCTTGGTAGCGCATCTGGTTTGGGACCAGAGGGTCGGGGGTTCGAATCCCTCTTCACCGACCACTTTAAGAAAGCCTGCTCTTGTAGCAGGCTTTCGTCGTTTTAGAGTTCATACTAACGGATTCGAACCAAAGCGGGGTTCGCCTGACGTTAGAATATGGCTCTTCACCGACCACATTAAAAGAAGCCGCAACAGAAATGTTGCGGCTTTTTGCATTTTAGTGCGTGTTGGAGCATAGGGTCGGGGTCTGGAAGCCCAGCCGCGTCGAATCCCTCTTCACCGACCACTTTCTAAAAAATGCTCTGTAGAAATACAGAGCCTTTTTTGCGTTCTAAAGGTCCTAGGGATTAGGATCCTAGGTCCTGGGTGAGTTCGCTTAAAGTTCGGTTATCTCTATAGCATTTGTGTTGGTTGTTTTGGACTACAGAATACAGAATACAGAATACAGAATACAGAATACAGATTCAGTATTCCGTAAGCGAAGCGCTCCGTATTCACGAGCAACATCGACCTAAGCTTAATTTTTGCAGAGTGATTCCAACAAGCACCCTCTAGGACCTGGGATCCTAGAACCTTAATTCCTATCTTCAAATATCACACTTCGCTTTACGTGTATTACCAAGCGGGGTAATTTCAAAACCTCGCTCGGCCAGCAAATCAATTAAGTTGCCTCTACCAACGAGATGCAGGCTGCCAACTACAACCGTATAGCGGCCTTGCTTTTGTGGCAGTATGCTGCCGTTGTCGAGCTTTTCTGCCCAGTCTTTATTACGTGAATACAAAAAGGCTTCATTGAACTCTTCTGTTGCTTTGTCAGTTAACGATGCTTCTTCCAACATGCTACCATCGCCACTTTTCCAGCTTTCAATCAGACACTCGACCAGTTCCTCTCCTGCTTCATATTCATTGATGGATGAAAGTAGCATCTCTTTGCCTTCATCTGGTTGGCCAGCAATCAAATCGATTTGGAACTGCACTGATTCGAACGAAATGATAGGAATATCGCTTTTTTCTGCCAGTTCAATCAAGTGCATATCGACACCTTCTGTGGATACATAACCCAGTTTATTCACCAACGCGAGTTGAATGGCGAGGGCTGCATTCCAAGGTGGGGCATTTAACAACTGAGTTTCCGGAATCTGCAAATCATTGGCTATTTTAATCAGCTGCAGACGCTCCGCTTTGTTCAGTACAGCCTTGGTTCGAGTAGATAACGGTGGATAAATGGCACCCTCACTACTTCTCACGTCCGCTTCAATGATCAACCCAGAACTTTCGCTTAGGTGATCGAGTAGATTCTTAGGCAAGGGATACATGGATTTATCCCCCACATGTACTGAGCCAATGATCATATATTCTGTTTCCCCTTTTTTGGCTAACCAGTGTTGTGGCTCCGCACTGGACGAAAAGGAAGTAAAGAGGACGATGAACGAGGACACGAAGGTCATGAGGCGAAACATATTATTTTCCTTGAAATGAAACCCGGATAGCACCTTTTATCCAGCATTTTGCAAGCACATTAGTACATCACTTTATACCGAAACCAAAGTTTGATGTCTTATTGAGAATAGAACAGGTTTTAGGTAACTCATTTGAATGTGAATAGCTGTCTAAGCTAAGAGCGCACGATAAAGTTGTCACGGTAAACTCGTCGCTTTTGCGAGGTGGTATTTATTTTTATACGTGAATTAAGTGTGATCGAAATCTAATTATTTCGCATCAACAAAAAAGATTTTGGCGCAGATTTAATTTGAGAGTGTGATCTGGATTCTTAAATTGCTCTTAATTGTTCGGTTTGTTGTGATGTGGGTCGGATGTTGTATTTTTAACTGATTTTTTCTATTTAATGTAATTAACTGTATTTAGAAGGTTTTTGTCTGGTCTGTATCGTCAGTTTTGAACAGGATCACCTTTTTAAAGGATTTATTTTTCATCGAAAATTAATTGTTTCAATATTGCCTCTGCCCACCAAGGCAGATTCCAAATTTTGTTATGTAAGGGAACCGACGAACGTGGAACCATCACATAACGTGAATAAACAAAGGCAGTTATTATGAAATACATTTTTGCACTGAGTGCTCTTTCTCTCGCTTTCGCTTCTAGCGCATTTGCTGGTTCTTCTTACGTAACAGGTAACGTTCAATTTCACGATGATGGTCGAATTCACGGCTCAGACGTGACTTCTACAATAGAAGCTGGTCATACTTTCGATAATTCATTTGGTGGCTTTACGGTTTACACCGAGTTTGATGGTATTCAACTTGGCAAACTAGAAAGCAAAAATGGTGGCGCAGGGAACATAACACCTTACATTACGCTCGGGGGAGAGCAGTCATTTAATATCACTGATCGTCTGTGGGTTGCAGCAGGTTACCAACACTTGTTCTCAGCGGGCGAAAATATTCAATACCGTCCACTGGTGAAAATTGGTTACAACTTCGATAACGGTATTTCTCTGAGCAACCGCACGCGTGCACATATTGATGCAACAGACGCAGATGCAGATACGGACTACCGCATGGATAACCGCATTGGTTACGTGATGAATGAAGATGTGACACTAAGCTACAATAACGTATACATGATTGATGCCGATACAATGGACCACGAGTTCCGTGCGACATGGACTCGTAAAGGCGTTCAACCATACTTTGAACTTCGCTCTCAGGCTCATGGCGCAGAAAATGCTAATGGAGACAGCCTAGTGAATAACGCCTTTGTATTTGGTGCTTCTTACGGTTTCTAACGATTTCGTCTTAATTGTCCATTAAGTTGCTAAGAAAAAGCCCAGCATCTGTGTTAAGAGCTGGGCTTTATTCTATTCGTCGTTACCTTTGTGGTGACTAAAGGCCGAAACTTGTCCTTTTTCATTGAAAGCGTAAACGGTGTAACTGTCCTTTTTATCGCCATACTCCATGCCTGGAGAGCCTACAGGCATTCCAGGAACCGTCAGACCTTTCGCATTCTTCGGTGGGTTTTCCAAGAAGGCTTTAATATCGGCTGCTGGCACGTGTCCTTCAAACAGATAACCGTTTATTTCTGCTGTATGGCAAGAGTAGAGCTGTTGGTTGTTCATGCCTAATTCGCGTTTGATGGCATTAATATCATCATGCAGTTTTTCTTCGACCGTAAAGCCGTTCTCTTCCATGTGTTTTGTCCAGTCACCACAACAGCCACAATATGGCGACTTGTGGTTAATGACATCGGCTGCCAATACATTGGCGGATACGGTCGCAAGCATTGCAAAAGTTACAAGTTTCAATTTCATAATACCCTCAGAAAGAAGTCGTCATTTTACTGAAAACAGTCGTAGTCGGTTTGCATTACTAACGACAGTAATTGAAGACAGTGCCATCGCTGCTCCTGCAACTACGGGACTGAGTAAAAAGCCAAATGCTGGGTAAAGTACGCCTGCCGCAACAGGTATGCCCAACGAGTTATAAACAAAGGCACCAAACAAGTTTTGTTTCATGTTTTTAAGTGTGGCGCGCGACAACTCAATTGCGTGTACCACGGCCATTGGTGATGTGTTGAGAATCGTCATTTGCGCACTTTCTATCGCCACATCGCTGCCGCTGCCCATTGCAATACCAAGGTTGGCAAGAGCAAGAGCAGGCGCATCGTTAATGCCGTCTCCTACCATCGCCACAATATGGCCTTTAGACTGAAGCTGCTCAATATGCCGTGCTTTTTCATCTGGTAACACTTGTGCAATCACTTCATCAATGCCGAGCTCTTTACCGATCGCATCAGCAACGTGCTGGTTATCACCCGTTAACATCACGGTTTTGACTCCCTGAGCTTTTAAGGCTGAAAGCGCTTCTTTAGCGTCTGACTTGATTGGATCGGCAATCGCAATCAGTCCGACTAACTTGTTATCCAGAGCCACAGCGACAGGCGTCCACGCGTTTTCTGCGCTCTCTTCTATCGCTTGTTTTAGGTTACTTGTGTCAATGTTCTCGGCTTGCATAAATTGCAAAGAACCAATCAGCAATGGTTTACCTTGGTAAGTCGCTAAGATGCCGCGTCCACGGACGTTTTCGAATTTGTCTAACGTGACTTCTTGCGCGTCTTGTTGTTTAGCAAAATCACACACGGCTTTGGCAAGTGGATGCTCAGACTGACGCTCAGCCGCATAAGCCATAGCAAGCAGTTCATCTTGGCTGGTCGCGTGAGTAAAAACTCGCTGCACCGATGGTTTTCCTTGTGTCAACGTGCCGGTTTTATCGAAGACGACCGTATCGACTTTACTGGCTAACTGCAGTGCATCCGCATCTTTAATTAAGATGCCCAACTCGGCGGCTTTACCTACGCCAACGGTAACGGAAAGTGGTGTAGCCAACCCCAATGCACAAGGGCAGGCGATAATGAGTACGGTCGTTGTCACCACGAGCATGTAGCTAGCTTTAGGCTCTGGACCTACTGCAAACCAAACCAGCGCAGCAAGTAAGGCAATACCTACCACGACAGGTACAAATACCGCTGAAATTTGGTCGGCTAATTTGGCGATAGCAGGTTTACTGCTTTGAGCGGTTCTAACCATACGAATGATGCGCGCAAGCATCGTATTGGCACCAATGCCAGTCGCTTTGATGACCAAGCTACCGTCGGTGTTGAGCGTACCAGCAGAGACTTCAGCATCCAGTCCTTTTAATACTGGTACAGGCTCACCCGTTAGCATTGACTCGTCAATGTAGGATTCACCTTCGAGTACGGTGCCATCTACTGGTACTTTTTCGCCCGGTTTGATTCTCAGCTTCATGCCCAGCGTGATTTGCTCAACGCTGATGGTCTGATCGCCTTTCTCTGTAATAGCCGTCGCTTGCTGTGGCTGCAAGTTAATCAAAGCCTGCAACGAGCGAGTCGTGTTGGCTTTCGCTTTGGCTTCTATGTAGTGGCCGAGAGAAATCAAACCGATGATCATCGCGCTGGCTTCGAAGTATACATGGCGCGACGCTGGCGGAAACCAGTCTGGGAAAGTCACCACCAGCATGGAGTAAAGCCACGCAGCGCCAGTGCCTAACGCGACCAATGTATCCATGGTTGCGCGCTTGTGAGTCGCCGCTAACCAAGCGTTGCTGAAGAAGTGACGACCAGCCGTTGCCAGAAGCAGCAAACATAAAAGGCCGACCGCACCCCAAATGAACTGGTCACTGCTGTGGCGAATCATCATGTTACCGCCAGCCACACCCCACAACATTAAAGGCGCACCAACCACCAAGCCTGCAATGGCATCAAATTTAAAGCGTTTTTGTTGTGCCAGTTGCTGCTGTGCTTGCTTCTCTTGTTGCGTTGCAGCGTCTTGTAATATTTCTGCCTGGTATCCTGCTTGTTTTACCGACTCGACAATCGCTTGGTGTAAGTCTTCTGAATCCTGAGTCGCGAACACTAAGGCACTTTGTTCAGCAAGATTTACCTGAGCTTTTTCTACACCTTCAACCTTAGTTAGTGCTTTTTCGACTGAAGAAACGCAACTTGCGCAGGTCATTCCCTGGATTAGCATTTGCAGTTGAGTGCTGCTGGCTGGTGGAATGTCTTCCAGTGGGTTATCTGGTGCTTCGCTTTGTGCAGCTTGGGTGTCATCTTCAGGCTCGGCACTTTTAGCTTCTGTACTTTCGGTGCCAGTGATGACTTCTTTACTCGCGGTGTAGCCTAAGCTCGCCACAAGCTCGATGACTTGCTGCTCAGAAAGGAGAGTACGGATATTTAATTGCGTCGTCGAAGCTTCAAATGAGATAACGTCTGCATTTGACTCTAATAAAGCAGAGAGCTTTTTGACGCAGCCGCCACAGCTCAATCCTGACAAATTAAAGTCATAAGCGTTACCCGCGTGGTAACCCAACGACTCAATCGATTTGACGATTTCTTCTAATGAGGCGTCGGTTTTAATTTCAGCTGAGGTCGGAGACAAATTGAGGATCTCAACACTATGATTTGCATGTAAAGTTTTCTCTACTTTCCTTGCACAGCCCATGCAGTTAAGCCCTGATAACGGTACTACAAACTGATTCATAACTTGTCCTCACTAATCGTAATATAATCAGCTTAAACCTTGCTGCAAGGGTAAGGTCAAGGTTTGTTATCAATGAAGTTAATTTCGTTGAACCCTGCATCGAGAGGTTATTTGGGTATATGAACACGGAAGGATTGTAGTATTGACTTACGATGGTAAAATGTCGCCACTTTTATCCTTGACAATACAACGAGAACCCTCTCGTTGAACATTAACCCTAAGGAACTCAAATGACGGTTAAAACTCGTTTTGCTCCTAGCCCAACTGGCTATCTACACGTTGGTGGTGCTCGTACAGCACTGTACTCTTGGCTATATGCTAAAAACCAAGGTGGTGAATTCGTTCTGCGTATCGAAGATACAGACCTTGAGCGTAACTCTAAAGAAGCGGTTGATGCGATTCTGGAAGGTATGGAATGGCTAGGTCTGGAGTGGGATGAAGGTCCTTACTACCAAACTCAACGTTTTGACCGTTACAACGAAATGGTTGATAAGCTGGTTGCGGAAGACAAAGCATACAAATGTTACGCATCTAAAGAGCTACTGGATGAGATTCGTGCAGAGCAAGAATTGAACAAAGAAATGCCTCGCTACGATGCCAACCATCCTAAAATCAAAGCGGCAAACGATGCTGCGAAAGATGGTGATCCTTGCGTAATTCGTTTCCGCAACCCGAAAGAGGGTAGCGTAGTATTCGACGACCAAATTCGTGGCCGTATCGAAATCCGTAACGAGCAAATGGATGACCTGATCATTCGTCGTACCGATGGTTCACCAACGTACAACTTCTGTGTTGTGGTTGACGACTGGGATATGGGCATCACGCACGTTGTTCGTGGCGAAGACCACATCAATAACACGCCTCGTCAGATCAACATCTACGAAGCACTAGGTGCACCAGTACCTACATTCGCTCACTGTGCAATGATTCTAGGTGACGACGGTGCGAAACTGTCTAAACGTCATGGCGCTGTGTCGGTAATGCAGTACCGCGATATGGGTTACCTACCAGCTGCACTAAACAACTACCTGGTTCGTTTAGGTTGGTCGCACGGTGACCAAGAAATCTTCACTCAAGAAGAAATGATTAATCTGTTTAGTCTGGACGCTGTATCTAAGTCAGCGTCTGCATTTAACACCGATAAGCTGCAGTGGCTAAACAACCACTACATCAAGAACTCTGATCCAGCATACGTTGCACAGCACTTGCAATGGCACCTAGACCAACAGAAGCTGGACGTGACAAACGGTCCTGCAATCACTGAAGTGATCAAGTTGGTTGGTGAGCGTTGTAATACACTTGTTGAGTTGGCTGAGCAGATTCGCTACTTCTACGAAGATTTCTCTGAGTTTGAAGCGGGCGCTGCGAAGAAACACCTACGTGGTGTAGCAAAAGCGCCTCTAGAGCTTGCGCTTGCAAAAGCAGAAGCGTTAACTGAGTGGACAACTGAAAGCATCAAAGATGGTGTAATCGCAGCCGTTTGCGAAGAGCTGGAAATCGGCATGGGCAAAATTGGTATGCCGCTACGTGTCGCTGTTACAGGCGGTGGTCAATCTCCATCTGTTGACGCAGTTATGGCTCTAATTGGCCAAGAGCGCAGTATTGCTCGCATTAAAATGGCACTTGCGTTTATCGCTCAACGTGAAGCCAATGCGTAACTAATTTGCATAAAAATTCAAAAGCCGCGGTGATTTCCGCGGCTTTTTTTGTATCCATAGATTGCAATGAAGTGAAAGGGGTAGTCACGCTTTCCCTCTAAACGTACTTTCTTTACGTCGGACTGTTTGATTTTTGATAACAAAATGTAATCAAAAGTTATGTTTTTCAATATATTACTAATGACCAAGTTTTAATCTATCTTTCTGATTAAACGCCAATATCCATAAAGTTCCTTAAGTTTTGTCTCAATAATGAGATAGTTATCTACATTAGATTTTTTATTGTTCCCGCCCAAGCAAACGTTTGCGCCTTTGTTGCATTAGGCTTTAGGTGCTCTGTGTCACATATTGTTTGTTGTTTTGATGACATTAAATTGACAGTTTTGGGATTTTTCTCGAGTTTTCTTAGCGTTATAGTTCACACCGTCAGTGAGGCTTAGATAGCGCTCCTGATCACTGTATAGGAATGCTAACCGAACAACCTTTGATAAGTGATTTGCATATACATGCACAAAGTCGGCTTCGGTAATACGCTCAAGGAATGAATCAAACCGGAATACAACGTCAGTTGGCGACGCATTTCGAGAACTAATAAAAGTAATTCTTAATAGGAATCAATAATGAAAAAACTAGCAGCGGTAATTTCAGCATCTTTACTTATGGCATCAGCGGCTCAAGCAGAAGTCTATGTTGGCGGTAAAATGGGTAAATCTTGGTTGGAAGATGCTTGTGTAGCCGGTCAGTCTTGCGATAAAGATGACTCAACTCTTGGTGCTTTTGTTGGTTACGAATTCAACGACTACATTGCTGTTGAAGCAGGTTTTGACAACGTTGGTGATTTTGACGAGACTTCATTCGGTGGTCACGTAGAAGCTATCACTCTTGCTCCTAAATTCAGCCTACCAATCACTGAAGACATTGCACTTTACGGTAAAGTGGGTGGCGCTTACGTGATGTTTGATGGTAAAGACGATTACTCTTACCTGGGTGCTGCTGGCCTTGAGTTTAACCTAAGCCAAAACGTAACAGCTCGTGCGGAGTACCAAACCATCACTGATATCAACAACGATGTTGTGCGCGCAACAGGCAATACTGCGACGCTAGGTGTTTCATTCAAGTTTGGTGGCAGCGAAGAACCAGTTGTTGAAGAAGCGCCAATCGTTGAAGAAGTGGTTGTTGTAGAAGAGCCAGTCGTTGTAACGAAAACATTCGAAACGCAAACTATCGGTACTGGTGGCTTCGATCTAAACAGCACAACACTAAAACCTGAAAGCGCAGCTAAACTAGACAACTTGGTTGCTTTCCTAAACGAGCACCCACAAGCGAATGTTGAAGTAGTAGGCTACACAGATACTTCTGGCGCTGCATCTTACAACCAGAAAGTTTCTGAGCAACGCGCAGAATCTGTTGCTAACGCGCTAGTAGAAAAAGGCATTGATGCATCACGCATCCACGCTCGTGGTGAAGGTGAAAACAACCCTATCGCATCAAACGAAACGCGTGAAGGTCGTCAACAAAACCGTCGTGTAGAAGTGATTGTTCCTGAGTTTGAATACCAAGTTCAGCAATAAGATACTCATTAAACGAATAGAATTCTGATCTTAAATGCCCCCAAAAGTGCTCGCTTTCTGGGGGCATTTTTATATCTATTGTCGATGCAAAAAACAGTTGCAGCCAGAAGTGGCTTAGTACAGTGGGTTATTTAAGATCGATACTGTTTAGGCGTCCCATAAAGGTGAGTATCTCCAGATTGTCCTTGTGTGCTTCCAGCAATGCTTTTTTGGTTTGCATGTATGCGGCAAGCTTGCCGTATTTGCTGATTGAGCGCACGACGGTCTTGTACTTATATTCTCCGTGTTCGTTAAACTCTCGCCACTTGGCAATGTAACAAGTGTCTCGATTGTCTGGGTTCTCTAGAGTCGGATTGGGCTTATGAACGATTTTCGGTTCAACGCTGTGTGGTAATCTTGTCATCAGATAAGGATCTTTCAAAAGGCGTCGCCAAAATTTGCCCCACATCTGCTGCCCCAATTCATTTCTCAATTTAATGGCTTTCTTTAATCCTTTCTCCTCTCCAATACGCACGAACCCTACAGAGCGGTGAAGTACCGTATCCTCAGGGGTGTGGATGTGGATCTTAAAGGCTGTTTTACCTTTTGATATAAAACGGTGTCCGGTATTGGTAATCAAATTGCTCTTAGACATAGCATTAAATAACATTCTTATTAATAGCCGAAAGGGTAAGCAAAACTCATCAATAATTAAAGTCATAAAATACAAAACTGTAAATAGCTGTCTTTCAAATTGGTTTTGCGCCGTTAGTAAATGTTCAGGAAACAGAGACAGAGAACAGCAGTGATTTGTCTCGAGTGGTATCAAATTAGGAGAAAAGAAAAGCCTTAGTCCAATAACTAACTAAGGCTCTGATGTGGCGCCCCCAGTAGGATTCGAACCTACGACCTGTCCCTTAGGAGGGGACTGCGCTATCCAGCTGTGCCATGAGGGCGTAATACCAAGTACTACAGTTGGTATAATCAAATAAGATGCGTCACCTATAATATTCAAAAGTACGCATATCTCAAGACCTAATGTTGTCTTTTAGAGTATCTTGTTCATTACATCGCCAATTTGAACGCTTGATGATAAGTTAGGCTGATCGATGCTCAGTTCTGCTTCGTGTTCATAAACACGCGACACGGTTAAGGTCACTTCGCTTTGCGATACTTTATTGCGCGGTAAACCGCTTTGGTCGATAAAAGAAGCGGTGTGCCACAATTGCAATTTATCGCCTTCTTTAACACCGTGCATCCGGCCTAAATCCATGGTAACCGTGTTACCGTAAACAGCCACCACTTCCGGCAAGGTTATCTTACAAGACAGTTCTGATTCCAGATCTAACATGATGTTACGGCTTACGCGCAGCATCATTTCACCATAAGTAGATGCCCAGAATCGTGCGCTTCGTGTGTCGACCTGACTGGTTTTTGCAAACGGCCAGCGAGCGACTTCACGGTAGGTTTTATAAAAGACTTCATGGCCAGTTTTACCATCATAAACTTTCATCTCTAAGGCAAACTGCCGGTTGATGATGTCATTTTTCAGTACTTGAGATTCAATCGTCGCGGTTAAGTCAGTAATCACACCGCCAATAATGTATTGTGCCCCATTATCCTCAGCAATCATCTGAGTACGAGCAGGGTAGTTTCGGCTTATTGAGTAGTCGGTAGTGCCCACAGAGACGAAGCTGCGAGAAGTTTGATCGAGCTGACGATTCACCACATGACTAAAGTCATCACCGACTTGATAAATTTGTCCCATCACCGCTTGCTGAGGAGAGGCAACATCAATATTACCGACGAGGATGGTCTTCTTGTATTGAGCTGTGTGGCAACCCATTGCCGATGGATAGATATCGACACGGAGCTTCATCATCATTTTTCCACTTCGTTTACGCTCTGATTCGACCAGAATGTAGCGTACTTCATGGTTTGTGAATTGATACTCTTTGCGGTTCTCTTCTAATAGCGGCATTAAATTGCTGATGCTGCCGATATCGGCACCCGAAAAGTTGACGGCTTTAAAAAGCGCATCCTCTAAGGCGTGTAGCCTTGCCGCATCATCAGAAGAAACGATCGTGGCAACGCCTGTCACTTCATACCACGCAGCGACTGCACGAAAAGGCAGCAGCAGAACGAAAGTGATTGAAAATACGCTGATTAATATTTTTTTCATGGCTTGTAACCGTTCAGGTATAAATATTGCTTTAACAAATTCAGTGAAGTTTGGTGGCGATTTCTTCGTTTGGACAAACAAAAGAAAAGCAAGGACTGTTCCAACATTACCTTTCTTGCCTGTAATAGTAAGGAACAGTGACCCGAGATTATCTGGAGAATCAAACCATGAAAAAATGGCTTGTTGCCGCATCGATGATGACGCTGTTGACATCGTGCGCGTATTCACCAATTTACAATGGTAAAGAAACCTATTCAGGCAGCCAGTTCATGCTAATGGACAGCCCGCGTCATACTATGGATTTCTTTATCGAAAGCATGACGGAAGAGTTGATGGTGTCTAACGTTGCGGTTTCTGCACGCACACCTATTGCGATCACGTCATTCGTTGATTTACAAAATATGGATGCGACGAATTGGTTGGGGAACTCGGTATCTGAAGGGTTCATCCATCAATTCCAGCGTCGTGGTTTTAAAGTGGTGGATTTCAAAACGACGGGTTCGATTCAAGTGACCCAACAGGGCGATTTTGCATTGAGCCGAGACTGGAAAGAACTCGCCAAAGAGCAAGAAATCCAATATGTACTCACTGGTACTATGCTACGCCAAGAGGGCGGTGTGTTAGTCAACGCCCGTGTGGTGGGTATGCAAAGCCGAATTGTCGTCGCAACGGCACAGGGCTTCTTGCCAGCGGATCGTATTGGCCGTGACTTAGATACGCTGAACAGTATTCGTACTCAAGATGGCGTGCTGATTCGCTCAGACCCAACCATTCGTCAGCCATACACTGTCATTCTCCGCCCATAGGATAAAGCCATGAAGAAACTACTATTTATTATTGCTACCTTGGTGCTTGTGGGTTGTCAGCCATTGCAGCAGATGCGTCAGGATGAACTGCTCGTCGCGGTAGGTTATGCCAGCGTGAGTGAGCAAACCGGTCGCACTGTAGAAGAAAAACGAGTTCGAGCAATGCGCGCATCGAAAATTGATGCCTACCGTGAACTGGCAGAGCAAGTATATGGTATGCGTGTCAGTGGCCGAGCGGAGTTACAAGATCAACGGTTGGGTACCGAGAGTACTACTGGTGCGGTTGACGGCGTTATTCGCGGCGCGGAAGTGGTGAGAAGCTACTTGGTAGAAGACAGTTATGTCACAGAGCTTCGCCTGGACATCCGAAAAATGGATAAGCTACGTAATTATGGTGAAGTACAGCAGGTACCTGAAAAGCGTCAGCAGACCTTGTTCTAACGGCTCTACCAATACAGATAATCTTTCTGGCGGCTGATTAATAACAATGGGTTGTTTTTTATGCTTGTCACTCGGAGTGGTGGAACGATTAGGGTAATCAAAAGCAGAGATCAGGCTTTGATATTGGTACCTAGCGTCGAAATAGTGTGGGTTTGGCCTCCGGCATTGTAAGTCATACCAACTTTGCCGTGGGTGCGTTGAAGCATATTATTGAGTTTAGTGAAGCTCAGTTGCGCTCGATTGAGCGATTCACCATTCATTTGATTGACTTGTTGGCAATCAATAACGATAGATTGGATCTGGTTTACCACCTGACTTAGGTGTTCATCTTCGGTAAGCTGATTGACATGCGGGTGAGAGGCGATTCGCTGATCAGTGGTCTTTAATTGATCAATGAGTGTCATCTTTTGTTTGGCAATACTTTCGATATCAGCAGAAACACGTGCAGTGATGGCTTGTGTTTCCTGACGTAAAATCACAGAAAGTGCTTTTGCATTTTCTAATTGGAAATTTACGAGATCGACTAATGCTGCCATGAATACTTACCTTGAGCCCAAGTCAGTTAGATTTTGCCTTGCAATTCGCTTTCAAGCTTAATCATATTGTCGGCCAGTTTTTCTGGATCAACTTTGTATGAGCCGTTTGCGATTGCTTCTTTGATTGCCGCCACTTTTGCACTGTCATAAGCCGGTGAAGCTGCCATATCCTTCTGGAGTTTGTTGACGTCTTTACTCTGTTGGCTCAATGATACTGCATCTTGCTGTGCTGATATTTTCTGTGACTCTGTTGCGCTGGTCGCTTTCGAGTCATTACGTGCAGGCGCGCGACTATTATTAGTCGTCATCATCTGACCTGAACGTATATTGTCTATACCTGCCATGTTTAACCTTTGCCTTGTATCGTAATACTGGTACTCAGACTATCGACCAATACCAAAATAACTTTAGTCATTTTGTGCACTTTTATTGATCGATTTTAATCACGCGCTATTGTTCGCCGAAAGGTCAAAAGTTGACGGTGATTTCCGCAATGCCAGTGACTATGCCCTCTATTATACGTTGAGACTTATCATTTTTCACTCTCACTTGATCGCCAGCGGCACCATCTTGTAACGCGGTGCCTTGAGTCGTGATCACCATACCCGATTTTACCGCTTGAATCGTCACTTTCTCATTGCGACATACAACACAAACATCATTGCGCTCAATCACGTCTCCCAGACGAACACTCCGTTTTAATTTCGCGCCCACGACTTGAGAATGGTCGGTAAAGCCATCTTTGCGAAAGCGCTGTAATTCAATCATTGACGTGGTGACGTCTGAAGTACTGATGATTTCTCCACGGACAAGCTGGCGAGTACTGACAATCATCGGAACTGAGACCGATAGACGTACTGGGACATAAACTTTCCAGTTATCAGCCGGGCATTCAACCAATACATTAATATTGCTGCGTGCGCTGCTGGTGGTAGACGCTGATGTGTTGAGAACATCGGGGCAGTCTGTAGCTTTAATCCGGGAGTCGATATTTGCTGCATTGACGGTTAACTCACCGCCTGCAGGCTGCTCGACAGTGGCTAGAACGTGCTGTTCTGCCGCCGTTTTTATCTGTTCGAGCTGATTATCACTAGCTGAGTGAACAAAAAAGCTAAATATACTGAGCAAAATGCCGATAGCCTTAGCGTACTTTGTGAATACCGCTCTACATATTGTCTTAGTCAATGTGGTCGAAGTGATAGTGAAATACGCCATAAGATCTCCCTGGAACAACGCTTGCCAGTGGTAGAGTATCATTTAAAAACAAAAAGTTTGAGATGGAGATGAGCATATGACGGGGATTCTTGACTCAGTGAATCAGCGTACGCAACTCGTCGGTCAGAACCGATTGGAATTGTTGACCTTTAGATTGATGGGACGTCAGCGTTACGGCATTAACGTATTTAAAGTTCGAGAAGTGCTGCAATGTCCAAAGCTGACAGTCATGCCAAACCTACACCCATTAGTAAAAGGTGTTGCTCATATTCGTGGCCATACTGTATCAGTGATTGATTTGAGTCTGGCAATTGGTGGCCGCCCAACCACGGATATAGACAAGTGTTTTGTGGTGATTGCTGAGTTTAACCGTACCATCCAGGCGTTTTTGGTGTCTTCGGTTGAGCGCATCATAAACATGCACTGGGAAGCTATTTTGCCGCCTCCAGAAGGCGCGGGTAAAGCGCATTACCTGACGGCAGTAACCAATATTGATAATGAGCTGGTTGAAATTCTCGATGTAGAAAAAGTCTTAGCGGAAATCGCCCCGGTTGATGAGACGATGGATGCTGCGATTGGTGAGGAAATCGCTCAGGCGGAGCAGGTCAAACCTATTGTTCGTCGTATCATGATTGCCGATGACTCAACTGTGGCGCGCAAACAGTTGGAGCGGGCTATCCGTTCGATAGGCTTTGAAGTTTTGTCGGTTAAAGATGGCAAAGAGGCATACAATACCTTGCTTGAGATGGCTCGAGAAGGCGATATTTACGAGCAAATTTCTTTGGTCATTTCTGACATCGAAATGCCAGAGATGGATGGTTACACTCTCACTGCTGAAATTCGAAGAAATGCGGATTTGAAAGATCTTTATGTTATTCTCCACTCTTCCTTAAGTGGTGTATTTAACCAAGCCATGGTTGATCGCGTAGGGGCGAACACCTTTATTGCGAAATTTAACCCAGACGAACTGGGTAACGCGGTTAAATCTGCATTAATAGAATAAAGAGACATGAATGACTGCTATTACAATTGGTGATCAAGAGTATCGTGATTTCAGCCGTTTTCTCGAAGCGCAGTGTGGTATTGTTCTCGGCGATAGTAAGCAGTACTTAGTGCGCAGCCGATTAAGTCCGTTAGTGACCAAGTTTAAGCTCACTTCGTTGTCTGATTTACTGCGTGATGTGGTCGTGGGTCGCAACCGGGAGCTACGTATTGCGGCTGTGGACGCGATGACAACCAACGAAACATTGTGGTTTCGAGATACGTATCCATTCACGGTTTTAGCTGAGAAATTATTGCCGGAACTCGCGGCAAACAAACGGCCAATTAAAATCTGGTCAGCCGCCAGTTCATCGGGTCAGGAGCCGTACTCCATCGCAATGACGATTTTGGAAACGCAGCAGCGTAAACCAGGATTATTGCCAAGTATTTCTATCACCGCGACCGACATTTCGACCAGTATGCTGGAGATGTGTCGCGCTGGCGTGTATGACAATTTAGCCTTGGGTCGTGGTCTCTCTCCGGAGCGTCGCCGTGTCTTTTTTGAAGACAACGGAGATGGCCGCATGAAAGTGAAAGACAATGTAAAGCGCCTGGTCAACTTTCGCCCGCAAAACTTGCTCGACAGCTACGCGCTGGTGGGCAAGTTTGACATTATCTTTTGCCGTAATGTACTGATTTACTTCTCACCAGAGATGAAATCCAAAGTGCTCAATCAAATGGCAAACCAGCTCAATCCGGGTGGTTATCTACTGCTGGGTGCATCTGAGTCTTTAACCGGGCTAACGGACCGTTTTGAAATGGTGCGTTGTAATCCGGGTATCATTTATAAACTGAAAGATCCTAGGGGCTAGATCCTAGATCCTAGGTGTGTATGCGGTAAGTTCAGTGAAAAGCATTAACGAAGGTGCTTGTTGCTTTGGAATACGGAGCGCTTCGCTTACAGGTTACGGAAAGGGAAATAAAACCGGTATTCGGTAATCTGTATTCCTAAGAAGCAAATAAAGTATTTACGTTTATCGCTTTATTCCCAGCGGACTCTACTAGGACCTAGGATCCTAGAACCTCCCCTCCTCCTCTAATTGGCATAGTAATTGCTTTTTAGTTATTTATACCGGTCAGTTCTAATTGTAGAGGCAAGCATGGCTATATCTTTTGACAATGCACTAGGCATCCACCAACACACGGTGGGCGTACGTGAGCGCAATGCTGAGGTGATTTCCACCAACATCGCACAAGCCAATACACCTGGTTACAAAGCAAGAGGTTTAGACTTTGCCAAGGAATTACAAGCGGCAACATCGGGGGCAAGCATTAGTCTTAATCGAACCGATGGTCGGCATATTCCTGCCACTACAACGTTGACAGGGGACAAGCTATATCGTCTTCCTACCCAACCTGATACGGGTGATGGCAACACAGTAGATTTGGATTTAGAACGTAATCTGTTCATGCAGAACCAAATCAGACACCAGGCATCACTCGACTTTCTAGGTGGCAAATTCAAGAACTTAACCAAGGCAATCAAAGGGGATTAATTTAGATGAGCTTATTTAACGTTTTCAATGTGACAGGTTCCGCAATGAGCGCTGAGTCTGTTCGTCTGAATACTACCTCAAGCAACCTGGCGAATGCGGATAGTGTCAGCAGCTCTGCGAAAGACACTTACAAAGCGCGTCATGCTGTATTTGGTGCTGAGTTAGGTAATGCCATGCGTAGCGGTAATACGGTACCAGTGAAAGTGTTGGGGATTGTAGAAAGTGATAAACCGCTGAATGCGGAGTACAACCCTGATCATCCTCTTGCAAACGAAGAAGGCTACATCTATAAGCCAAACGTTAATGTAATGGAAGAAATGGCAAATATGATTTCGGCGTCTCGTGCATACCAAACTAATGTACAAGTCGCTGATTCAAGCAAACAAATGCTGCTGCGTACGCTGCAGATGGGTCAATAAGGATAAGGAGGTAGCGTATGGCCGGATTTAACAACGTTGGTCAAAGCGGCTTGTCCTACATCGACCAGCTAAAAAGCCTACAAGAGAACAAAAAAGCGCAAGAGAGTACAGGTAAGCAGGACCTGAAACAGGAAGACTTCCTATCTTTGCTCACCAAGCAATTGTCTCAGCAGGACCCGTTTAAGCCTGTCGGTAACGACCAGATGATTGCGCAAATGGCGTCATTTGCGACCGTTGATGGCATTGGCAAAATGAACACTCAGTTTGAGAGTTTGAACTCGTCCATGACATCGAACCAAGCGTTACAAGCTTCCTCTCTGGTTGGGCGAGATGTGTTGGTTCCAGGGGCCGCTGGTGTGAAGCAAGATGAAGCACCAATGGCAGCCATGGTTAAGCTTTCGCAATCTATCGATAATTTATTTGTTCGGGTAGAAAACGAAGCTGGCCAATTGGTTCGTACTTTTGAGGTAGGGGCGAAACCAGCCGGTGACACCCGTGTACTCTGGGACGGTAATGATGAAAGCGGGAATCCATTGCCTGCCGGTAAATACAAAGTGAAAGCATCTGGCTTAGTGGATGGAGCGTCGCAAGAGTTCCCAGTCTCCACTTATGCCAATGTAAACAGCGTATTACTAGGCAAGGGTGACGGAAACGTATTACTCAATCTGGCGGGTTTTGAATCGCCAGTTCGACTTGCAGAAGTATTGGAAGTTGGCAAAGCGTAACGCATAACACGCGAGATCAGGAGACTTTGGAATGTCATATGTATCTTTAAGCGGTTTGTCCGCCGCTCAATTGGATTTAAACACCACCAGTAACAACATTGCAAACGCCAATACGTATGGCTTTAAAGAGTCTCGTGCCGAGTTTGCGGATGTTTACTCAAACTCTTTGTTCACCAACGCCAAAACAACACCGGGTGGTGGTGCTCAGGCTGGCCAGGTGGCACAGCAGTTCCATGAAGGGTCAAGTGTATACACCAATAACCCGATGGATTTGCGTGTATCAGGAACGGGTTTCTTCGCCGTGGCAAAAGATCGTTTGGTGCCGCAGCAAAATGAAATGACACGTAACGGTGCGTTCCACCTGAACAGAGACAACTACATGGTAACGGCGAACGATGAGTTTCTGCTTGGTTATCAGGTCAACCCAGACTCTGGTGAGGTGTCATCTTACGAGCCACAGCCAATCAATATTCCAGCCGAGTTTGGTAAGCCAAAACAAACGGCGAACATTGAAGTGGGCGTAAACTTACCTGCGAATGGTGATTTGAAAGATCCGACTCAGTTTGATTTTTCTGATCCAGATACTTACAACCGTTCAACGTCTTCAACCATTTATGACTCAATGGGTCAGTCTTACAAGTTGACCACTTACTACCTGAAAGACCAGACTCAGCCGAATACCTGGAATGCCTACTACACGGTCACAGACAAAGATGGTGAGAAGCCGGTTAACATTGCTCAAGGTGATGCAACAACCGCATCTGGTCATGTTGGTCACACGATGAAGTTCAACAATGATGGCACGCTGGCGAGCTTAAACGGCGGCAACCCGATAACGTCTGTCGCGTTAGGTGGTACAACAGGTGAAGGTGGTGAAGCTGCGGGAGCAAATGCGGGAATCAACCTCAATGGTGCCGATCCAATGCAAACTCTGAACTTTGGTTTGGATGCATCAACTCAGTTTGCGGCTCCGTTTGAACTGACCAAGTTTGATGAAGATGGTGCAACGACGGGCTTCCTGACCAAAGTTGACTTTGATGAAAACGGCAGCGTGTTAGGCACATACTCAAACGGTGAAAACGTCACCTTAGGCCGCGTTGCGCTCGTCCGTGTTCCTAACGAACAAGGTCTGGATAAAAAAGGCGGCACTCAGTGGGACTCAACTCAGTTTTCTGGTGACAAAATCTGGGGTGAATCCAATAAAGGTTCTTTTGGTACCCTTAATAACGGCGTACTGGAGCAGTCTAATATTGATATGACTCAGGAGCTGGTGGATCTGATTTCGGCTCAGCGTAACTTCCAGGCTAACTCGCGTTCGCTAGAAGTGCATAACCAGCTACAACAAAATATTCTGCAGATTCGCTAGAGCGCTAGTCCGATAGCCCGATAATCTGCTTTATCAAGTGACGCTGCTTGGCGGCTCACTTGATTACTTCATGACATTCATCAGATGCTTAGCCCGAAATTACCTCACTTCGGGCTGTAATGCCAGTCGCTAACGCCCCTTATTGAGTCATTCCAGCGAGCCATAGCGAGACTAGGAATCTATTATCAGTGCGCTGAACAGAGTTAGGAACAATGTTGGCAACAAAGTGCTCGGATAGAAGATTCTGAATCACGCTCCTTCGTCGCTGTCCAGAATGACGGGGGTTGCGATGTACCGTTCGCTGTTAAACGAGCGGCATTGCACTTTGGGCTAAGCATTATTTGATCTCTTCGTTGCCGCCATTGCCGCTCAAAGGATCAAAAACTTGCCTCTTTCCGGATTTATCCTGCAAAACTTTCCTTTATCTAGTTTGTTTTAAAGTCAAGCTATTGAGTATTAAGTGCATTTTGTTTTGGCATAAGTATTGCTTTTACTCTCAAGTACAGAGGACTTTAGGGAGTAATTTATGGATCGCGCACTGTTTCTCGCAATGAGCGGCGCCAAGCAAAACATGCAGGCTCTGCAATTGCGTGCCAACAACCTGGCCAACGTGAGCACCACGGGGTTTCGTGCCGATTTAGCACAGGCTCGTTCGATGCAAGCGTATGGAGAAGGGCTCCCTTCACGTGTGTTTAGCATGACAGAGCGTCCGGGACATAACTTTGCTCAAGGCAGTGTGATCACCACTGGCCGCGATTTGGATATTACTATCGAAGGCAGCGGTTGGCTGTCTGTCTTAGACCACACTGGTAAAGAAGGGTTGACCCGTAACGGCAACTTAAAAGTCGATCAAAATGGTTTACTGACGAATGCGAGTGGCCATGCTGTGTTGGGTGATAATGACGCACCGATTACTTTACCCATCCCTCTCTCTAAAATTGAAATAGGTCGTGATGGCACCATCTCTGTACTTCCGCAAGGTGCTCCAGCAGAAGAATTACAAGTGGTTGATCGTATCAAACTTGTGAAAACTGACGATCGCAATTTATTTAAAGACACCAATGGCTTATTTCGCCATAAAACTCCAAACCAGCCTTACGAAGCAGACGCAACCGTCAGTATCCAAACGGGTGCCATTGAAGGTAGTAACGTCAATGCCGTAGGTGAAATGACGGCATTAATTGACCTTCAGCGTCAGTTTGAAATGCAAGTCAAGATGATGAGCACCGCTGAAGAGATGGACAAGTCTTCAGATTCACTGCTTCGTATGAGTTAACAGAGTTAGAGGTTCACAATGCATCCAGCACTATGGGTTAGTAAAACCGGTTTAGACGCCCAACAAACCAACATTGCAACGATTTCAAACAACCTGGCGAACGCTTCAACGGTTGGTTACAAAAAGAGCCGCGCCGTATTCGAAGACTTGTTTTATCAGAACATTAATCAGCCGGGTGGCCAGTCCTCGCAGAATACAGAATTGCCAAGTGGTTTGATGTTGGGTGCCGGTTCTAAAGTGGTTGCCACGCAAAAAGTGCATACTCACGGTAACGCACAAACTACCACCAACGCGCTGGATATGATGGTGGAAGGTGATGGTTTCTTCCAAGTGACCTTACCGGACGGCAACATCGGTTATACGCGTAATGGCCAATTCACGCTGAACGGTGAAGGTACTCTAGTGACGTCAGGCTCTGGTTACCCGGTAGAACCTGAAATCGTCATTCCTGAAGATGCAATTTCAATTACTGTCGGCACGGACGGTGAAGTGTCGGTCCGTGTTCGTGGTCAGCAAGACAACCAAGTCGTCGGTCAGTTGACCATTACCGATTTCGTTAACCCTGGTGGTCTAGAGCCAATTGGTCAGAACCTCTATTTGCCGACTGGTGCGAGTGGTGACCCGCAAGAAGGGGTTCCGGGGCTGGATGGCTTGGGTGAAATCCGTCAGTCCATGCTGGAAGCATCCAACGTGAATGTGACTGAAGAGTTGGTCAATATGATCGAAGCGCAGCGCGTTTACGAAATGAACTCTAAAGTAATCTCGTCTGTCGATAAGATGATGAGCTTCGTTAACCAGCAGCTTTAACGGTGTAGGCATCGTGATTAAGGAGCTTATGATGAAACGTATTTGCCTGCTTGCGCTTATTAGCACCATGTCTGGCTGTGCCATGTTAGAGCCGATTGAAACCGATGACGTTTCTCAAGCTACGACGGTTGTTGATGCCGTTGAAGGCGATAAATCAAAAGAAGAGAGCAGCGGTATAGTGGATACCTTGCGTGGCAGAGCTGATCCGGTGGCCGACGATCCGGCATGGGCTCCCATTCATCCGAAACAGAAACCGGAGCATTACGCTGCGGCAACAGGATCATTATTCAGTCCTGAACACATTACCGACCTTTATGATGACTCTAAGCCTCGTGGTATCGGTGACATCATCACTGTCACGTTAGATGAAACCACGAGCGCAACCAAAAGTGCGAACGCTGATTTGTCAAAAAGCAATGACTCAACCATGGATCCGTTGTCTGTCGGTGGGCAAGAACTGCAAGTCGGCGGAAATTATAATTTTTCCTACGACTTGAATAGCAGTAACAGCTTTGTGGGTGACTCTTCAGCGAAACAGAGTAACAGCATCAGTGGTTACATTACTGTCGAAGTGATAGAGGTGCTGGCAAACGGCAATCTGGTTATCCGTGGCGAGAAGTGGATGACGCTGAATACGGGTGATGAGTACATTCGTCTAAGTGGCACTATTCGCCCTGATGACATCAATTTTGACAATACGATTGCTTCCAACCGTGTATCAAACGCTCGAATTCAGTATTCAGGAACGGGGTTGCAACAAGATATGCAACAGCCGGGCTTTTTGGCACGATTCTTTAATGTAGCGCTTTAAGGTGCCGTACTGCGGCAATTTAATTGCGAGAGATAGGTAAGCATGAAAAAAATCTTTTTACTCCTACTGAGCGCTGCGCTGTTTTCAACTGCTGCTCAAGCTGCACGTATTAAAGACGTCGCACAAGTGGCAGGGGTTCGTAGCAACCAACTTGTGGGTTATGGTTTAGTTTCAGGTTTGCCGGGTACTGGGGAGTCCAACCCGTTTACTGAACAAAGCTTCGCGGCCATGCTGCAAAACTTCGGCATTCAGCTGCCGCCGGGAACCAAACCAAAAATTAAAAACGTTGCCGCTGTGATGGTAACGGCAACATTGCCGCCTTTTTCTAAGCCCGGTCAGCAAGTCGACGTCACGGTGTCATCTATCGGTAGCGCGAAAAGCCTGCGTGGTGGCACCTTACTGCAAACCTTCCTAAAAGGTTTAGATGGCCAGGTATATGCCGTTGCACAAGGTAATCTGGTTGTCAGTGGCTTCAGTGCGGAAGGTGCCGATGGCTCAAAGATTGTCGGTAATAACCCAACTGTCGGGCTTATCTCCAGTGGTGCGACGGTAGAGCGCGAAATTCCCAATCCATTTGGTCGTGGTGACTACATTACTTTTAATCTGCTAGAGTCTGATTTCACCACGGCGCAGCGTATGGCTGACGCTGTTAACAATTTTCTTGGCCCTCAAATGGCGAGTCCGGTCGATGCGACATCCGTTCGTGTACGCGCACCGCGTGATGTAAGCCAGCGAGTCGCGTTTCTGTCTGCGATTGAAAACCTGGAATTTGACCCAGCCGATAGTGCTGCAAAGATCATTGTGAATTCCCGTACGGGTACCATCGTTGTTGGCAAGCATGTGCGCCTTAAACCAGCCGCTGTAACGCATGGAGGTATGACAGTTTCCATCAAAGAAAATCTCAGTGTGAGTCAGCCGAATGCCTTCTCGGGCGGCCAGACGGTTGTTGTTCCGGATTCTGACATTGAAGTGAACGAAGAGCAGGGCAAAATGTTTAAGTTTGAGCCGGGGTTGACGTTGGACGATTTGGTTCGCGCAGTCAATGAAGTCGGCGCTGCGCCTTCAGACTTGATGGCGATTTTGCAGGCATTAAAGCAAGCTGGTGCGATTGAAGGCCAGTTGATCATCATCTAAGTCGTTAGGAGGCGGCAATGATTAAGAATCCTAACGATATCGGCTTTATCCACGACATCAGCTCACTCGATACTCTAAGACAAAAAGCAGTTAAGGAGGGCAAAGATGGTGAGCACGAAGCCTTACGTGCGGCAGCGCGACAGTTCGAATCCATTTTCACCTCAATGATGCTCAAGTCGATGCGTGAAGCAAACGAAGGTTTCGAGTCGAATTTCATGAACAGTCAGAACGAAAAGTTTTACCGTCAGATGTTGGACGAGCAAATGGCGAGTGAGTTGAGTGCTTCGGGTTCAATGGGGTTGGCAGATATGATTGTGGCGCAGCTGACAGCAGGTCAGGGAGATGATAAGAGTGACACCGCTGTGCGTGATGCGGCAAACAGTGCTGTTGAATATCGCCGTGTAGACCCACAAAAAGCACGTGAAATCGAGCAACGTTTGATTGAATCTGGCGAGTTAGCTCGTCCAAACCATACTGTCGCTAACACCCAAGCGCCGACTCGATTTGACTCTCCGGAATCTTTTGTAAATTCAATGAAGCCTTATGCCGAAAAAGCTGCCAAGGCATTAGGGGTTGAGCCATCACTGCTTCTTGCTCAAGCGGCGTTAGAAACGGGCTGGGGGCAAAAAGTGGTGAAGAACGCACGTGGCAGCAGCAACAATCTATTTAATATCAAAGCGGATCGCAGTTGGCAGGGCAATAAAGTGACTACTCAAACCTTAGAATTTCATGACAAACTGCCTGTTAAAGAGACGGCAGCGTTCCGTTCATACTCAAGTTACCAAGACAGCTTCAACGATTATGTTCGTTTCTTAAACGATAACCCGCGTTATGAGGTCGCGCTGCAACAGCGTGGAGACTCCGAGTCGTTCATTCGTGGCATTCAACACGCAGGTTATGCGACCGACCCTAACTACGCGAATAAAGTTCTACAAGTGCAACAGAAAATAGAAAACATGTAACCCCTATATGTTTTTCAACCCATTTTTGAGGCTTGCCACTGTGCAAGCCTTTATTTTAGCGCCAGTTCCTATTTATTTCATGCTTGGCATACCTTTTGCTTTTATTTGTGTAGGTGATCGGATTTTTACCGGTTTTTTCGTTTTTGGGGGCATGTATGGCGTCAGATCTTCTGAATGTAGGTACTCAAAGTGTGCTTACTGCTCAGAGACAATTAAATACCACTGGTCATAACATTTCTAATGCTAATACAGAAGGTTACAGCCGCCAGTCAGTGATTCAAGGCACGAATGATCCGCGCCAGTTTGGTGGTTCAACTTACGGTATGGGTGTGCATGTGGAAAATGTTCGCCGCTCTTGGGATCAGTTTGCCGTTAATGAACTCAACTTGGCATCGACCAACCATGCCAATAAAACCGATACCCAAGATAATCTCGACATGCTGTCAGGCATGCTGAGTTCGGTTGCCTCGACGAAAATTCCTGAAAACCTCAATGAATGGTTTGATGCAGTCAAAACCATGTCCGATACCCCAAATGATTTGGGCGCGCGCAAAGTGGTGCTTGAGAAGTCAAAAATCTTTTCTGACACATTGAACGATTTCCATGAAACGGTGCGATTACAATCTGATGTGACCAATAAAAAACTGGATATGGGGATTGATCGCATCAACCAGATCGCGCAAGAAATCCGTGATACTCACCGTTTAATGGGGCGTACTCCTGGGCCGCACAATGATCTGATGGACCAACATGAGAAGCTGATTAAGGAACTGTCAGAATACACCAAGGTAACGGTTACCCCGCGCAAAAATGCGGAAGGGTTTAACGTTCACATTGGCAATGGCCACACCTTAGTGTCTGGTACCGAAGCCAGTCAGTTGAAAATGATTGACGGCTATCCAGATGTTCTCCAGCGACGTTTAGCCATGGTAGAAGGGGATGGTATCAAGGCGATTCAATCGGATGATATCGACGGTAAAATTGGTGCTCTGCTCAATATGCGTGACCAGCACATACCACAGTTACTTGATGAGATGGGCAGATTGGCCACAGGGTTCTCATACAAAGTGAATCAGTTGCAATCCCAAGGTTTGGACCTAAACGGTAAAATCGGTAAAGAGGTATTTACTGATATCAATTCGGAACTCATTGCTCAGTCTCGCGTGTCTGCCGCGCCTGATTCTCAGGCAGAAGTGGCCGTTTATGTGGATGATATCTCAGCCCTCAAAGGTGGAGAGTACGTGCTGCGCTATGATGGCGATCAGTACAGCATCACGACCCCGAAAGACGAACAGGTCCAGTTGGATATCGACCAGACGGATTCTTCTTTCGTTTTGGATGGCATGAAAGTCCAAATTGGTGAAGGCCTTGCCGCTGGCGAACGAGTACTGTTACGTCCAACTCGTAGTGGTGCTGCCATCATAAAAATGGAAACCAACGACGCAAAATCTATTGCGGCGCAAAGCTATGAAGCGTCTACCACGTTTGCTCAAGGCAGTGCAAAGTTCAAAATTCGTGAAGCCGGTGATGTCAAAGAGTTTGAGGTGACGGTGCAGCCTGCGGATGAAAATCACGACAAATCGTGGCTAAAGATTACGGATAACAAAGGCAATTTGTTGTCCGACAAGTACGACTACCCGCTGGATAAAGATAATCCAGTCATTGAAATTTCAGTGCCGAAGAAACATCCCCTGTATAAGAATGGTGATGCGACGATTTTTGAACTCACAGAAGGCGCGCTGCTGAACGACAAATTTACCGCCAACCTGGTACCGTCGCCAGGAGGCAACGGTAACTTGAGAAAACTTCAGCAGTTACAGACCAACAAAATGATGGATGGCAATTCGAGCACTTTGATCGATGTTTACCACAACCTAAATACTGAAGTGGGGTTGAAATCGGCCACGGCTAACCGTTTAGCGTCTGTTGCTCAGCTGGAATATGAATCCGCACAAGAACGTGTGGCATCGATTTCCGGCGTCAATCTGGATGAAGAAGCCGCCAATATGATGAAATTTCAACAGGCTTATATGGCTTCGTCACGTGTCATGCAAGCGGCGAATGATACCTTCAACACCATTTTACAACTGAGGTAAGGAGGAGAAATAAGTGTTAACCCGAATTTCTAGTTTCCATAACTATCAGTCAGTACAAAATGACTTGCGCCGCCAGGAGAACAAGGTTTATCACAATCAGGAACAACTTGCATCGGGTAAGAAGTTACTGAAGCCAAGTGACGACCCTTTGGCTGCGCATTACGTTCAGAATATTGGTCAGCAACAACAACAATTACAGCAGTATTTAAGTTCGATTATTTTGGTACGTAACCGTTTAGAAAACCATGAAGTGAATATTGCTAACGCAGAAAGTTTCGCTGACGAATCAAAACGTCTCTCTATGGAAATGATTAACGGTGCACTTTCTGTCGAAGACCGACAGGCCAAAAAGCGTGAACTGGAAGAAATAGCCAATAACTTCCTTAGCTTAGTGAACACACAAGATGAGTCGGGAAATTATGTGTTTGCAGGAACCAAGTCGAAAAGCCAGCCTTTTTATCGAGACAAAGATGGCAGTGTGCAGTACGCCGGTGACGACTATCAGCGCAAGATGAAAGTCTCCAGCATGCTGGAGATGCCGATGAACGATCCGGGCAGCAAATTGTTTATGGACATCCCCAACCCGTTTGGTGATTACCAGCCAAATTATGAGTTACAGAACGGCTCAGAGCTGTTGTTAGGCAAAGCGACCAACGTTGACCCTGAAGATACGGCTTCCTACCGGGTGACGTTTGTCGATATGAATAACGGTAAGTTTGGCTTTCAGTTGGAGCGCAATGGCAGCTTAGTAAAGGCGGACGAATTCTCTCCAGAGAAAGGCATTGAGTACAAAGGGTTAAAAATGCAGGTAAAAGGGCAGATTACACCCGGCGACAGCATTGGTATTGAGAAGCGCGGGACTTTCAGTATTTTCGACACCTTTAAGCAAGCGATGTCATGGTCTGACGAATCGGTCTCGGATACATCTGCTACAGCAAAATTACACCAAATGACTGAAGAATTTCAGGCGGCGTTTATTCACCTCAACAAGGCGCGCACGGATGTTGGGGCAAGGCTAAGTACTCTGGATATTCAAGAGCAAAATCACGAAGACTTTAATCTGTCGCTGGCAAAGGCAAAGAGCAACTTCGAAGATTTGGATTACTCGAAAGCGGTTATTGAATTCAGCGAGAATTCACGAGCTCTACAAGCCTCGCAGCAAGCTTTTGGTAAAACCAAAGATCTGACGTTATTTAATTATATTTAGAGTCTATATACGCCGCTTCAACTGAACCGTTTGGTAGGGTTTTAATGCCTTATGTGCTACGCCTTAAGAGCGAAATATTACCAAGTAAGATTTAGGTGTTTGAGCGGCATATTGTTACCGAAGGCGGCAAAAGTCGGTACCTCGGATTTGGCCTTTGATGAACTGAGTTACAACTATACAAATGTAACTGTTTGTTTATCTTTGAATTGTAATGCCGTTTTTCTCGGGTTTATAAGTTGGCATACAAATTGTATTGAGATTGTCAGAGCGGATTTTTAAATTAAGAAAACGGCATTAAAGCAGATTTAGCGGGTAATATTTACGGTCAGTGCTTATCCAAATGAGAGTAAAGCTGACCGCTTCGCATAAGCTTGCGAACTCAAAAGGAGAGCAAAATGGCTGTCACAGTTAGTACTAACGTCTCCGCGATGACCGCGCAGCGTTATTTGAATAAAGCGACTGACGAGTTAAATACGTCGATGGAACGCTTGTCATCAGGTCATAAGATTAACAGCGCAAAAGACGATGCGGCAGGGTTACAGATCTCGAACCGTCTGACCGCACAGTCTCGTGGTCTTGATGTAGCGATGCGCAACGCAAACGATGGTATTTCGATCGCACAAACGGCGGAAGGTGCGATGAATGAAGCTAATTCGGTGATGCAGCGTATGCGTGACCTGGCGATTCAATCATCGAACGGTACTAACTCTCCGGCAGAGCGCGAAGCGATTAATCAAGAGTCTTCTGCTCTGATTGATGAACTAAACCGTATTGCAGAAACAACCTCATTCGGTGGTCGTCGTCTACTTAACGGCTCATTCGGTGAAGCGGCATTCCAGATCGGTGCTAGCTCTGGTGAAGCCATGATCATGGGCCTCACCAGTATCCGTGCTGACGATACACGTATGGGCGGTGTGACGTTCTTCTCTGAAGTCGGGAAAGGTAAAGACTGGAGTATCGATCCGACTAAAGCGGATCTCAATATTACCCTGCCTGGTATGGGCAAAGATGAGAATGGAGAGGTTGCTGATCTAGACATTAATATCACCGCTAAAGCAGGTGACGACATTGAAGAACTTGCAACGTACATTAACGGCCAGTCAGATATGATCAATGCGTCAGTGAGCGAAGATGGCAAGCTACAGATTTTTGTTGCTCATCCGAATGTTCAAGGTGACATTTCTATCTCGGGTGGATTAGCGTCTGAGCTGGGCTTGAGTAATACGCCTGTCAGGACATCAGTGCAAGACATTGATATGACGACGGTTGAGGGCTCTCAGAATGCCATCTCTGTACTGGACAGTGCACTGAAGTATGTCGATGCGCAACGTGCTGATTTAGGTGCGAAACAGAACCGCCTGAGCCACAGCATTAACAACCTGGCGAATATCCAGGAAAATGTCGAAGCTTCAAACAGCCGAATTAAAGATACAGATTTTGCGAAAGAAACCACGCAAATGACCAAAGCACAAATTTTGCAGCAGGCAGGAACATCGATTCTTGCTCAAGCGAAACAGTTGCCAAACTCTGCAATGTCACTATTGCAGTAGTTTTTATACCCAATCGACCTCGCTGAACCTAGCATCTCGAGGTCATTTGGGTATATAGCCTGTATTCAATGTATCCAGACGTGGATCCGAGTATGGGCTTTTGGCAAGCAACTTTATAACAGAATGAGCGGCTCTCTCATCTCTCACCTGCCAATCATTTTCAATGTAAAGTTGCACCCGGTATGCCGGAAATGTGTTCATTTCTCTTGATCTCCACATAGGCTCTGGCAACCAACCTAGCCCCAGTTCTCTCAAAGGAAAAGGGGCTTTTTCTCTCCCGCTATTCTAAGCCCAATCGAAATAAGTCCGAACTACTCTGTGGTTAATACCAATCCGGAAAATTAACTGGTCAGGGAACGGGGTTCGATAAACAAACTCGATTTGCCATTGATGGGTTGATGCGTGTTTGTGTTCGATGCCTGTTTTCTGGTTCTCTATAATTAAGTATGACCACTTTCTTACTTAGGTTGGTATAACCCCTAGTCAGGCGCGATATAAATGTGTTGCGTGATAGGTTTGACTTAAACTCCGGGCAATAAAAAACGCTGCCATTTGGCAGCGTTTATCCGTGTTTGAACTTAAGTAATAATTACTTAGTTACACGTAGAACTGGAGTTTCACCAACAGTTACAGAACCAGAAAGCTTGTTCAGCTCTTTGATTTCGTCCATGTTAGAGATAACAACTGGAGTTAGCGTTGATTTCGCTTTCTCTTCAAGAAGAGCTAGATCGAATTCAATGATAGTGTCGCCAGCTTTAACTGATTGACCTTCTTCAGCGATACGTGTGAAGCCTTCGCCTTTTAGTTCAACTGTATCGATACCGAAGTGAACGAAAAGCTCAACACCGTCGTCAGACTCGATAGAGAATGCGTGGTTAGTTTCGAAGATCTTACCGATAGTACCGTTTACAGGAGCTACCATTTTGTCGCCTGCTGGCTTGATAGCAATACCGTCACCAACGATTTTCTCAGCGAAAACAACATCTGGCACATCTTCAATGTTTACGATTTCACCAGATAGTGGTGCGATGATTTCGATTGCACCAGCGTCAGCGCTGTCATCAGATACAAGCTTCTTAAGTTTGTCAAACAGACCCATTGTGTCATGCTCCTAAGGTTTAGTTTTATTCTGTCGAATTATAGTATACCAATATAGCTCATTAGACGACTTTTTTCGCCGTCTAATGGCCATTAAGTATTGAATTACTTGGTACTACGTATTACTGAGCTTTCTCAGCAATGAACTTTTCAACGACTGCTTCAATCTCAGCAGCTGTTGGTAGAGAAAGTGCTTCTTCTGCCATTGCTTTCACTTCTGCGAAGTTAGAGTTACGGATAACTTTCTTCACTTTAGGGATTGAGATACCGCTCATAGAGAACTCATCCAGACCCATACCTAGAAGTAGCAGTGTTGCACGCTCATCACCTGCAAGCTCACCACACATACCAGTCCATTTACCTTCAGCGTGAGATGCATCAATAACTTGCTTGATCACAGTGAGTACCGCTGGAGATAGTGGGTTGTATAGGTGAGAAATCATCTCGTTACCACGGTCAACCGCTAGTGTGTACTGAGTCAGGTCGTTAGTACCGATAGAGAAGAATGACACTTCTTTCGCTAGATGGTGCGCGATTGCAGCCGCTGCAGGCGTCTCGACCATTACACCGATTTCGATGCTTTCGTCGAATGCATGGCCTTCAGCACGTAGCTCTGCTTTGTACTCTTCGATTGCTTTCTTAAGCTCACGGATTTCTTCAACAGAGATAATCATTGGGAACATGATACGTAGTTTGCCGTGTGCTGATGCACGTAGGATACCACGTAGCTGGTCACGAAGGATTTCACGACGATCCAAACTGATACGTACTGCACGCCAGCCTAGGAACGGGTTCATCTCTTGAGGTAGATCCATGTATGGTAGATCTTTGTCGCCGCCGATATCCATAGTACGGATGATCACAGCTTGACCGTTCATTGCTTCCGCAACTTCTTTGTACGCTTGGTACTGTTCGTCTTCAGTTGGTAGCGCAGTACGGTCCATAAATAGGAATTCTGTACGGTACAGACCAACGCCTTCACCGCCGTTACGCAGGATGCCGTCACAGTCTTTCACTGTACCGATGTTACCGCAAACTTCTACACGGTGACCGTCAGTCGTCTCTGCGTGTAGGTCTTTAAGTTTCGCTAGCTCTTCTTTTTCGGCTAGGAATGCCGCTTTCACTGCTTTCGCTTCTTCTAGCTCAGCTTCAGAAGGGTTCACAACGATCTTGTTGTTCATCGCGTCAAGAATCAGCATATCGCCGTTCTTCACTTGTTTAGTGATGTCGTTAGTACCAACGATAGCTGGAAGCTCAAGTGAGCGAGCCATGATAGAAGTGTGCGAAGTACGACCGCCGATATCACAAGCAAAACCAAGTACGTAGTCTAGGTTAATTTGCGCTGTTTCAGATGGAGTTAGGTCGTAAGCAACCAGGATAACTTCTTCGTTGATGTCGCTTAGCGAAACGATGTTGATGCCTAGTGCGTTCTTAACAAAACGAGAACCGATATCACGGATGTCAGTTGCACGTTCTTTCAGGTATTCATCGTCTAGAGACTCAAGAGCACATGCTTGCTCTTCGATAACCGTGTGGATAGCGTTATCTGCAGTCAGCTTGTCGTTTTTGATCAGTGCTAGGATTTCTTCTTCTAGCTCTTCGTCTTCAAGAAGCATAATGTGACCTTCAAAGATCGCTTCTTTTTCTTCACCAAACGTTTCAAGCGCTTTTTGCTTGATTGTTTCTAGTTGAGCGGAAGATTTATCACGAGCGTCAAAGAAACGCTGAACTTCAGCTTCTACTTGATCATCAGAAATAGTGTTTGTGTTTAGGACAATTTCATCTTCTTGAAGTAGTAGTGCTTTACCGATTGCAATACCAGGAGATGCTAGGATGCCTGAAATCATAGCCTTACCTTAAGTTTGGTCAACTTTATAAAACGGGAGAATAATGGGTGCGCTAACGAATAGTTTTAGCTTAGTTTAGAGCCTATTTCCAACAAAGCCATTTTGTTTTCACAAAATGGCTTTTGGAGTAGGAGACACCGATTAGTGTAGTTGGTCCATCAGAGCAACTAGGTGATCAACTGCTTGTTGAGCTTGTGGGCCTTCAGCAGAGATAGTTACTTGAGTACCTTTTACTAGGCCTAGTGTTTGTAGTTTGAATAGGCTCTTAGCGCTAGCGCTTTTACCGTTAGAAGTCACAGTGATGTCTGCATCGAATGCTTTCGCTT
Source organism: Vibrio sp. STUT-A11 (assembly GCF_026000435.1). Classification (NCBI taxonomy): domain Bacteria; kingdom Pseudomonadati; phylum Pseudomonadota; class Gammaproteobacteria; order Vibrionales; family Vibrionaceae; genus Vibrio; species Vibrio sp. STUT-A11. The sequence continues at coordinate 2,512,098 of NZ_AP026763.1, read as the reverse complement.
CTTTAACAAACTGTGCAGCTGGACGAGTGTGAAGACCGTTTTCTGCTGTGATTTCTACTTGCTTCTCGTACATGTGATATACCCCAATAAATGTATTTTTTTGTTAGTAGTGACTAGATTGAGCTTAACTGCTTTATACCTTGTGCGCTAGCACGGGAGAGTTCAAAGCGCGTTAGTTCTGATACTAGTCAAAAGATTTGCGATTGCGCAACTGTTTGCGTGCGTAATCACTTTGAAACCTTTTTGTGTTCTGCTTCTTTATTTTGAAGCTAGAAATAAAACGCCCTGATATTACCAAAGGTGGGGCAGGGATCAACAAAAAAGCCCCTGAACGGGGCTTTTTTAGACGAAAAATTGATTTGAACACATATTACTGTTGGTTCTCTTTTTCCGTAAAGATGCCAGCAAATAGTGCTGTACTTAGGTAACGTTCACCAGAGCTTGGTAGAATTGTTACGATGGTTTTTCCTTCAAATTCAGGAAGTTCTGCAATGCGGTTCGCTGCTACTACTGCCGCACCAGAAGAGATACCAGCAAGGATACCTTCCTCTTCCATTAGACGGCGAGCCATCTCAATCGCTTCTTCAGAAGTCACTGGCTCAACGCGGTCTAAAAGTTCTAAATCTAGGTTACCTGGGATGAAACCTGCACCGATACCTTGAATTTTATGTGGTGCTGGTTGGATTTCTTCGCCTGCTAGCGCTTGTGCAATCACTGGTGATTCTGCAGGTTCTACCGCAACAGAAGTAATCGCTTTGCCTTTTTCGCCTTTGATGTAACGGCTTGTACCTGTAATCGTACCGCCAGTACCAACACCAGCTACAAGCACATCGATTTCACCGTCAGTTGCTTCCCAGATTTCTGGGCCAGTCGTCTTCTCGTGAATCTCTGGGTTCGCTGGGTTGTTGAACTGTTGAAGAAGTAGGTACTTGTCTGGGTTGCTAGCAACGATTTCTTCTGCTTTAGCAATCGCACCTTTCATGCCTTTAGCGGCCTCAGTCAGTTCCAGGTTTGCACCTAGAGCTTTAAGAAGCTTACGACGTTCAAGGCTCATAGACTCTGGCATAGTCAAAGTCAGTTTGTAACCGCGAGCGGCTGCTACGAATGCTAAAGCGATACCTGTGTTACCACTGGTCGGTTCTACTAGTTCAACGCCTGGCTTAAGTTTGCCTGACTTCTCCGCATCCCAAATCATGTTCGCACCGATACGGCACTTAACGCTGAAGCTTGGGTTACGCGCTTCGATTTTTGCTAGAACGTTACCTTTGCTCACTTTGTTTAAGCGAACTAGGGGAGTGTTACCGATAGTAAGAGAGTTATCTTCGTAGATCTTGCTCATAGTCATGTTCCTTCATTACACGTTTTGTGAATATAGTTAGAAGAATATTCGGTCTAAAAAAAAGGGAAAAGGATTAAAAAGTTATATCTTATTAGGTTGTCCAGATTTCAGCTAGGTAATCGGGAAAAGCAAATGCAATTCCCGTGCTTCAGGAAACGAAGGTATTATCTCTGGTGTTTGAATTCACTGACCCACATTGCCGTTGCACCACATATTGCAACGGGCATTACGATAAGATTCAAAATTGGAATCGTGGTAAATACGGATACCAGAACGCCAAATCCATAGGCTTTACCTTGTTTTTGTTTCAATTTGTAACGCATGTCGTTAAAAGGGATTTTGTGGTTATCAAATGGGTAATCACAGTATTGGATAGCCAACATCCAGGCGGTAAATATAAACCAAAGGAAGGGACCTAGCGTTTGTCCTAGCGCCGGAATAAGTAGCAGCAGAAATAAGCCAATCGCTTTAGGTAGCGTATAAAGCAACTTACGCCATTCTCGACCCAAGACTCGAGGGACATCTTTTATCACAGCGGCGAAACCGTCATCATTGACTTTTTGTCCGGTTAAGTATTCTTCTACTTTCTCAGACAGAAGTCCGTTGAATGGTGCGGCAATAAAGTTTGCTAAGGTGCTAAAGAAATAGGAGAACGTGGCAAGTATGGTCAACGCGAGTATGGGCCATAGTATATAGGTGAGCCAGGATAGAAACTCTGGCAGTTGCCCAATCCAACCCTCAATCCATACATTAAGGTGAGAGAACAGATAAAAAATGGCACCACCGACGAGAAGAACGTTCGCTAATAGTGGTAATACGACAAAGCGTCTGATCTTCGGAGAAAGTGCTAGCTTTATTCCATACAGGAAATAACCGAATCCGGTTTTTGGCTGGTTGTTTAGCGTCATATCCATTTCGTTTTGAGTGAAAGAAAACTCATTGTACCTGTCGCTCCTTTTCTTTCAATGCCTCAGTAAAAGGCTTCTCGTAAAGTGGAATCGTGGCAAGAATCACAACAAAAAAGTGAACTTCTTGCATTAAGTTGTTCTAAACCTCCATATACTTTTGGTAAAGTAAACATATCATTCAGAATAATTACACTTGGGTTGCTGCTCAAGGAACTGCGAGTAGTACAAACAAGTATATTGAGAGTAAATAATGCAGGAATTGCGATTCGTACTCATTGTTGTTGGCGTTTTAGCCATTGCGGCATTACTGTTTCATGGTCTATGGAGCAGTAAGAAAGAAGGCAAAGCGAAATTTGGTAACAAGCCTCTGGGTAAATTAGAGGTTGACCAAGGGGATGCAGACTCAGCAGAGCAAGAGCGAAACTTCGGCGCTGCTCCTGAGGACGATTTTGAAATTATTCGTAAAGAACGCAAAGAGCCAGACTTTGGTATGGACAACGCGTTTGATTCGAAGTTTGAGGCGGATCCTCTGCTGGGTGGTATTCCGGAAGACAAGCCATTTAAGGAAGATCCAGAAGAGGTTCCTCCATTTATTGCACAGAAGAGTCATGATGACGACGTTGTCATAGAAGAACCTGTGATGCAAGAGGCTGCGCCTGCTCAGCCTGTGGTTGAGGAAGTCGCACCTTCCGCGTTTGATACAGCAGTGCCAGAAGCTGAGCAACCAGCAGTCGTGGCTCAAACGCCAGAAGAATCTAAGCCTGAACCAGAAATGCAGGTGCTTGTTCTCAATGTGCATTGTGCCGGGGAAGAGCCTTTCGTTGGTACAGAACTGTTTGATAGCATGCAACAAAATGGGCTTATTTACGGTGAGATGAATATCTTCCATCGCCATGTTGATCTGTCGGGTAACGGAAAAGTGTTATTTAGCGTGGCGAATATGATGCATCCAGGAACACTAGAGCACGGAGACCCAGCCGAGTTTTCGACCAAAGGTATTTCATTCTTTATGACACTACCTTGCTATGGTGAAGCCGAACAAAACTTCAACCTGATGCTGCGTACCGCGCAACAGATTGCTGACGACATGGGAGGGAATGTTCTGGATGAGCAAAGAAACTTGATGACACCTGACCGATTAGCGGGTTATCGACGTCAAATAGTTGAGTTTAAGACGGCGAACGCATAACCTTGTCACCAAATTATAAAAGGGCTCCGGTTGGAGCCCTTTTTCTTCGATTCCCAACCTCACCGATTGACAATACACGGGGCTTTAATATGTCTGAATCCGTACTTCAACGACTAGAAGAATTAAAAGAGTCGTTGCATTACCACGCCGTTCGTTACTATGTGGAAGATAACCCAGAGATTCCTGATGCTGAATATGATCGACTTATGCGTGAATTGCTGGATATTGAAGCCCAACACCCGGATTTAGTTACTGTTGATTCTCCTAGCCAACGTGTTGGTGGAGCCCCTTTATCTGAATTTAGTCAAGTTACCCACGAAGTTCCGATGCTGTCATTAGACAATGCCTTTGACGACAGTGAGCTCGACAGTTTCCACAAACGAGCACAAGACAGGGTTGGTAATCAAAGTGTTAAGCAATACTGTTGTGAGCCAAAACTGGATGGCTTAGCAGTAAGCCTGTTGTACGAAAACGGTGTACTTGTTCAGGCCGCGACGCGCGGTGACGGTACAACGGGTGAAAACATTACTGAAAATGTGCGTACCATCAAAGCTATCCCTCTGAAATTAAGAGGTGATGATTGGCCTGAGCGTCTTGAAGTGCGTGGTGAAGTTTTCATGCCTAAAGCGGGTTTTGAAAAACTCAACGAACTAGCACGCCAAAAGGGAGACAAAGTTTTTGTTAACCCTCGCAATGCCGCAGCTGGTAGTTTACGTCAGTTAGATTCACGTGTTACTGCTTCGCGTCCGCTGAGTTTCTATGCCTACAGTGTGGGCGTTGTTCAGGGCGCGGAATTAGCGTCGAGTCATTATGAGCGTTTTCTGCAAATTAAGTCATGGGGACTGCCAATGTGTCCTGAGACTAAGCGTGTAGATAGCCTGACGGATGTCAAAGCGTACTACCAAGATATTTTACAACGACGTGATGCATTGCCCTATGAGATTGATGGTGTCGTAATAAAAATCGACGATATCGCGATTCAGGAAAGGTTGGGATTCGTTGCTCGTGCTCCGCGCTGGGCTATTGCCTATAAGTTCCCGGCGCAAGAAGAGATAACCACGCTGAATGATGTGGAGTTTCAGGTAGGGCGTACTGGTGCGATTACGCCAGTAGCAAAATTAGAACCTATTTTTGTCGGTGGCGTGACGGTCAGTAATGCGACCCTGCATAACGCAGATGAAATTGAACGTCTGCAAGTGAAAATCGGTGACCAAGTCGTGATTCGCCGTGCTGGTGACGTTATTCCCCAAGTTGTCTCAGTGATTCGCGAACGTCGTCCAGAAGACGCGCGAGATATTGTTTTTCCTTCTTCATGTCCAGTGTGTGGCTCACATGTGGAGCGCATCGAAGGAGAAGCGGTAACGCGCTGTACTGGTGGTTTGGTTTGCCAAGCACAGCGCAAACAAGCTCTAAAGCACTTTGTGTCACGTAAAGCGTTAGATGTCGACGGTCTGGGCGATAAAGTAATTGAACAATTGGTGGATCGAGAGATGGTCGAAACCCCAGCCGATTTGTTTAAGTTATCTGCGGGCATTTTGACAGTATTGGAACGTATGGGACCAAAGTCAGCGCAGAACATTGTGAACGCGTTAGACAAGTCGAAGTTAACCACATTACCTCGCTTTTTATATTCATTAGGCATTCGAGAAGTCGGTGAAGCGACAGCCGCTAACTTAGCACAGCATTTCAAAACGCTAGAAGCTATTCAGGTTGCAACAGAAGAGCAGTTGATTGAAGTGCAGGATATCGGCGTCATTGTTGCTAAGCATATCACTACCTTCTTTGGTGAAGAGCAAAACCAAGCGGTAGTGAAAGACTTACTAGAACAAGGCATTCACTGGCCAGAAATTAGTGCTCCTGAGCAAGGTGTTGAACTGCCATTAGAAGGCAAGACGGTGGTATTAACCGGGACACTTTCTCAGCTAGGTCGTACTGAAGCGAAAGAAGCACTGCAAGCGATGGGGGCGAAAGTTACCGGTAGTGTTTCGAAGAAAACCGATATTTTATTTGCCGGTGAAAATGCGGGTTCTAAATTGGCAAAAGCTCAAGACTTGGGAATTGAAATTAAAACCGAACAAGACTTACTCGACTTAATGAATTAAGTTAAGCCAAAATATAAAGACCTTTCTAATAAGCCCCAGTAGCTAAGCTTCTGGGGCTTTTTCATTCCTTGTATTAAGTTCTCATATTTCTGCTTTATTAGTGATTTAATCTTTTCAGTGATCAAGATCTCCCCTTAGCGGATTGAAATTGTTTTGTTTCATACTCTGCGAGGCACTTCATGTTGAATTTTGTAATTGTATTTATGTCATTGATTTATAGGGTTATTTTTATTTATTGATGTAAGGGTTGTAAAAGTAAGATCTGGATCAACAACTTATATGGAACTTTGTTGTCGCTCATATTTTTTTAGAAAAAAAATAAGTTCCATTTGGATGTTTTTAGTCGCGAAGTTAGTCTTAATAACGTGTTATACACGGTGTGTATGCAGGAACTAAAAAAGCCCAGTTAGCAATAATGAAGCTTTAGCACGAAATTACTTCTCTCCTTCGGCGGCCAACTAAAGGTGAGATAGAGAAAACAGCTATATCTATTTTTCAGGAGTTTATCCATGGACAAATTTTTTAAAGTATCTGCTCTTACTGCAGCAATGATGGGGGCGGTAGTTGCTGCTCCTGCAATGGCTGAAGATCCAGTCGGCCCAGAGTACGCGGGTGCAGTTTCAGAGTTTTTCTCTGAGTCTACTATCAGCGGTAACGTTAACTTCTTCATGCGTGCACGTGACCGTGCGGGTATGGATGCAAACGGAAATGATACTTCTAAAGTTACTAACCTAGACCACGGCTCAATTTTTGCCAACCTCGGCTTCCACTCTGGCTACGTGGCTGACACCATCGGTTTCGATACAGTAATTTACTCTACATTCGACATGTGGGCTGGTGAAGATACAGGTGGTTCATTTGAACACGAAATGAACTTCTTTGACTGTGATTCTCCTTACGGTGCTGGCGACTCATGTGATTCATACAAAACTGACAACGGTGTATCTTTCGCGTCAGCGGCACTGAAATTCAAGTTCGGTGAAAACTTTAACGCTAAATTAGGTTATTTCCAACCATCTGTTCCTAGCACGCTCGGTGTGAACTGGTCATTTGCTCCAGGTACATACCGTGGTGGTCAAATTGGCGCGAACTTTGGCAAACTTGCTTTAGGCTTTGTTTACGCAGATGAATACAAGGCTCCATGGTTCAAAGAAACTTACGAGTTCAACGAAGGTACGTTCTGGGGTGGTGCAGGTAAAGACGTAGGCGATGCTTACTCATTCGGTGCTCGTTACGCGCTAGACAACGGCATCTCTTTTGACGCAGGTTACGGTGCCCTGACTGATGGTGACCGTAAGAACTTCCATTTCAAAGTGAAAGGTACAACAGACGGTGGTCTATACTGGTCTCCGCAATTGTACGTAGTTGATGATGACAACCAATACGACAGCACTGCATTCCAGGTAGCGCTTATAACGTCTAAATCAATGGGTCAATACAGCTTCCGTGCTGACGCAACATACACATCAGCAGACTCTGATGACAAGCGTGGTCAAGTAGGTAACATGGCTTACCGTCTGACTGAGCAATACGGTGGTTCAAACGGTTCATACGACGTTTGGTGGAACAACCGTTCTGACTTTAACCACGATGGGGAATACGCATTCTTCCTATCTGCTTCTCGTGACTTTGCAGACATCGGTGGTAACGGGTTTAGCGCTGGTCTAAGCGGTGCATATGGTGCAGGTGCTAAAGCATCAGGTTACGATGAGTTAGTAGAGTACGCATACAGCTTCTTCGCAAACTACGCAATTCAAGGCGGCGCGCTTAAAGATGCTAACATCAGCTTCTACTACACTAACTTCTACAATGATTCAGATGCGCCAGACTGGGGCCCATACTCAAATGCATTTAACGATGAGACAGACTTTAAACTAATTCTAACTATGCCATTCGGCGTAAAATAATTAGTGAATAAAGGGAAAGCTGGGCAATCGCCCAGCTTTTTTTGATCTTAGCTATTGGTTTTTTACCATACATCTTCACTATGTAATTAGGTGGTTTTATGAAGAAAGTTCTTTTAGTTTCAGTCGTATTTCTTAATCTACAAGCATGCAGCAGCAATCCTAAAACTGTCGAAGAATACTGGTATGGTCAAGGTGAGCGATTTGGTGCTAATGGATACTCGTATGAGAACGAAATTTTAACTACGCTCAAAGAGTCGGTCACTTTTGACCAACAGTCGTATAAGAACGGCTATGAAGCTGGTAAAGCGGAGTATTGCGACCCGTTTCGAGCTTTCGACAAGGGGATAAAAGGTATTCGTTATAATGGACAGTGCAGCGGTCAGCCTGAAGAAGTCATGATTAAAGCTGAGTGGCAGAGGGGCTGGGATGCTTTTATTGGTTCTGACTTTTACAAGTTCTAAGTCACCGCTAGCAACAAGCAGTAAGCGTATTTTTGGTATTGATTACGAAGTTTACCTAAGTGGATTCGTTACCTCAGATAAACTTCGTACAACCAATTAATATTCAGCGTTATTTATATACTCCACCATACATTTTGCACAATTCTCGAGGTAGTTGCTTAACTGTACCGTCGCTAAAAGTGCAGTCTACACCCGCACCAAATACATGTCCGGCATTTTGAGCTAACGAAATAGGAGAAGAAAATACCAAGCAAGTAAAAACTAAAGTAATAATACGTTTCATGGTAAACCTCATACTTATTAATGAGTATAGAGTCGTCTCTATATTATTAATTTATAACCAGATTAATTTTTAAAAGGTGACTAATCTAATATGCTTTCGCTAGGATATTAAGTATTCGCACTCCACTATAAGCATACAGTTGCTATAATGGTGTATACAGGCAATTAAGTGGTGATGTTGCCACCACAGTTAACACAAAATTATACCGGCGAGTGGTAATCATCGCTAAGCTAAAACAATATCGTCTTTCATAGTACATCTTCTACTTACCTAAAATATAAGCATCAAACTACAATGCTTATTCATTAAGTATGTATCCAGACTAATAAAGATCAAAAATTTATTTATGATAAGTTAATTTTTTAATTTTAAATTAGAGTAAATATAGTTACGAAATAATTTAATATCTATTTGATTCTATAACATAGGGTAATGTTATTTACTAATTTATAGATAGGATAATAATAGTAACCTTTGACTTAATTTTTATTGGGAATTAAATTAAGGTAATGAAATAAAAGAAGTAGTGAGAAAAGATAATAATGGAGCCATGTAAGCTCCATTACTTTGACATAAATTAATCATCAACAGGTTCTATTACTAAAATAATACCCTTTACCGCAACGATTTTGACTCTAGTGCCTGCAGGAAGGGGGTGGTCACTTTGGGCAGACCAAGTGGTATCGGCAACATGGATTCTATTCAATCCAACGGAGAAGTCTTCGTCTATGGTAAGAGTTTGTCCAATCAGTTGCTTGTACTTCTGGTTAAGATCTCTGGACTGATCATCTTGTTTGTCTTTTTTCCACTGACGTCGCCACCACAACCAAGTGGTGACAAGACTGAACGTGGCAAAAGACAACCACTGTAGCTGCCAGCTAATCGGCATCAGAGACAATAAAATACCAACCAACAGTGCAGACAGACCAAGCCACAGAAAATAACCCGCTGTTCCGAGTAATTCTATAGCAAGTAGACCAAACCCCAGCGCGAGCCAGTGCCAGAAGGTGATCCCATCAAGTAAGCTTATAAAATCCATAGGCAGGTCTTATTCTTTGTTTTGTTGTTTAAACATTTCAGCAATGCCCGCAACGGATCCCATTAGCCCCGTTGCTTCCAGAGGTAGCATGATGATCTTACCGTTTTCAGCTTGGCCAATGCTCTTAATTGCATCGGTATAGCCCTGAGCGATAAAGTAATTAACAGCTTGCATGTCACCTTTTGCTATTGCTTCAGAAACCATGTAAGTCGCTTTGGCTTCCGCCTGTGCTGCGCGCTCACGAGCTTCTGCATGAAGAATAGCAGACTGTTTTTCACCTTCTGCTTTCAATATTTGTGACTGCTTGTGACCTTCTGCTTTTAAGATCTCGGCTTGACGCACGCCCTCTGCTTCAAGGATTTCCGCACGTTTGTTCCGTTCGGCTTTCATTTGTGCATTCATCGCGGCAGTCAGGTCGGCTGGTGGTTGTACATCCTTAATCTCAATACGCGTCACTTTTACTCCCCAAGGGTTAGTGGCTTGGTCAACAATGGATAGGAGTTTTGAGTTGATCATATCGCGCTGGCTGAGCATTTCATCGAGTTCCATTGAACCCAATACGGTACGAATGTTGGTGAGTGTTAGGTTTCTAATCGCATGTTCCAGGTCGTTAACTTCATAGGCGGCTTTTGCTGCCTCAACGACTTGTACGAAACAGACGGCATCAATTGTCACATTGGCGTTATCTTTACTGATGACCTCTTGCGCGGGGATATCTAATACTCGCTCCATCATATTAATTTTATGACCTACACGGTCAATGAAAGGGATAATTAAATTTAGCCCGGGTTTGAGTGTGTGGGTATAGCGACCAAACCTCTCTACAGTCCAGTTGTTCCCTTGAGGAACGGTTTTTATGGCGGATGAAAGAAGAATGATGGCAAGGACAACAAAAATACCGATAGTAATCAATGAATCAATTGGCATGGAATATTCCCTTAAGTGCATAAAATCTGGTTCATTTTTACGCATTTATCCCGATTAAACAATTGAATATATGAGAAAGGAAGACTTAGTTTGATGTCAGGCAAAAATAAAGGCCGGAAAACACCGACCTTATTTGAAATCTCTATTTTGACTGACTTAGTACAAGATAGAGTAAAGTTGGCGGCGGTACTTACCCGCTAAAGCATTACCCTGACCTAATGCGCTTAGAATATCCATAAAGGTTTTCTTCACTTCACCATCCTGAGCACCTAAGTTCACTTTTAGAATGTTCCAAAGCAGTTCTAACGCTTCTTCATCACGGCCAACTTGGTTGTACTGAACCGCTAACTCACAGGCCAGCTCAAGATTGTCGGTATTTGCCGCATACTCTTGCTCCATACGCTGAAGTTCAGGACTGTCAGCTGCCTGAAGGTGTAGTTCAAGTTTGGCTATTAAGCCTTTGTAGTAGTTATCCTGATACTCAAGGGGGATGGAGGTTAATAGCTCTTGAGCAACATCAAACTGTTTGGTTTCCAGCAAGCAGTCTGCTGTTGCCAATTTGACATCGCCACGTGATTGTAGCTCTGTAGGAAGCGTGTGAATGATGCTTAGAGCCTCTGCGTGCTGACCTTGTTGTAATAGTTCAGTAACTTGTTTCAGTAGTTGCTCATCAGGGCTTGGCAGGTGTTTTTGTAGCATGGCTGCGATGGCGTCTATCGGTTGAGGGCCACCTAATCCATCTACAGCTTGACCATTAATAAACAATGCAATCGTCGGAAGGACCTGAACGCCAAACTGAGACGCTAAGGCTGGTTGGTCTTCACAGTTAAGCAAAGCAAGGGTAAAAGCACCATTGTACTGTTGAGCCAACGTTTGTAATTCAGGCAATATTTGTGCGCTTTCTGGCTGAGCATTAGCCCAAAAATGGATCAGTACGGGCGTGTTCATTGATCCTTCAAGCGTTTCGCGAAAGTTCTGTTCTGTGATCTCAACGATAAATGGGGATTGCATCAGAGTATCCTTGCTTTGTTTCTTGTCGTTGCTTGTAGATATGGAGTTGATTTAGCGGAAAATCAAGCGGTATCACCAAATAACCTCGAGATGTTTGGATTGCTCAGATTTGAATTAATAGAAAGGAGAAACGCTGCCGAAGCAGCGTTGTCCTAATAGCAAGCGAACTGAAATTGGCGAGTCTTGCACGCTGATTATGATTTTTATCGTGCAAGGTGTGGTATCAGAATAGGATGAACAAAGTCACTACTACACCCACACTAAGCCAGTTAAGCTGATTTAATGTCATTATTGTCTCGCATCGGAACAAAAAATTGCTACAAAACAGAACGGGTGGCGATACCAAATCTAATCAAACCTATAACTAAAAATTACAATCATTTTGAGTAAGGTTTGCCTAGATGTTGATTCGAACAGGTGAGGTTTTTTTAACCTACATGCTCATAATGACATCACATTGTTACGATGAAATTACACGACGACAAAAGAAATTTATGCTGCTTGTCGCAAAATTTTATCGAGCAGCCGTGTTGGTAATATCCTTTTTAACACGGCGAATATCTTGGTTGGTGTGGTAATACGGTAACGGATTTTCGGTGAATCGCTAGTGAGCGCGTGCAGAACAGGGGCGACACACGCCTCTGCTGGCAGGGCAAATTTGTTGTTTGATTTGTCGTTGTCTAAGCGTTGTTTCTGGCCTTCATAAGCGATGCGGTGTGGGCTGGACTCCACGTCAATCCATTTTTCAAATGCTTTAAGCGCATTGTGCCTAAACTGAGTTTCGATAGGGCCGGGCTCGATAATTGCTACTTTGATATTGGTGTCGGCCAGTTCAAGTCTTAACGTATCGGTCCATCCTTCCAGAGCAAACTTCGAAGCATTATAGGCACCACGATATTTCATTGCAGCAAAGCCAAGTACCGAGCTGTTTTGAATGATGCGGCCTTCGCCATGGGAGCGCATGTTAGGAAGAATCTCTTGTACCAGTTGATGCCAGCCAAAAAAGTTGGTCTGGAACTGCGCTTTGAGCGCTTCGGTTGGCAGGTCTTCCAAGGCGCCAGGCTGGCCGTATGCGCCGTTGTTAAACAAAGCGTACAGTTTCCCCTGAGCTAAACTTATCGCCTGCTCTGCACCTTGCGTGATGCTGATGGGGTCATTGAGGTCGAGTTGTATGCTGGTTAAGCCCTCGGCCTGCAGTCGCTGGACATCGTCAGGGTTTCTGCACGAGGCAATAACATTAAAGCCTTGTGCTTTCAGGGCATGAGCGCACACATAACCAATACCGGTTGAGCAACCAGTGATAAGAATCGACTTGTACATAAATTAAGCTCAGAATAAACGTATATTAACGTTTATCATTCAACAGCTTCGCTCATGAAGCAAGTGCTTAAGTGCTGGTTCGATTCTTGAGTAGCTGAACTGGAAATCCAATTCTGTGAGTTTTTTCGGTTTGGCTCTGATACTGTCGAACAACAGACAAGCTGATTCTCCCATCAGCAACTCCATGACCCATTGGGGCGTGAATAGAATATGGGGTCGTTTAAGCGTTTTCGCTAACGTCGCGCTGAAAATGCGATTGCTTACTGGATGCGGGGCACACATGTTAAACGCACCATGGGCATGAGGGGTGTTAAGTAAGTACATGATGGCACGCACCATGTCTAGGATATGAATCCAGGGCAGGTATTGGTTACCGTTTCCAAGTGGTCCACCCAAACCTAGTTTGTAGGGGAGTAACATTTTTGCCAAAGCGCCACCGTTGGCACCGAGAACAACGCCAGTCCGCAATAAACACACTCGTGTATCCTCGGATTCTGCTCGCTTGGCAATCTGTTCCCATTTATCGCAAACAAGGTGCGGAAACGCTTCACTGTTAACATGCAGGCATTCGTCGAACGGATGATCTTGTTGATCACCATAGTAGCCGACAGCCGAGCCACTGATGAACACTGATGGTGGTTTTGTACTTGCGTGGATAAGTTCGACAATTTGTTCGGTTATTTTCCAGCGGCTTTTACAAATTTTATCTTTCTGCTTGTTTGTCCAGCGCTTATCGGCGATTGGCTCTCCCGCGAGGTTGATGACCGCATCAATGTGGTTGAGATCCGCAAGTTGGTCAATAGAGTCAATATACTCAATATTACCTACATCAGCATGTTGTAGGTGCTGTCTCGCTTTTTCTGGTGAACGAGTTAACAGCACCACATGATGAGTGGTGAGTAGCTTAAGTAACTCTGAGCCAATAAACCCTGTTCCGCCGGTGAGCAGTATCTTCATGGCGTCTCATTGAATGATAAAAACATGACAACATTATAGTCATTTTTGTTTGTGGCTTGATCATATTCTCCGGGGTATTAATGGTGAAACACCACTCATTGGTAAAACTTTTGCTCCGAACCGACTTCACATATTGAAAAATTGTAACTAATTGTTATTGATGACATTGGTTTCTTCACATTTGCATCAAGAAATTTATGCCAGACTGATACAAGTTGGTTAAATCATTTCAATTAGTTATCTCTAGGCTATTCACAAGCAATCACCAAGGGGGAGATATGGAAGCATTTATTGCTCTTTTTCGGGCTCTCCTTAATAGTGCGCGCGATCTGCTGCCCATCGTCCTTGTCATCACGTTTTTCCAGCTGGTGGTGTTACAAGAGCCTTTACCCAATTTGGTCTCCATTCTTTTCGGCTTGTTACTCGTCGTACTCGGGTTGACGTTTTTTATCTTTGGATTGGAACTAGGTCTGTTTCCTATTGGTGAGAGCATGGCTCAGGCGTTTGCGCAAAAGGGCAGCGTTTTTTGGCTTTTGGTGTTTGCATTTTGTTTAGGGTTTGGCACCACAATCGCTGAACCCGCACTGACTGCCGTTGCGGAGAAAGCAGCTCAGGTTGCCGCAGAGGGAGGAATGATTGAAAACTCCGAGGTATCTATCCAAGAATATGGCTCCGGGCTGCGTGTGACCGTGGCACTGTCGGTGGGTATTGCAATTGTGGTGGGCGTACTGCGTATTCTCAAAGGTTGGCCCATCCATTACATGATCATCGGCGGATATGTAGGCGTGGTGGTGCTAACCTGGTTTGCTCCTGAATCGATCATTGGCGTGGCATACGATTCCGGTGGCGTTACCACGTCGACTATCACGGTTCCGCTTGTAACGGCGCTCGGAGTCGGACTCGCCTCTGCAATTAAAGGACGTAATCCAATGGTCGATGGCTTTGGTCTAATTGCCTTTGCTTCGTTGCTGCCGATGATGTTTGTCATGATTTATGGGATGGTCGTGGCATGATTTCATTTGAGCACTTTTTCGACACGCTGTTGTCCACCATTCGCGATGTTATTCCTATCACAGCCATCATTTTTGGCTTTCAGCTTGCGGTACTGCGTCGCCCGGTAAATAACCTGAGAAAAGTGCTTTTTGGTTTCGCCTACGTCATTTTGGGGCTGTCGCTGTTCCTACTCGGGTTGGAAATGGCGTTGTTTCCGCTGGGCGAAACCATGGCTGTACAACTTACCACTCCAGATTTTGTAAGAGAGTTCAAAGTATCGGTTGGGCAGCAATTGGAGTGGGTCGACTATTATTGGGTGTACGCCTTTGCTTTTTGTATTGGCTTTAGTACCACGATTGCGGAGCCATCATTAATTGCGGTGGCGATCAAGGCGAATCAAGTGTCCGGTGGCAGTATCAGTGTGAGTGGCTTGCGTATTGCTGTTGCACTGGGGGTAGCGATTGGTATTGCGCTGGGGAGCTACCGGATTGTAGTCGGGGATCCCATTCATTATTACATTATTGCCGGTTATATCGTGGTGGTCGTTCAGACCTTTTATGCTCCCCAAATGATTGTTCCTTTGGCTTATGATTCTGGCGGTGTGACGACATCGACAGTCACTGTACCACTTGTGGCTGCACTGGGGTTAGGCCTCGCGTCTACCGTACCGGGGAGGAATCCAATGATTGATGGCTTTGGTTTAATTGCCTTTGCCAGTTTGTTTCCAATGATATCTGTTATGGGATATGCGCAAATAACTCAATGGCTTAATAAAGACACCTCGGAGGACGAAGAAAATGCGCTTTAAATTGATACTTGCGTTTGTTGAGGATGCCAGAACCGATAAGGTGCTTGATGCTGCTCGCGAAGCCGGGGCGACAGGCGCTACGGTGATTAATAATGCACGAGGTCAAGGGTTAAATCAGAAGCGAACGTTTTTTGGTTTGACCCTGGAAGTACAAAAAGATGTGTTGCTATTTGTGGTGGAGGAGCATCTCTCGCGGCACATTCTGGAAACCATCAGTGATGTTGGTGAGTTTGACAAGGAGTCCGGGCAGGGCATTGCGATTCAAATCGATATTGAAGATGCTGTTGGTGTTGCCCACCAGGTTGAAACATTGACTAAAGTTGTTGAGGACGAGTTATGAGTAATCAGGCGATTGTACGGGTTCGAGATGTCATGGCTGCTACTTACGTCATGGTCGATGGGCTGATGACCGTTTATGAAGGGATTACACTAGCCAAAAAATATCAAGTGAAAGCGTTGGTGGTGAAAAAGCGCGATGACAATGATGAATTCGGCATAGTATTAATGAATGATATTGCCAAAAAAGTGTTGTCGAATAATCGTTCACCTCAACGAACCAATATATACGAGATTATGACTAAGCCAGCTTTGTGTGTCGGGCCGGACATGAATGTGAAATATTGTGCCAGAATGTTTGAACGATTCGGCATTAGCCGCGCGCCGGTTATAGAAGATGGTGAGGTTATCGGCATGGTCAGTTACAACAATATCGTAATCAATGGCATGGTAAGAGATTAAGTCGAAAGCTAAATCGAGGCTCAGCTTTACTTCTCTCAGATCGGCGACAGTTATCCATCTATAATGCATTGGTTACTTGTGAAGTTGCATATGTGTTCGCTGGCACTTATCCTTTGTGCCTAAAGTTTTTAGTCGAGGATTTTTATCATGCCTTTAGTTGCTTGTCCGGTTTGTGAAAAACAGATTTCTAAACGAGCTCATACCTGTCCGGGGTGTGGGGAGCCGGATCCGCTGAATCACTTAGCCAAGTCAAAGTTTATCTCAATGGTTTTTTGGTTGTTGATACTTGTGGGGGCAGGTTATGTTGCATGGGTTTATTTGCTGCCAATGTTGATTGACTTTGTGCGTAACCAGTAAGTTGAGCTGCGGTGAGAATGGCGTAGAATAGCCTCTGTTTTTATGAGGAGATAATGCTGTGAAACTATTTTTTGCCTCAGATTTGCATGGTTCTTTACCTGCGACGAGAGAAACCATCGACCTGTTTTTTGCGTCTGGCGCGGAACATTTGGTTCTGCTAGGCGATATTCTCTACCATGGGCCGAGAAATCCAATACCGGAAGGGTATAACCCAGCACAAGTGGCTGATCTTTTAAATCAATACAGCAAACAGATTATTGCAGTACGAGGTAACTGTGATAGTGAAGTGGATCAGATGCTATTAACCTTTCCGATGATGATGGACTATGCCTGGGTGCTACTTGAATCTGGCCAGCGCTTGTTTTTAACCCATGGCCATTTATACAACAGTGGTAATCGGCCTGAATTAAAACAAGGGGATGTGTTCGCCCATGGTCACACTCACATACCTGTCGCTGAGTTACAAGATGGCGTTACTATCTTCAATCCCGGTTCTATGACGTTTCCGCGCAATGACTTACCACGAAGTTACGGCTTGTTGGATGGAAAGACACTAACAGTACAAACGCCAGAAGGCGAAGTGTTGGCTCAGACAGAGATATAGTGTTTGTAGTCAGTTGGAGATTCTTTAGTTAACTATGATAGGGAGTGCAACACTCCCTTACTTTGTATCCGAATGTCCTAAATCTCTGTCTGGTGCAATAATGTCTCTGACCTTCTGTTTCAAGACCTTTGCCTCCGGAAAACCGCCATCTTTCTTACGCTCCCAGATTTGCTGACCATTACAGAATATTTCGAATCGACCACCGGTATCAGGATGCAAGGTAACGGATTCAATTTCTTCGCTGAACGTATGCAGCAGCTCTTGCGAAAGCCAGGTTGAACGTAACATCCAATTACACTGACGACAGTAGTAGATATTAATAACCGCTTTTTCCATTTTGTTTTCCTTTTAACTAGAATAGCCCGTTAATGGCTACGCTTGATATTAAACCAGCAGCTTAAACCCAACGGCAAAGGTGAGAATTTCAAACGCGATTTTAATCACGCGGTTGCTATATCGGGTGGCTGCCCACGCTCCTAAGCTTCCTCCCAGAAAGGAACTCAATAGTAATACAGGTAACCATGCCCAGTGAATTGGTGCGCCAGCCTGAACGACCGCTACGCCTCCTATTCCATTCCAGAACAACCCAACACAGATCATGGTGTAAGCGACAGCCTGTTTATAATCAAAGCCAAACCAGCGAACTAAAAACAGCGTCACGAGCAGGCCAGAACCAGCAGTGAGTGAGCCATTAATGATCCCAATCAACATGATGCCAATACCACCAAGGATCCAGCCGGTTCGATCGCGATGCATCATCACCTCGGATTGCCCCAATTGCTTCTTAAGCCGTGAATAAATACCTAGGGCAAGGATCATGGCACCTAACATTTTCTCAGCAATACCATCAGGGATATGCACGATGATATTGGCGCCAATAATGACTCCAATACTGCCGACCAGAATCAGATATAGCGCTACAGGGAGTTTTATCGTACCGGTTTTTAAATGCGTGCTGGCAGCACCTAAACCTAAGGCAACGGAAGCGACTTTATGAGTACCAAGTGCGACAGAAAAGGGTAAACCTAAAAAATGAGTAAGGGGAATTGCAATAATCCCGCACCACCACCGGAAAGTGACGCTAACGTGTTTGCGATAAGAGAGCCCAAAAAGAGCGTGAGGGTATCTAGCCAATCCATGTGCACAACAAAGGGGACATTTCGCCCCCTTTAATCAGAAAATCAGTTTCTAAACAGTACCGTAGAACCGTGATTCAGGCTAGTTAATAACAGTGTTTTCTCGTTAACTACGTCAATACGGCGGCTTTGCTCGGCATCAAGCCTGAAAATTTGGGTGATTAAGCGAAGCTGTTCTTCAGAGAAGTCTCTCGACTGAGAAGACGAAATGTCTTTGAACTCAGAAGGCGTAACGAGCAGGTAATTATCGCTGACTTCCCAGCGGCCTTTCTCTGATATATTGATGGTCGACTCCGCCGTAGAGCCTTGGGCAAACAGCTTAATGTTCGCCACACGAATGTACTCGCCATTTGGCAGGTATTTCACGTTGGATTCCACATTGACCCTACGCAAAGGCCCTACCGTATCATTCGGCATCTTATCTGCGATGAGCGTCACCATAGCGGATTGCCATTCGTTCGCAGTCAGAACTTGTTCAACTTTGAGGTCACTCCCCCAGTATAACCAACTACTGAAAAGGATGGATACGGCCAAAACCGCAGATGCAAATTTTATCTTCATAATGGCCTCCCTTATTTACAGATATCGGTTGGGTCGCTTTGACCGGAAACAATACGTAGCGTCACATTCTCATACGAGTGTTCAATATCATGGATATAGTTCAATACCAGCTGATTGTTCTGGCCACCAGTTGCAATGACTTCAACAGGCAAAGAGCCCATTTTATGATGTTCTACATAGCGTTCTACACATTGCTTGATCGAAGGCAGCCAGTCATTGATTTGCGGGTGATTCACCGGTGTTAGTACGGGGACATTTTGATACACGTCTACCTGGCGGAACTGAGACTCCGCGGGGTTAGTGAATAACAGTACGCCAATCGGAAACAGTATGGCTACCAATAAAATTAGGCGAGGTAACCACGCATTCGGTGTATTCGGTCTCTTTTCAGGCTTAACCTGAGGTTGTACGCTGAGGAGTTCGTTATCTACTTTTGTTTCGGAGATAGGTTCCGCTGGTGGCTGATCATCAGAGATAATCGTACTTATTTCTTTGTCTGACTCATCGTCTGAAGCTAGCTCTTCAGTGTCTGAGTTAACAACAGAGGAAAGCGGATTTAGGCGTTCTACAGAACAAATCAATTGGTAGCCACGTTTCGGTACGGTTTTTACAAACTCTGGTGATTTTGTTGAGTCCTTCAACATCTTACGCAGGGTTGAGATCGCTTGAGTAAGGCTTGAGTCATCCACCTCAAAACCTTGTTCACGCCAGACAAACTCATGGAGTTCGTGACGAGTTAACACTTCGTTGGGTCTTTCTGCCAACATCAGGAGAATGCGGCTTTCATTGCTTCCTAAACGTACAACGTCGTTGCCGTTTTGTTGGTCAGCGAGCGAATTACTATTTGGGTCAAAAGTAAACCTTTGAGCAAGTAGAAATTTGGTGCCAATGCTAGTCATTTAGTTCTTCTTAGATGGATGATGTTGAAATTAAGGTGATTTATATCACAAATTTATGCTATGCGTGTCGGATATGCACGACGTTTTAGATGCTTTTAGCAGGGTAGGATAATTAAATTTTTGTAAAAAAACACTGTTTTTAGTTGGATTGACCTTGAATTTACATTTGTCAGCCACATGTTACATGACATATTAGAAACACTATTTCATGGAGTTGAGGTGTCTACTTTTCTCCCTGAGGTGGTTTGTTAGTTTAGATGTTATGGAGCAAACATGAGCGAAACAGTATCTCAAAATAAAGAAACTCGTGGTTTTCAATCAGAAGTAAAACAACTACTGCATTTAATGATCCATTCTCTTTATTCCAACAAAGAGATCTTTTTGCGTGAGCTGATTTCTAACGCATCAGATGCATCAGACAAATTGCGTTTTCAGGCGTTATCCAACCCAGACTTGTATCAGGGTAACGCGGACCTTGGCGTAAAACTGTCATTTGATGAGGGCGCAAATACCTTAACGATTTCTGATAATGGTATCGGTATGAGCCGTGATGATGTGATCGAGCATCTGGGTACTATCGCAAAATCTGGCACGGCAGACTTCTTCTCAAAACTGTCTGAAGATCAAAGCAAAGACTCTCAATTGATTGGACAGTTTGGTGTCGGCTTCTACTCCGCATTTATCGTGGCGGATGCCGTTACTGTACGTACTCGCGCTGCAGGTGTTGCAGCAGAAGAGGCCGTGCAATGGCACTCTGCGGGCGAAGGTGAGTACACGATTGAAAACATCGTAAAAGACTCACGCGGCACTGACATCATTCTGCACATGCGTGAAGAAGGTAAAGAGTTCTTAAGCGAATGGCGCCTACGTGAAGTGATCAGTAAGTACTCTGATCATATCGGTATCCCGGTTTCTATCCAAACTGCGGTACGTGATGAAGAAGGTAACGAAACAGGCGAGAGAAAGTGGGAACAAATCAACAAAGCTCAAGCACTGTGGACTCGCAATAAATCCGATATCTCAGAAGAAGAATATCAAGAGCTCTACAAGCATGTTTCGCATGACTTCGCGGATCCACTCACCTGGAGTCATAACCGTGTAGAAGGTAAAAACGACTACACCAGCCTACTGTACATCCCATCTAAAGCACCATGGGACATGATGAACCGTGACCATAAGTCTGGCCTGAAACTGTACGTTCAACGTGTATTCATCATGGATGACGCTGAGCAGTTTATGCCGTCTTACCTGCGTTTTGTACGTGGTTTGATAGATTCAAACGATCTACCGTTGAACGTATCGCGTGAGATCCTGCAAGACAACAAAGTGACTCAATCTCTGCGTAACGCCTGTACCAAACGTGTGCTGACTATGCTAGAGCGCATGGCGAAGAATGATTCAGAGAAATATCTGTCATTCTGGAAAGAGTTCGGTCTTGTACTAAAAGAAGGCCCGGCTGAAGACCTCACAAACAAAGAGAAGATCGCTGGTCTGTTACGTTTTGTCTCTACTGAGGTTGATTCTGCTGAGCAAACCGTTGCGCTGGCGGATTACGTTGAGCGCATGAAAGAAGGTCAGGATAAGATCTACTACCTGACAGCAGACAGCTATGCGGCAGCGAAAAACAGCCCTCACCTAGAGCAGTTCAAAGCCAAAGGCATCGAAGTTATCCTGATGTACGACCGTATTGATGAGTGGTTGATGAACTACCTGACTGAGTTTGACGGTAAGCAGTTCCAGTCAATCACGAAAGCCGGTCTGGATCTGAGCAACTTCGAAGACGAAGCAGAGAAAGAAAAGCAGAAAGAGACTGAGGAAGAGTTTAAGTCAGTTGTTGAACGCACTAAGACTTACCTGGGCGATCGCGTAAAAGAAGTTCGCACAACCTTTAAGCTGGCTTCAACGCCTGCAGTTGTCGTGACGGATGATTACGAAATGGGCACACAAATGGCTAAGCTTCTTGAGGCGGCTGGTCAAGCGGTACCTGAAGTGAAGTACATATTCGAAATCAACCCGGAGCATGAGCTAGTTAAGCGTATGGCTGACGAGGCGGACGAACAAGCATTTGGTCGCTGGGTTGAAGTTCTGCTTGGTCAAGCGATGCTGGCAGAACGCGGCTCCATGGAAGACCCTGCGCAGTTCTTAGGCGCAATTAACCAGCTTTTGACTAAGGTGTAATAGTCGATAGACATTAAAAAGCTCGCATATAGCGAGCTTTTTGTTTGTTATCGCATAAATTTGCATTACAGGTGCTGAGTTAATAGTCAATAGCGACAGAAAGATGCGGTTGTTAACATTCTTTAGTCTTAATTCACTCTTTGCTCACATAACCTGTGTTAGAATCTGTGACTTGAATGTCAGTCTCAAGGCGTGTATTTTTGCCGCCTAACGTTATACCGAAACTTATCGTTGCGATTGCCTCTTAAGTTTGAAACTGGAGTAGGCAGGCTATTGTGAGCTTCGGTATAAATCTTAAATATTAAAGAGGATAAATCATGCGCATCATTCTTCTAGGTGCTCCAGGTGCAGGTAAAGGCACACAAGCAAACTTCATCATGGATAAATACGGTATTCCACAAATCTCTACTGGTGATATGCTTCGTGCGGCGATCAAAGCAGGTACAGAGCTTGGTAAACAAGCGAAAGCTGTTATCGACGCTGGTCAGCTAGTTTCTGATGAAATCATCCTTGGCCTTATCAAAGAACGTATCGCTCAAGACGATTGCGCAAAAGGCTTCCTACTAGACGGTTTCCCTCGCACTATCCCTCAGGCTGATGGTCTAAAAGAAATGGGCGTTGACGTTGATTACGTTATCGAATTTGACGTTGCTGACGATGTGATCGTTGAGCGTATGGCGGGTCGTCGTGCTCACCTACCTTCAGGTCGTACTTACCACGTTGTTTACAACCCGCCTAAAGTGGAAGGTAAAGATGACGTAACGGGTGAAGATCTTGTTGTTCGTGATGACGACAAAGAAGAAACAGTACGTGCACGTCTAGGTGTTTACCATGAGCAAACTGCACCACTTATCAACTACTACGGTAAAGAAGCTGAAGCGGGTAAAACGAAGTATCTAAAATTTGACGGTACTAAACAAGTTGCTGAAGTAAGTGCTGATATCGAGAAGGCATTAGCATAATAGGTAATACCTATTATCAAAATTTTTAAGAATTTTGTTATAGTTAAGCGACCGTAAGGTCGCTTTTTTTATACATTTTTGTAATACCAATTCCAGTCATTACCTTATTACTCTTGCTGGTTAAAATTGCTGGCATTGATACACGCTGGAAACAAAGGGACGCTATGCAAACAATAAAAAAACAAGGTGTGCTTCTGGTTAACTTGGGTACACCTGACGAACCAACTGCGCCTGCTGTAAAGCGCTTCTTGAGCCAGTTTCTTCATGATCACCGCGTGGTCGACATGTCACGATGGCTGTGGTGTCCAATTTTGCACGGGGTTATTTTGCCTATACGTGCGCCAAAAGTAGCAAAGCTATATGAGTCCGTCTGGATGGAAGAAGGCTCCCCTCTGATGGTGTACTCAAAGCGCCAAGCTAAGAAACTTGCTCAGCAATTAAATATGCCTGTAGAACTCGGCATGACTTATGGAAATCCAAGTTTACATGCTGGTTTTGAAGCCTTGCTGGCACAAGGTGTTGATGAGGTTATCGTATTGCCTTTATATCCTCAGTATTCGGGCACGACAACGGCGGCGGTTTCTGATGGGATAACCAAAGCATTTAAGCAATTACCAGTCATCCCTGCATATAGCTTAATTCGTGATTATCACGACCATCCAATGTTCATTGATGCCTTGGCTCAATCCGTACGAGCGTATTGGGCTGAGCATGGGCAAGGGGAGTATCTGCTATGTTCCTATCACGGCATACCGAAACGATTTGCGGATAACGGTGACATTTATCCTCAGCATTGTGAAACGACCACTCGTTTACTGGGTAAGGCACTTGGTTTGAAGGAAACGCAAATAGGGATGGCTTATCAGTCCCGTTTTGGACGTGAAGAATGGCTCAAACCTTATACAGATAAAACTCTGGAAACGTTGCCTGCCAAGGGTATTAAAAAGATTGATATCATGACACCAGCATTTTCTTCGGATTGTTTGGAAACGTTAGAAGAAATCGCGGGAGAGAACAAACACATTTTCTTAGAAGCAGGCGGGGAGCAGTTTAATTACATTCCGTGTCTCAATGATGATGATCGACATATTGAGATGATGGCAGAGTTGGTGCGTAGTAAGCTTTAATCGGTGTTATAACATGCCATAACAAAAAGGGTCGCAAGTGCGACCCTTTTCAGTTTAATTACGTGCTAGGCAACTTGTACTTGTTGCTCTTCTACTTGTTCAGCATTACTCGCTGTACTTTCAGCACCGTGCATCCAGCGCACTAGCGTGTTAGAGAACAGCAGTAAAATCAGGCCACTGACCGTTGCACTTGCCGCAATACCACTAAAGATTGCCATCGCACCTAGCTCACCAACGTGAGAACCCACATAGCCGGCTACGTAATTCGCAATCGCATTACAACCAAACCATGCACCCATCATTAATGATGCTAAACGTAGCGGTGCGAGCTTGGTTACCAGAGACAAGCCGATCGGAGATAGACAAAGTTCACCCAGTGTGTGGAAGAAGAAAGCACCAACCAGCCACAGCATTGAAGTCTTAACCGTGGTATCACCGCCTTGTTCAAGTACAGCACCAACCATACATAGGAAGCCTAGTGCGAGGAAAAACATCGCCATTGCAAATTTCACTGGTGAGTTTGGCTCGCGTTTACCAAGTTTGACCCACAGTACCGCAAGTACAGGTGCTAGTGTAATGATAAAGAAAGGGTTAAGTGACTGGAACCAGGCAGCAGGAACTTCGAAACTACCGATCATACGGTCAGTGTATTGCTGGGTATAGATATTCATCAGGCCACCTGCTTGCTCAAAACCTGCCCAGAATACGATGGTGAAAAGACTCATTACCAGAATCACTTTAATGCGATCCACTTCTTCTTTAGTCAGAGGCTGCTTCTTAGTCGACTTCTGATTCGCTAACGCACGTTTTGCAGCTGGCTCTCGGCCGATGTCACCTAGCCATGATTGCGCTAAAGTCATTTGCATCACAAGGCTCATAAGCATACCGATACCCGCTGCAACAAAGCCAGCCTTCCAGCCGAATGAGTTGGTCACAGAACCTGAAACAACACCAGCGAGCAGAGCGCCAAGGTTGATACCCATGTAGAAGATGGTGAATGCGCCATCACGACGATTGTCACCTTCGTTGTATAGGTCACCAACCATAGTAGATATGTTAGGCTTAAACAGGCCGTTACCTGCGATTAAAAGTGCAAGACCTAAGTAAAATGTGTGAAGAGAACCAAGACCCAGCGCATCTGCCGGCAGCGCCAAAGTAAATTGACCAATAGCCATCAAAGCACCACCAAGTAAAATAGATCGGCGTTGGCCTAAGTAGTTATCAGCCAGGTAACCACCAATCAATGGGGTGATGTAAACAAGGCCGGTATAGATGCCGTAAAGATCTAGTGCATCTTTCGTTGACCAGCCCAGCCCTCCATTCATTGTGGTATCTGTGAGGTAAAGAACGAGAATGGCACGCATAGCATAGTAAGAAAAACGTTCCCACAGTTCTGTGCCGAAAAGTAAAAACAAGCCACGTGGGTGGCCAAAATATTGATGTTGGTTTGTCATAGGATCTTTTAGTAATAGTTGTTACATTTTTCCGAGGCAAATATATACCTTTAAATTTAACAATTAACAAACAAAAAATTTTGTACAATTACACCTTAGCCTTCATAAGTTGCTGTTTTTGATTTTATTTATGGAACAATTAACGGTTACGATTGTGGGTAAAACTAATTTTCCATTTTTGGACGAGCACGATATTTATACAAATGTTAAAGAGAAAATTGATTTATGCGAGTAGTGTTTATTTATAATTATGTAGATGAATGAATTGCTCATGACTCATCTTTGGCTTAATGCTAGGATGCTGGAAAAAGATAATTGGCTAGTAAAAAATGAAACGTTGGTATCTACTTTATTGTAAACGAGGCGAGCAGGTTAGGGCGAAGCAGCACCTAGAAAATCAAGGGGTGGAGTGCTTTTATCCTACCATCGAAGTCGAGAAAATATTACGTGGTAAAAGACAAAAAGTCGAAGAGCCACTATTTCCATCTTATGTGTTCGCTCATTTTGATTACGAGGAAGGGCCGAACTTTACATCCGTTCGCTCCACCCGCGGCGTTATTGATTTTGTCCGTTTTGGCGCACAACCAAAAGAAATTCAGGCGGATTTGGTTTTTGAGCTGAAGCAAATAGAAAAATGTGTCCATGAAAAAGTGGCCTGTGAAGGCATGCCTAAACGCGGTGATCAGGTTCGGGTCAAAAGTGGTCAGTTTGCTGGTATTGATGCGATTTTCCAGGAGCAAGATGGAGAGAAACGTTCAATCATGTTGGTGCAGATGATTACCAAGCGTGTACCAGTCAGTATTGACAATAACGATTTAGACTTGAAATAACCTACTGAAATTAAAATAAAAAAGGGCTGGATTATTAATCCAGCCCTTTTGCTTTTTACTAGTGTCAATTAGTAAGCTAGTAAGCGTCGTTATGAACGGCTTGTACTGCTCGGCCCGATGGGTCTACACAGTTTTGGAATGACTCATCCCATTCAATTGCTTTTGCTGAAGAACAAGCGACAGATGGGCCACCCGGAACACATTCCGCTGCTGATGGCAGTGGGAACAGTTCTTCAAAGATTTCACGGTACACATAACCTTCTTTAGTGGTTGGCGTGTTGTAAGGGAAGCGGAATTTAGCCGTTTCCATTTGTTGTTCGGTTACTTTCTGTTCTGCTACTTCTTTCAACGTATCAATCCAGCTGTAACCTACACCGTCAGAGAACTGCTCTTTCTGGCGCCAAGCGATTGATTCTGGTAAGTAATGTTCAAAACACTCACGTAGGATGTGTTTTTCCATTTTACCGTTGCCACACATTTTGTCGGCTGGGTTCAGACGCATTGCAACGTCAATAAACTCTTTGTCTAAGAAAGGTACACGGCCTTCAACACCCCATGCTGCAAGTGATTTGTTTGCACGAGCACAGTCAAACATGTTCAGAGCAAGCAGTTTACGCACGGTTTCTTCATGGAACTCTTGCGCGTTTGGTGCTTTGTGGAAGTACAGGTAGCCACCAAAGATTTCATCTGCTCCTTCACCTGACAGTACCATTTTGATGCCCATCGCTTTGATTTTACGTCCCATTAGGAACATCGGTGTTGAAGCTCGGATTGTCGTTACGTCATACGTTTCAATGTGGTAAATCACATCACGAATCGCATCAAGACCTTCTTGAATGGTGTAAGTCATTTCATGGTGCACAGTACCGATTTGCTCAGCAACTTCGCGTGCTGCTTTTAAGTCTGGTGCGCCTTCAAGGCCAACCGCAAATGAGTGCAATTGTGGCCACCAAGCGGCTGACTTTTCATCATCTTCGATACGCATTGCTGCAAAACGTTTAGCGACTGCAGAGGTGATAGAAGAATCCAAACCACCTGATAAAAGCACACCGTATGGTACGTCAGTCATTAGTTGGCGTTTTACCGCGGCTTCAAGTGCTTCGGTTAGCTCTTCTTTGCTCGTCGTGTTGCCTTGAACTGCTGCATATTCGTTCCAATCACGTACGTAGTAGCGTTGTGGCTCTGCGTCTTTAGAACTTAAGTAGCTACCTGGAGGGAATTCGCTCACTGTTTTACATACAGGTACCAGCGCTTTCATCTCAGAAGCAACGTAGTAGTTACCGTGCTCATCATGACCTTGGTAAAGAGGGATAATACCAATGTGGTCGCGACCAACTAAGTATTCATCTTTCTCTTCATCGTAAAGAACGAAAGCGAAAATACCGTTTAGTTCTTCAAGAAGGTCTGCACCCATATCTTGGTATAGAGCAAGAATAACTTCACAATCAGAATCAGTTTGAAATTCGTACTTGCCTTCGTAGCGTGCACGGATCTCTTTGTGGTTATAGATTTCGCCGTTTACCGCAAGGATTAGCTTTTTATCAGGGCTGTATAATGGTTGCGCTCCGCTATTCAGGCCGACAATGGCCAAGCGCTCATGAGTCAGAATTGCTCTATCTGAAGAGTAGATACCAGACCAGTCTGGGCCTCGGTGACGAAGCTTTTTCGACATTTCTAATGCGATAGGGCGTAACGCTGCTGCGTCACTTTTAATGTCTAAAATGCCAAATACTGAACACATACAACTTCCTTTTTAAACTAAACAATATCTAATCGGTATGGCTTCAATTTGCCAGTTTGAGTAAAAAAAGCAACGCTTTGTGATTAAAAAAATGATAAAAGACCCTTGTGGGTGAATAATTTCTAAATATTCTTGTGATTTGGTGGATAAGATCAAGGTTTGGTATAAAAAGAAGACAAAAAAAGCCTTCTTTTTCAATGAAGGCTTTGTTGGTTATTCACATGAGTGCTTACTTTATTGGGGTAAATTTGGGTTCCAGTTGCTGACAAACATGTCGTGCAAAACCACTACCAGCTTCATTATAGATATTGAACGCCGCATGCACGCCATTTTCAAGTAGGCCGTCAAGTTGGTCTGGGTACTCTGCAATCGCGGCTATCTGACCTTTATAGTGTCGGCGCTGCAGTTGTTCCAATGCGGTTTGATTTCCTTGGTGATGGGGCATGGCCAATAGCACCAGTTGGACATGTCCTGTATCGAGGATGCGTTCCCAAAAGTCTGGGTCAGTAGCGTCACCGGAAATGACATTACGTCCTTCGGCTCGATGCTTAACGGCGGCGTCCTCGCGAACTTCCACTCCAAGCGAAATCTTCCCGTAGCGAGAGCATAATTCATCATAAGCGCCCGTCCCTATTCGGCCCATACCAAGGATGAGAACTTGGGCATGCCCCGGGTTGATCAGTTGGTCGCGTTGGTTAAGTTTCTCCGCAGCTGTCTCTTGTAGCCACTTACCTGAATGTTGATAAATTTTATTACTTAGGCGGTTGAGTGGCGCAGAGATAATAAATGATAGTGATACTGCAACAGCGATTGCAACAAGCATGTCACTTGGCATCCAGCCCATTTTATACGCAAGACCACCAACTATTAGGCCAAACTCGCTGTAGTTAAACAGAGATAATGATGCGAGTAACGATGTGCGGACCCGAAAGTTAAAATAGTTAATGGTTAAAAAGTACAGCAAGCCTTTAATCGGCAGTAAGAGGATGAATAAAATAGCCAATGCGATTCCGCTGAAACTCAGCGATGCTGATAAGCCAATATTTAAAAAGAAACAGACTAAGAAAAGCTCTTTCATATTAAACAGGGATTTCGAAAGCTCAGAGGCTTTGCGGTGACCTGCCAATAACATGCCCAGAATAAGCGCACCAAGATCTGGCTTCATACCTACGAGCTCAAATAAACCTGCACCGACGACAAGCGCGAAGAATATGCCGAATAATACTAACATCTCACCATGGCCAACTTTGTCCAGCAATTTATAAAAAACTGGTCGAAGTAGAGGAAGGCCAAACAGTGCTATGGCGTACCATTCAGGGATTTTACCAGTAGAAGCGGTCAGAAATACAACGGCAAATATGTCCTGCATGACTAGGATGCCGATCGCGATAGTCCCATATGTCGCGCTCATTTCCCCTTTTTCTTGTAGCGTTTTGACGGCAAAAACAGTACTTGAAAATGATAAAGCAAAGGCCAACAGAACAATCTGGCCCACGTCCATGCCTGACAGAGAGGTTAGGCCGAGTAGCTTTAAACCTATGAGTGCGATGGTGAATACCGCTGTCGAGAGGATATTATGTGCTGTTGCACCTCCCCATATTTCTTTTGATAACAGCGTTTTGACATCGAGCTTTAGGCCGATCGTAAATAACAACAGCGTCACGCCGAGATCGGCGAGATCAACGATCACTTCGTTGCTTTGATAGCCAAATGCGTGCAGTCCAAACCCTGCGAGTAAGAAGCCAACGAGAGGAGGAAGGGTGCACTTTAGGGCAACGAAGCCAGCCAAAAATGCCGTTGTTATTAGAATGATTTCCATGCTGATAAATAGTACCCATGCCAGTAAGTTAATGTCAGGTAATTGCGCAGGAAAAATCGCTTAGAGCAAGGCTAAATGCAGTAATTGGGTTGAGTTTCCTGATATGCAAAAACGGGCTGTGCAAGCACAGCCCGAGATTGTAACTCAATTGATGAAATATGCTTAGTCTTCCAATAACTTTTGTAACAAAACGCCGTTTAACATTGCGCGCTTGATCATGGCGAATGCCCCCATGGTCGGTTGTTTGTCAATTTGCGAGGCGACAATAGGAAGATCGTTATGGAAAGTTTTTAGCGACTGGTTTTCAACGTTACGCTGAATTGCCGGGAATACAATTTCTTGAGCGGCAGTAATGTCACCAGCGATAACAATTTTCTGTGGGTTAAATAAGTTGATAGTGATAGCAATCGCTTTACCTAGCTGATTACCAACACGAACTAAACTTTGTTTTGCAAGTTCATCACCATTCACTGCGTGAGCACATACATCCTGAATGGTGATGTTTTCAAGCTCAGTCAGGCTGGATTCGTAACCTTGCGCGATTA
Source organism: Vibrio sp. STUT-A11 (assembly GCF_026000435.1). NCBI lineage: Bacteria > Pseudomonadati > Pseudomonadota > Gammaproteobacteria > Vibrionales > Vibrionaceae > Vibrio > Vibrio sp. STUT-A11. The sequence goes on along the minus strand of NZ_AP026763.1, from coordinate 2,481,903 downwards.
GCTGCTTTACACGGTGTATGATGGCTGGGTTCGCCGCCACCGTTTCTAAACAACCGAAGTTACCACATTGGCACTGTTCACCGAGTGGATCAATTTGGATATGGCCAATCTCACCCACGTTACGGTTAAAGCCAAGAAATACCTGGCCATTAACAATGATACCGGCACCCGTACCGCGGTGGACACTGACCAGAATGGAGTCTTGGCAATCTTGGCTTGCACCAAAGTAGTGTTCAGCTAAAGCCATTCCGCGAACATCGTTACCAACGAAACAAGCGGTATTAAACTTCTCACTGACGATTTCACCAAGAGCGAGGTTATCAACATCTGTATTTGGCATGTACTCAACCACGCCGGTGGAAGGGTTGACCAAGCCAGGTAGGGTAATACCAATGGCGATTAATTGATCAATTTTGTCTTGGTTGCGATTAAAGAAACTTTTCAATAAATCAATTAAACCAGCAATCAAGTCTTCCTGGTTGGTGTAGTGGAGTTCATGTTGGTCTTCAGCAAGTGCTGTACCACCTAAGTCGTACAAGCAGAACTGAATGTAGTCACGTCCTAGACGAACGGCGACCGAATGAAAAGGTTCTACTTCTGTGGTCAGCGAGATAGCTCGACGACCACCAGTAGAAGCTTGCTGCGCGACTTCTTTAATTAGGCCACGCTCTAATAGTTGGCGGGTTATTTTGGTAACACTCGCGGGAGCCAGCTGGCTAACATCCGCGACTTGGATACGGGAGATAGGACCTTGCTGATCTATCAGCCTGTATACCGCAGCGCTGTTAAGCTGTTTTACTAAATCTACATTACCAATTTGTCCGCCATTCATGCTTAATTGTGCTCGTATTGTCCGTTAACAACCGTCGCTTTGACATTGAAGTCACGATCGAAAACAGTCAGGTTTGCTACCATGCCTGTTCGAACTCGGCCAAGTCTATCCTCAACCCCAATAGCGGTTGCTGGATACAATGTAGCCATGCGTAGAGCTTCGTCTAAAGCGATACCTGCGTGCTCAACCGTATTCTGAACTGCTTCAATCATAGTCAGGGCTGAGCCGCCTAGTGTGCCATTTTCATCAACACACTTACCATCTCGGTAATATACTTTCTTACCGACAAAAATAAAGTGATCAATGTTAGCACCTGCTGGAGCTGTGGCATCCGTCACCAAAACAAGCTTTTCACCCTTGATTTTATGAGCAATTCTAATGTTTGCGTAGTCCACGTGGAAACCATCCGCGATAATTCCTGCATAAACTTCAGGTGTATCGTAAATCGCACCGACTACGCCTGGTTCACGACCAACCATTGGTGTCATGGCGTTAAACAGGTGCGTTGCGAAGGAAATGCCAGCTTCAAACCCTTTGCGTGCTTCTTTATATGTAGCGTTGGTATGGCCGATAGATACGACGACACCCGCTGCTTTTAAGCGACGAATATGCTCAGGGTCGTTCTGTTCTGGTGCTAGAGTCACCTTTGCAATGATGTCACTATTTGCACAAATCAGATCAATCATGTCTTCATCTGACGTGCGAATAAAGTCAACATTGTGGATGCCTTTTTTCGCGACGTTAAGATATGGCCCTTCCAGGTGGAGACCCAATGACTGATTTTGGTATTGATTGTGGTACTCACGAGCAGCATTGATCGCAGCGCGCATGTCTTCGTCTGAAGAGGTAATCAGTGTCGGTAAGTAACTGGTACAACCGGACTTGAGGTTTGCCTCATGCATGATTTGCATCGTGTTTGCTGTGATATCGTCATTCAACATTACTCCGCCACAGCCGTTTAGTTGAAGATCAATGAATCCTGGACTTAGGTTCGCACCATTTAGATCTTTAACCTCGATGCCTTTCGGCAGTTCGGCAACTGGTACAACGGATTGAATTAGGTCGTTGTCGATGATGACCGCATGTTCGTGTAGAACATCACTACCGGTATAGATTTTACAGTTACTTAGCGCGTACATAGTCAGCTAGTCCTTATAGTGAGAATTCAATGTCTGTATCGTTATCTAAATGTGACTGCTTGAGTCATGTGGTTACTTAGTCTATACCATCAAATTAGATAACGAGTTACATGAGGCAAGTTGTGTTTATCTCGGTCTTGGCGGAGTAGCGAACTATAACGGACTGAAAAATGATAAATGAACTAATTTTTACAGGTTCTTTTTCAGAGCGAACTTACCGTAGGTTACTCGCTGTAGACCAACATAACACTGATTCCTTCAAGCTTAAAGTGCGAGGAAGTTATCTTTCAACTGCCATTTTTTGTATAATAAAATAAGTTTTATGATCCCGCTAGCAAAAACCTTCTTACAGGGTGAATTCTGGTGATTGGGATCACAAACAGTGAGCTTTTAATTTGCGGAGCAAAATTAATGTCATAAACTTAAGAGGACTAAATTGAATGACTAAAATAAGTTATTCAACATAACATCTAATCCTATAGGGGGAACTAAAGGTGAATATTCTCGGATACGCGCAGAAGTTGGGTAAAGCTCTTATGCTTCCTATCGCGACCTTGCCAATCGCAGGCTTGTTACTGCGCTTGGGCCAGCCAGATGTATTTGACATCGCGTTTATGGCACAAGCAGGTAACTCAATCTTTTCTAACCTTCCATTGTTGTTTGGCTTAGGTATTGCGATCGGCTTATCTAAAGACGGTCAAGGTGCGGCTGGTCTTGCTGGTGCGGTTGCGTACTTTGTGCTCAAAGCTACAGCGGAAACAATTGATCCATCAGTTAACATGTCGTTCTTTGGTGGTATCATCGCCGGTATTATTGCTGGCCACTCTTACAACGCTTTCCATGCTACACGTCTTCCAGAGTGGCTTGCTTTCTTCTCTGGTAAACGTCTAGTTCCGATTATGGCAGGTCTATTCGCTTTAGTTGCTGGCGCTGTTGGCGGTATCGTCTGGCCATCGATCCAAGGTGGTCTGGATGCGCTTGCTCACGGTATCTCAACTTCTGGCGCAATTGGTCAGTTCATCTACGGTACGCTTAACCGTGCACTTATTCCTGTAGGTCTACACCACGTACTGAACTCTTTCTTCTGGTTTGGCATGGGTTCTTGCCAGGAAATCGTAATTGCAGGTGCTTCTGCTGCGGGTCAAGCTCTACCAGCAGTACAGCAGTTGTGTGTTGACCCGGCCCTAGCTAAGACGCTTGTTGCTGGCCAAACTCACACGTTTGAATTCGCTAACTCAGTAACTCCTGAAATCACAGCAACTGTGAAAGAAGTGACTGAAACTGTTAAATCTGGTGACCTACACCGTTTCTTCGGTGGCGATAAGGGTGCTGGTACATTCATGAACGGCTTCTTCCCAATCATGATGTTTGGTCTGCCTGGTGCAGCTCTGGCGATGTACTTTGCTGCTCCTGCTGAAAAACGTCACCAAGTGGGTGGTGCCTTATTCTCAGTGGCATTCTGTTCATTCCTAACTGGTATCACTGAGCCACTAGAATTCATGTTCATGTTCCTAGCGCCTGCGCTTTACGCGATGCACGCAGTGTTTACTGGTCTGTCGCTAGTTGTGACTAACATGCTTGGTACGCTTCACGGCTTTACGTTCTCTGCTGGTTTGATTGACTACGGACTGAACTTCGGCCTGGCGACTAAACCATTACTGCTTGGTGCTGTTGGTCTTGGCTTTGGTGCTCTATACTTCTTCACATTCACATTCGCTATCCGCGCGTTCAACCTGAAATCGCCTGGTCGTGAAGATGACGACAGCGAAGCAGAAACTCCAGCTGGTGAGAAGAAAAGTGGTGACTTAGCTCGCCAATACCTAAAAGCACTTGGCGGTCATGAGAACCTAACTGCAATCGATGCATGTATCACTCGACTACGTCTGACTCTGAAAGATCGTTCAGTAGCTGATGAAAATGTGCTGAAGAAACTGGGTGCGAAAGGTGTTGTGAAACTAGGCGAGAACAACCTTCAAGTTATCCTTGGTCCTCTAGCGGAAATCGTTGCCGGTGAAATGAAAGCAATCGGTGCTAATGAAGACCTTTCGAATGTGAAACTACCATAATCACACCCTACACATGATCGAAAAGGCCTCCTCAAGGAGGTCTTTTTTTATTTTGTTGCTTCTATTCTGCTGTGGTTTCATGCTAACTCGATAAATATTGACGATTTAGCACCAGTTCTTGTTGTCTAATTGCTTAGAATTGTGGATCATTAGAAGTAATTCACTCTGCATTTCCTTACTAGGATGTGGAGTGCCGTTTTCTCTGACAATACTACTATTTTTGAGGTGCTATAGATGAGTGAAGCTGATGCTCGTCCATCAAACTTTATTCGCCAGATCATTGATAAGGATCTAGCGGATGGCAAACACACTAGCGTGCATACTCGATTTCCGCCGGAGCCAAATGGCTACCTGCATATCGGTCATGCTAAGTCTATCTGTTTGAACTTCGGTATTGCTCAGGACTACCAGGGCCAATGTAACTTACGTTTCGACGATACAAACCCTGAAAAAGAAGACATCGAATACGTTGAGTCTATCAAGAAAGATGTAAACTGGTTGGGCTTCGAGTGGAGTGGTGAAGTATGTTACTCATCAAACTACTTCGACAAGCTTTACGAATATGCAATTGAATTGATTAATAAAGGCTTAGCGTATGTAGATGAGCTAAGTCCAGAGCAGATTCGTGAGTACCGTGGTACGCTAAAAGCACCAGGTAAACCAAGCCCATACCGTGATCGTTCGGTAGAAGAAAACCTAGCGTTATTTGAAAAAATGCGTGCAGGTGAGTTTGAAGAAGGTAAAGCTTGTCTTCGTGCGAAGATCGACATGGGTTCTTCATTCATGGTTATGCGTGATCCGGTACTATACCGTGTTCGTTTCGCGACTCACCATCAAACTGGCGATAAGTGGTGCATTTACCCGATGTACGACTTCACTCACTGTATCTCTGATGCGTTAGAAGGTATTACGCACTCAATTTGTACGCTTGAGTTTATGGATAACCGTCGTCTCTACGATTGGGTACTAGACAACATTACCATTGAATGTCGTCCACATCAGTACGAATTCAGCCGTCTAAACCTAGAATACACAGTCATGTCTAAGCGTAAGCTGAACCAGCTAGTGACGGAAAAACTGGTAAACGGCTGGGACGATCCACGTATGCCAACCGTTTCTGGTTTACGTCGTCGTGGCTTTACTCCAGCATCAATCCGTGAGTTTTGTAAACGCATCGGTGTGACAAAGCAAGACAACATGATTGAGTTTGGCTCGCTTGAATCTTGTATTCGTGACGACCTAAACGAAAATGCACCGCGCGCAATGGCTGTACTCGACCCTGTAAAAGTTGTGATCGAAAACTTTGAAGAGGGTAAGGTAGAAAACCTATCTCTTGCAAACCATCCGAATAAACCAGAAATGGGTGAGCGCGAAGTACCGTTTACTCGTGAAGTTTGGATTGAGCGTGAAGACTTCCGCGAAGAAGCGAACAAGAAGTACAAGCGCTTGGTGCTAGGTAAAGAAGTGCGTCTGCGTGGTGCTTACGTGATCAAAGCTGAGCGTGTTGAAAAAGACGCAGAAGGCAACATCACTACGATTTTCTGTACTTACGATGCTGATACACTGGGTAAAAACCCTGCTGACGGCCGTAAAGTAAAAGGTGTAATCCACTGGGTATCAGCGGATAAAGCATTACCAGCGGAAATTCGTCTATACGACCGTCTATTCACGGTTCCGAATCCTGCTGCTGCTGAAGATTTTGCTTCGACGATTAACCCAGAATCACTTGTTGTGATTAATGGTTTCGTTGAGCCAAGTCTAGCGTCTGCACAAGCAGAAGAAGGCTACCAATTTGAGCGTATGGGCTACTTCTGTGCTGATTCGAAAGAATCAAGCGCAGATAATCTGGTGTTCAACCGCACTGTTGGACTTCGTGATACATGGGCGAAGATTGAAGCTAAGTAATTGAGCTAAAAATAGAAATGCCAGTCTTAGGACTGGCATTTTTTATGTTTGTCATACTGATAAAATAAAGCGCTCTTTGAGCGCTTTATTATTAGTTAATGATTATTTCTTTGGCTTGTGTGCGTTTGGATCATCTTTGCAACTACCATCACCACATTTACCGTATAGGTAAAGGCTGTGGTTAGTCAGAGTCACGTTGTACTTAGCAGCAATTTCTTTTTGTCGTTCTTCGATAAGATCGTCTGAAAACTCGATAACTTCACCACAATCTAGACACACTAGGTGATCATGGTGGTGTTGAGTTGACAGTTCGAAGACGGATTTACCACCTTCGAAATGGTGGCGAGTAACAATCCCAGCATCATCGAATTGGTTTAGTACTCGATAAACGGTTGCTAGACCGATTTCTTCACCTAGATCAATCAACTTTTTGTACAAATCTTCAGCACTGATGTGCTGGCAGTCTGGCTGCTGAAGTACTTCTAGAATTTTTAGCCTTGGAAGGGTTACTTTTAAACCCGCGTCTTTCAGCGCCTGATTATTATCTGACATATACTTTCCCGTTGGATCATCTGCAGCGATTTAACAGAATTCAATATTGATACCATTATAGGCGAATGGTAAAAAACATTAAACCACGAACTTCAAAGGGTTAATATATTCTTTCTTTGTAAATTAGGAATCGGTCAATTATATTAGAGCTCTTACCTGTTACAAATTAGTAACATAAATCGCGTAGAGAGCAGGGATTGCAATGGATAAGCGGATTGCCAAAATTTATAAACCAGGAATCATAAAATTTGGGCTTAATCTTTGGCCCCCATTCTGGGGAGCTGGAATCAAAATCTTACATATTTCTGATGACTTTCGTCTGGTTAAAGTACGTTTGAAGCTGAATTGGTGGAATAAAAACGCCAATCGAACTCAATATGGTGGAAGTATCTTTTCTCTTACTGACCCCATTTATTCGATGATGCTGATCGGGATATTACGTGAGGAGTATTATGTCTGGGATAAAGAAGCGAGCATTAACTTTATCAAACCTGGACACAGTGACTTGTTTGCAGACTTTGAAATCTCACAAGGGATGATTGAAGATATATTCAACAAAACGCGCAATGGTGAGAAATGGTTCCCTGAGTTTATTATTCATGTCAAAGATAGCGACGGGAATGTGGTGTCTGAAGTAAAACGTAAGTTGTATGTTCGTAAAAAGCCACAGTACCGAGAGGAAGAGGTTGCCACGGAAGCTTCGTAACCGTTATACCCAAACGACTTCAAGATGCAGGATTCAGAGCGTTGTCATTGGCATAAGTTCAAGGAAAATAACGCAGCGGAATAGCGAGCTCTTTCCAAGTTATTTGACGCAGAAATCATGTCAGTGACACGCTCCCGAAGGGCGAGTTGTCTTGGCTCACAGCCTTTGTTAACGATTTTTGATTTAGAATCACTAGAACTTCAAATCGTTGCCGCGCCTGTAAACCAAGTCATTCTCGCTGAACCTAGCATCTCGAGGTTGTTTGGGTATACATACAAAAAGACCTCCGTAAAGGAGGTCCTAATTCAGGATCTGTATTAGCCTTCAAGCTCAGCTAAACACATCTCTTCGTAAATCTGTTTTACCCAGCTTTCAACACGCTCATCGGTTAACTCTGGTTGACGGTCTTCATCGATACACAGACCAACAAACTGACTATCATCACCTTCTACCAACGCTTTAGACGCTTCGAATTCATAGCCTTCAGTCGATGTATGGCCAAGGATAGTACCGCCTTTTGCTTCGACGATGTCACGAACGGTACCCATCGCATCACAGAAGTACTCTGCGTAGTCTTCTTGGTCACCACAACCAAAGATAGCGACTAACTTTGTAGAGAAGTCAATTTGCTCAAGCTCTGGGAAGAAGTCATCCCAATCGCATTGCGCTTCACCATAGTACCAAGTTGGGATACCTAGAAGCAGAAGATCAAAGTTATCAATGTCTTCTTTGCTGCTTTTTGCGATGTCTTGAACGTGAACCAGTTGCTTACCTAGTTGCTTTTGAATCATCTTTGCAACGGCTTCAGTATTACCTGTGTCGCTACCGAAGAAGATACCTACACTTGCCATAGAGTCTATACCTTTACATTGTTTGTTGTTGGCGATGGTACTAAGGGTTTAGCCTAACCCCGAGCCTTCCCACGTTAGCTGAATTATCCCTTTTGCGATAAAACCAGCACAGCCTAGAAAAAGGACTAACCATACAATACGACGACCAAAAACAGGTACATTGCCTTGCTTTAGCACATCTTTTATTGCCATCCCGATGAAGAAGAAGATAGCAGCAAAAAGAAGATCGAGCCCGATAGATTCGAGCATATCCATGTAGTCGTAGAGCATTGTAGTCCTTCATGCCGAAAATTATTGCGCGCACTATACCACTGTTAATCGGTAAAGTTAATGCAATACCAGGGCGGTTATTTCAATAATCAAGGGTTGTTGGTGAATTTGTTAACCTGAAATGTATTTCCTGATCACTCGCATGACTTCACCCGGCTTTTCTGCGTGTAACCAATGACCGGTGTTGGCGATAATATGTGCTTTCGCTTGCTTAAACTGTCTCTGTACGGCAGGTTGATGCTCTGGCATTAAATAGTCTGATTCACCACCTTTAATAAAGAGGGTTGGTATCTCAGTTGGCTCAATCTCTTGCCAGCCAATAATTTCAGCGTAATTTTCCAGCAGACTTTTTACGTTAAAACGCCATGCCATTTTATCACCGTCTTTAAACAGAGACTTTGAAAGAAACTGTCTGACACCATCGATCTCCACGTGTTGTGCAAGCACGTCCATCGCCTGCTGGCGGCTTGTTGGCTTCTGGGCAATGACGGCCTGCAGACCATTAAACACATTTTCATGACGATTTGTTGTGTAGGCAACAGGAGCGATGTCCAGCACGACTAACTGCTCCACAAATTGTGGTGCGATGTCTACGAGCTTCATCGCGACTTTACCACCCATGGAATGTCCAATAATGATCGACGGTTCAATGTTCAAGTGACGAAGCAATTCGGCAACGTCTTGCGCCATTTCGGTGTAAGTATGTGTGTCCGAGTGGAAAGAGAGGCCATGGTTACGAAGATCAATACTGATCACAGAGTAATCTTGGACAAGGTCTCGAGCCAAAAGGCCCAGATTACTTAAACTGCCAAACAATCCGTGAATCAAAACTACTGTTTGGCCTTGGCCTTCTTGCTTATAGTTGAGTAATGCTGACATTTTATCTTATTCGTGATGGGTTTAACGTGGAGTATCCGCAAGGATCTGGTTGTATACCCTAATGACTTCAAGTCATTCTCGTTGAACCTAGCTTCTTGAAGTTATTTGGGTATAATTCCACAGAGTTTAAACATTGAGAATGTGAAAAGCGAATGAAAACAATTGAGGTTGATGAGGATCTATACCGTTACATTGCTGGTCAAACTAAGCATATCGGCGAAAGTGCCTCGGATATTTTGCGACGCCTTTTAAACCTTGATGGTGAGTTGCAGGAAGCAAAAGTTGCGCCTGTAGTAGAGAAGCCACAAGGGATTGTAGTAAGTAAAGATGCAGGTAAAACAGAGCAAATAGATACAGTGAAAGAAATGCGTTCACTGCTAATATCTGATGAGTTTGCTGATCTTAAGAAAGCGATTGATCGCTTCATGTTGGTTCTATCAACATTACACAAATTAAATCCAGAAGGATTCGCACAAGCGACAAATGTGAAGGGACGCAAGCGCGTTTACTTTGCTGATAATGAAGAAACCCTGCTGGCTAACGGCAATACCACCAAACCTAAGGCCATTCCAGAAACACCGTTCTGGGTTATCACAAATAATAATACCAGCCGCAAGAGACAAATGGTTGAACAAGTGATGGCACACATGGGATTCCAACCGGACTTGATAGAAAAAGTAACAGGTTCAATCTAAGAAACCTGATAGAAGCCTCATAATGTTTAGCATTTAGCGGATATTATGAGGCTTTTTAGTTTGTTATTTTTATAGAAAGGATGTCAGACATGGCTATGCACCCTCGTGCTGGGCAAAAAGCGCAGCAGGAAGATCTTCATAATATTCCGGCGTTAGTTGCGAATTATTTCTTACTTCAACCTGATTCGACCAATCCAGACCACAAGGTTCAATTCGGTACATCAGGTCACCGTGGTACTGCAGACAAGCATACCTTTAACGAAAATCATATATTGGCTATTGCACAAGCGGTTGCAGAAGTGCGTGCAGAGCAGGGCACGACAGGGCCACTGTTTGTCGGTAAAGATACGCACGCATTATCAGAGCCAGCTTTTTCTAGTGTTATCGAAGTATTGATTGCGAACGGCGTAAAAGTGATCGTTCAGCAAGACAATGGTTACACACCAACCCCAGGTATCTCACACGCTATTCTGACTTACAATATCAAACACGATGAGAAAGCAGATGGCATTGTGATCACTCCTTCGCACAACCCACCTCAAGACGGCGGTATCAAATACAATCCGACTCATGGCGGCCCTGCGGAAGCCGAACTGACTCAGGCGATTGAAGACCGCGCGAATGCACTGATTGCAGAAGATCTAACAGGTGTGAAACGTCTGCCACTTCAAGAAGCAAAATCTTCTGATTTGTTTGTGGAAGTCGACTTAGTAAAACCATACATCGATGACTTGGTTAACGTCATCGATATGGAAGCGATTCAAAAAGCCAACCTAAAAATCGGTGTTGATCCATTAGGTGGCAGTGGTATCGACTACTGGCGCCAAATTGGTAAAGCTTACAACCTAGATCTGACTTTGGTTAGTGAAGCAATCGACCCATCTTTCCAATTTATGTCACTGGATAAAGATGGCGTGGTTCGTATGGACTGTTCTTCACCATACGCAATGGCAGGTCTGTTGGCGCTGAAAGATGAATACGATTTGGCGTTTGGTAATGACCCAGACTATGATCGCCACGGTATTGTGACACCAAAAGGTTTGATGAATCCAAACCATTACCTGGCTGTATGTATCGACTACCTATACCGTCATCGTGATGCGTGGGGTAAAGACGTCGCGGTTGGTAAGACTCTGGTTTCGAGCGCACTTATCGACCGTGTTGTGGCGGATCTTGGTCGCGAGCTATGTGAAGTACCCGTTGGTTTTAAATGGTTTGTTGATGGCCTTTACACGGGTAAGTTCGGCTTCGGTGGTGAAGAAAGTGCGGGTGCATCTTTCCTACGCAAAGATGGCACTCCGTGGTCAACAGATAAAGATGGCATCCTACTTTGTCTACTAGCAGCAGAAATCACAGCAGTAACGGGTAAAAACCCTCAAGAGTACTACGAAGAGCTGGCGGCGAAGCATGGTGAATCTAAGTACAACCGAATTCAAGCAGTAGCAAACGGTCCTCAAAAAGACGTACTGAAAAAACTGTCTCCGGAAATGGTCTCTGCAGAAACACTCGCTGGTGATGCAATTACGGCACGACTCACTCACGCTCCTGGTAACGGTGCGGCGATCGGCGGTCTAAAAGTCACCACGGAAAACGGTTGGTTTGCGGCTCGCCCATCTGGTACAGAAGATATCTACAAAATTTACTGCGAAAGCTTCAAGGGTGAAGAGCACCTAAAACAGATCGAAGCCGAAGCACAAGAAATTGTTAATCAGGTATTTGCAGCCGCTGGTCTTTAAGATTCAACAGTTTTGAATGGAAAACAGAGGGTTGATGTGAAAGCATCAACCCTTTTTATTTTGGTTTTCCTAGATTAAAGAAGATAGCATTCAGCGCTTCAAAGCTAGTTTGGCCACTGATCCGGCACAATAAACCAGAATTCACCATCTTGCGTCTGTGCATGCTCAAATCGGCCCGACGGTTTCTCAATAGGGTGGGAAAAGTCGTCGTTACCCATCGCCCAACAAGGTTTGCTCAGATGATAAAGCGGCTTTGGAATCAAGTCCCATTGACTTTGGTAGCACCAATATCCGCTTATTTGAGAGGCATTAAGCTCATAACCCAAACATTCCGTTGGCGTTGTCTCCGAAGAAAACGGATTAATATAGAGACGGCCCTGCATCAGGAGTCGCTCTTCCGGTGGTGCTTCAAGAGGCAATATTTGCTGAAACTCTGGTCTTTCGCTCATTTTTAATTGATGAGTCAGCATTCTATCCAGTTTTTTATGTAATTGATCATGGGCATTGGGGCCGTACCAAACGCCTTGATGAAGCAGGTAGAACTTAATCGCCACTTCCCAATGTTCCAACTGACCTGACTCCGTATTCTGCAACATTAAATCCACGGCACCAATCGTTCTTCCAGTGTGGTCATTGAGTTGAATCTCCTCGGCGACTACTTGGTATCGTTCGGAATTAGAAAGCACAGCCGTGCACAAATGCTGATATAAAAAACCCAGTCTTGGATTACCATTATATTGTTCAGATTCGCATAACGGCGCTACGGATAAATCTTCTAATGTTGCAAACGGTGGACACAACTGAAAAAGTGGTGGTGATGTTGCGATCCAATCATAAAAGCGTTGCAATTGATTCATCCCGTTTCCTTTTAACCCTTAGTTTTAGCAATAAAGTGACGAAGCCGCATTATTGTAACGAAATTTGCCATCGATGGGGACACGATGCCTGGCATCAGTATCTAGGTTCGATATACACTTTAAATATGCACTAAAAATTGGAAGTGATGATGAATAACTTAAAGCTAGAACAGATTCTTAACGATAAACTATCACCACAGTTAATTAAAGATTACGCACCGAATGGGCTGCAGGTCGAAGGGATTCCAACGGTAAACCGCATAGTTACTGGTGTTACGGCTTCACAGGCTTTGATCGATAAAGCAGTTGAACTTAATGCCGACGCATTGCTTGTCCATCATGGATACTTTTGGAAAGGTGAACCTGAACCCATTCGTGGCATGAAAGGAAATCGAATCCGTAGCTTAATGAAAAATGACATTAACTTATACGGTTATCACCTTCCTCTTGATATTCACCCTGAACTTGGCAACAACGCTGAGCTGGCAAAATTGCTGGAAATTGACGTTGAAGGCGGTTTAGAAGGTCATCCGCAGTCAGTCGCGATGTATGGACGTTTAAAAAAGCCGATGACGGGTGCTGAATTTGCGAGCAAGATCAGTCAAGTACTTGAGAGAGAGCCCCTGCATATTGCGCCAGAAAATGCAGAGAAAATGATTGAGACCGTAGGTTGGTGCACCGGTGGCGGGCAAGACTTTATTGAATTGGCTGTGCAGCACGGGTTAGATGCCTTTATTTCCGGTGAAATATCGGAACGCACAACGTACACTGCGCGAGAAATGGACATTCATTATTTCGCCGCGGGACATCATGCAACAGAGCGTTACGGTATCAAAGCACTTGGTAAGTGGTTAGCCGATGAGTACGGTTTACAAGTCGAGTTTGTGGATATTGATAATCCGGTTTAGCGCAGAATCATAAGAAAATAAAAAGGGTTGAGACTCACATCTCAACCCCTCTTTTATTTGGCATTTCACTCAGTGATTATTCGCGCTCATGAAGCGGAGAAAATTCACGTTGTTCCTCACCCATGTATAGCTGACGTGGACGACCAATGCGGTTTAGTGGATCGCTGTGCATTTCGTTCCAGTGAGCAATCCAGCCCACGGTACGAGATAGAGCGAAGATAACCGTAAACATTGATACTGGAATACCGATAGCTTTCAGAATGATACCAGAGTAGAAATCTACGTTCGGGTATAGTTTCTTAGAGACAAAGTATTCATCAGAAAGCGCGATACGCTCAAGTTCCATTGCAACATCTAGTAGAGGGTCTTGGATGTTTAGCTCTTTAAGAACTTCGTGACACGTTTCACGCATTACGGTTGCACGTGGATCGTAGTTCTTGTAAACACGATGACCGAAGCCCATCAAACGGAATGGGTCATCTTTGTCTTTCGCGCGTTCAACGTACTCAGGAATATTATCGACGCTGCCGATCTCTTCCAGCATCTTCAAACACGCTTCGTTTGCACCGCCGTGCGCTGGACCCCAAAGAGATGCGATACCAGCGGCAATACATGCAAATGGGTTAGCGCCAGAAGAACCAGCAAGACGCACTGTTGATGTTGACGCGTTTTGTTCGTGATCCGCGTGAAGTGTAAAGATTTTATCCATAGCACGTGCAACAACAGGGTTCACTTCGTACTCTTCACATGGGTTTGCAAACATCATGTGTAGGTAGTTTTCCGCGTAGCTTAAATCGTTGCGTGGGTAGATAAATGGCTGACCGATAGAGTATTTGTAACACATCGCTGCCAGCGTAGGCATTTTCGAAATTAGACGGTAGGCCGCGATTTCACGGTGTTCGTCGTTATTAATATCGAGCGAATCGTGGTAGAAGGCTGCTAATGCACCTACTACGCCACACATCACCGCCATCGGGTGAGCATCACGTCGGAAGCCGTGGAAAAAGCTTGCGATTTGCTCATGTACCATAGTATGACGAGTAACCGTTTTCTTGAATTGCTCGTATTGGTCTCGGGTAGGGGCTTCACCATAAAGAAGAATGTAACATACTTCTAGGTAATCTGCGTTATTGGCTAATTGATCAATCGGGTAACCGCGGTGCAAAAGAATACCTTTGCCGCCATCGATATATGTGATTGATGATTCACAAGATGCAGTGGCAAGAAAACCAGGGTCAAAAGTAAAGTAACCATTAGCTCCCAGTTTACGAACGTCAATTACAGGAGTACCTAGTGTACCGTCCATAATTGGCAATTCGATTGGCGCTTTGCCTTCAACATGAAGGGTCGCTTTCTTATCCGCCATAACAATCTCCTTTGTTTATTATTTAATCCGTCCAGGATGTTTGTGTGCCATGTTTTTACTGTTGTTAAGGCATAAAGTCAATTTTTCTCCATTTTTGTGTGCACTTGTTATGATTTTTTCTTTGAGAATCGTTAAAAATCTGTTCTATGTAGCATAATTTGTTACACCAATTGTATTAGAATGTTGCTCGCCGTATATTGGCAAAGAAAATTTTAGTTAAATCCTTATAAATTCGGGGCTATAACAAAGTGTGAGGTTTGGTAGTGGCTCCCGGTGTTAACAACTTGTTTACAATATTCTCGGTGATTATCGGTTGTATCTGTTAAATAAATGTTAACTTTTGTACATTTGGACGCTGAAATTGGTTATAACAATAAATGCTCAATGGAGCTGAGTGAGCAAGCCCGTGAAAGAAAGAAAGTCAAGACCTGTTAATTTAGATTTACAGACCATCCGCTTTCCTATCACAGCAATCGCATCCATCCTGCACCGTGTGTCCGGGGTAATCACGTTTGTTGCGGTAGGTATACTACTTTGGTTACTGTCCATTTCTCTGTCATCCCCAATGGGTTTTATGGAAGCCGCCGATATCGTCGATAGCTTCTTCGTAAAATTCATCCTATGGGGCATTTTAACTGCACTTGCATACCACATCGCTGGTGGTATCCGTCATTTGATGATGGATCTAGGCTATTTTGAAGAGCTAGATTCAGGCACGATGAGCGCGAAAGTTGCTTTTGGTGCGACAGCAGTATTGTCACTATTGGCGGGGATAATGGTATGGTAAAACACGTTTCATCATTCGGTCGTAACGGTGTACACGATTTCCTACTGATTCGTGCTACTGCCATCATTATGACTCTATACACGATTTATCTGGTTAGCTTCTGTGCATTTTCAGATATATCTTACGCATCTTGGACCCAATTCTTTGGTGGTACTTGCACCAAAGTCTTCACCATGTTGGCTCTTGTTTCGGTACTGATTCACGCTTGGGTTGGTATGTGGCAAGTGTTCACCGACTATATTAAGTGCGCGAAACTTCGTGGCGCGTTACAACTTGGTGTTATTGCCGTTCTGTTCGGTTATGTCTTCTCTGGTCTATTTATTTTGTGGGGTGCGTAAGTGTCTATTCCAGTTCGTGAGTTTGACGCCGTAGTAATCGGCGCTGGTGGTGCAGGTATGCGCGCTGCACTGCAAATTTCAGAGCAAGGCCTTTCATGTGCTTTGCTATCTAAAGTATTCCCAACTCGTTCTCATACAGTATCTGCGCAGGGTGGTATCACCGTAGCTCTAGGTAACTCGCACAAGGATGATTGGCAGTGGCACATGTACGATACCGTAAAAGGTTCTGACTACATTGGTGACCAAAACGCTATCGAATACATGTGTAAGAATGGACCTGAGTCTGTTATCGAACTAGAAAAAATGGGTCTTCCATTTTCTCGTTTTGATAATGGCTCTATCTATCAGCGTCCATTTGGTGGTCAGTCAAAAGAGTTTGGTGGTGAGCAGGCTGCTCGTACTGCAGCAGCGGCAGACCGTACCGGTCACGCGCTTCTACATACGCTTTACCAACAAAACGTTAAGCATAAAACAACCATTTTCTCTGAGTGGTATGCGTTAGACTTGGTGAAAAACCAAGATGGCGCGATCATGGGTTGTACTGCGATTTGTATGGAAACAGGCGAAATCTGTTACTTCAAATCAAAAGCAACTATCCTGGCTACTGGCGGTGCAGGTCGTATCTATGCTTCGACAACTAATGCACACATTAACACTGGTGACGGTGTTGGTATGGCACTACGTGCTGGCGTTCAAATGCAAGACATGGAAATGTGGCAGTTCCACCCAACGGGTATCGCTGGCGCAGGTGTTCTTGTAACAGAAGGTTGTCGTGGTGAAGGTGGTTACCTTCTAAACAAAGACGGCGAGCGCTTCATGGAACGCTACGCGCCAAACGCAAAAGACCTTGCTGGTCGTGACGTTGTGGCTCGTTCTATGATGATCGAAATCCGCGAAGGCCGTGGCTGTGATGGCCCTTGGGGTCCACACATCAAGCTGAAACTTGATCACCTAGGTAAAGACGTACTTGAATCTCGTCTACCAGGTATCTGTGAGCTATCTCGTACGTTCGCGCACGTTGATCCAGTGAAAGAGCCAATCCCAGTCATTCCAACCTGTCACTACATGATGGGTGGTGTTCCTACTCAGGTTTCTGGTCAGGCTATTACGCAAAAGGCTGACGGCAGCGAGGCTGAAGTTCAGGGTCTCTACGCATGTGGTGAAATCGCTTCTGTATCGGTTCACGGTGCAAACCGTCTAGGTGGTAACTCACTACTAGACTTGGTGGTATTCGGCCGTGCAACAGGTCTTCACCTAGGTGAGACGTTAGCGGCGCAAGCGGAAGCGCGTCCTGCAACTGAATCTGACATCGAAGCTTCTCTGGCGCGTACTATGCGTTGGGAAAACAGCACAGGTGGTGAAGATCCAGTACAAATCCGTAAAGATCTGCAAAGCTGCATGCAAAACAGCTTCTCGGTATTCCGTGAAGGTGATGCAATGGCAACAGGTCTGGAAGAGTTGAAAGTTATCCGTGAACGTCTGAAAGATGCGCACCTGGCGGACAAATCTTCAGAGTTCAACACGCAACGTATCGAGTGTCTAGAACTAGACAACTTGATGGAAACGGCATTCTCAACCGCTGTTGCTGCGAACTACCGTACGGAAAGCCGTGGTGCACACGCTCGTTTCGACTTCCCAGATCGTGATGACGAGAACTGGCTATGCCACTCAATCTACAACCCGGAAACTGAAGCGATGACTAAGCGTGATGTTAACATGACGCCAATACATCGTGACGCGTTCCCGCCGAAAGTACGTACATACTAAGGGAGGATATGACTATGAAACTGAACTTCTCTTTGTACCGTTACAATCCGGACGTAGACACTAAGCCTTACATGAAAGACTACACGCTTGAAGTCGACGAAGGCTCAGACATGATGGTTCTAGATGCGTTGATTCTGCTTAAAGAGCAAGATCCAAGCATCGCATTCCGTCGTTCATGCCGTGAAGGTGTTTGTGGCTCTGACGGCCTGAACATGAATGGTAAAAATGGTCTGGCATGTATAACACCGTTATCTGCACTACAAGGCGACAAGATCGTAATTCGTCCTCTACCAGGTCTACCTGTGGTACGTGACCTTATTGTTGACATGACGCAATTCTATGATAACTATGCGAAAGTTAAGCCATTCTTAATCGATGATGGTGCATTACCGCCTTCGCGTGAGAATCTGCAGTCTCCAGATGACCGTGCACATCTAGACGGTTTGTACGAATGTATCATGTGTGCATGTTGTACAACGTCTTGTCCATCATTCTGGTGGAATCCGGACAAATTTATTGGTCCTGCAGGCCTTCTAGCGGCTTACCGCTGGTTAATTGATAGCCGTGATACTGCGACAGATGAACGTCTGTCAGATCTTGATGACGCATTTAGCGTTTTTCGTTGCCACGGCATCATGAATTGTGTAAGTGTTTGTCCTAAAGGACTTAACCCGACGAAAGCAATCGGCCATATTAAGTCGATGCTGGTAAATCGCTCGGTGTAATTTACTCGCAATGGATACAGTTGCAGTGTTGTGTAAAATAAATCACTTCACTGCAACTGCAAAACTCGAGTAGAAGAATATTAAAATTGCCGATTTTTTAAGTCGGCTATTTATAGCTCGGCGTAGACCGAAGCAAACGTGAAAACTACTGGTTAAGGGAAAATATGCACAACGGCGTGATGAAGGCATGGCTCGAGTCTTCACACTTGGCTGGCGCCAATGCAACGTATGTAGAGGAACTCTACGAACTGTATCTAAGTGATCCCGATCTGGTAAGTGAGGAGTGGAAACGTGTTTTTGACGGCTTGCCTAAGCCTTCAAAAGAAGTGGCAGAACAGCCGCATTCACGTGTCCGTGACTACTTCCGACGACTCGCTCAAGAAACAAAGCATTACAATGTCCAAGTTAGTGACCCAGATGTCGATGCAAAACAAGTAAAAGTTCTACAGCTAATCAACGCATACCGTTTCCGCGGACACGAAGCTGCAGAATTAGATCCACTAGGTCTATGGCAACGTCCAACCGTTGCTGAGTTGGATCCAGCATTTCATAATCTTACCGAAGAAGATTTCGAAGAAACTTTCAACGTAGGTTCTTTTGCTATTGGGCAAGAAACCATGAAGTTGAGAGACATTTACGAAGCCCTCAATAAAACTTACTGCGGCTCCATCGGTGCTGAATACATGCACATGACTGACACAGAACAAAAGCGTTGGATTCAACAACGTCTGGAGTCTGTCTCAGGCCAGCCATCATTCAACAACGATGAAAAACGTACTTTCCTAGAAGAACTGACAGCAGCGGAAGGCCTTGAGCGCTACTTAGGCGCTAAATTCCCAGGCGCAAAACGCTTTTCTCTAGAGGGTGGTGACGCGCTTATCCCAATGACCAAAGAGTTGATCCGTCATGCAGGTAACAGTGGTATGCGTGAAGTGGTTATTGGTATGGCTCACCGCGGTCGTTTGAACATGTTGGTGAACGTACTCGGTAAGAAACCACAAGATCTGTTTGATGAGTTCGCAGGCAAGCATGATGAAACGTGGGGAACGGGTGACGTTAAATACCACCAAGGTTTCTCTGCGGACTTCGCGACTCCGGGTGGCGACGTTCACTTAGCGCTGGCATTTAACCCATCGCACTTAGAAATCGTAAACCCAGTGGTTATCGGTTCTGTGCGCGCCCGTCAAGACCGTTTAGGTGACAAAGAAGGCAGTAAAGTTCTTCCTATCACTATTCATGGTGACTCAGCTGTTGCTGGTCAGGGCGTGGTTGCGGAAACATTCAACATGTCTCTGTCGCGCGGTTTCTGTGTTGGTGGTACGGTTCGCGTTGTTGTTAACAACCAAGTAGGTTTCACGACATCTAACCCACGTGATACTCGCTCGACCATGTACTGTACTGATATCGCGAAGATGGTACAGGCACCGATTTTCCACGTTAATGCCGATGATCCAGAAGCGGTTGCGTTTGTTACGCGTATCGCATTGGATTACCGCAACGAGTTTAAACGCGATGTTGTGATTGACTTGGTATGTTATCGCCGTCATGGCCACAACGAGGCTGATGAGCCAAATGCAACTCAGCCTTTAATGTACCAAAAAATCAAAAAACACCCAACACCACGTAAGCTTTACGCCGATGTTCTAATCGATAAAAATGAATCAGATATTGAAACTGCAACTCAGTTAGTCAACGAATACCGTGATGCGCTTGACCGCGGTGAAGTTGTGGTGAAAGAGTGGCGTCCAATGGCATTGCACTCCGTTGACTGGTCTCCATACCTAGGTCACGAGTGGGACATGCAGTGGGAGTCTCAATACGACAAGCAACGTCTGATTGAACTTGGTACTCGTCTATGTCAGTACCCAGAAAGTCATAAGCTACAAAGTCGAGTAAACAAGCTTTACAACGACCGTTTGGCGATGATGAGTGGTGAAAAAGCGATTGACTGGGGTATGGCTGAAACACTGGCTTACGCAACATTGGTTGACGATGGCAAGCGTATCCGTATTTCTGGTCAGGACTCAGGCCGTGGTACTTTCTTCCACCGTCACTCGGTTCTCCACAACCAAACGGATGCAAGCACGTACATTCCGTTAGCGAACGTTCATGATAAGCAAGGTCCTTTCCAGGTATTCGACTCTGTATTGTCAGAAGAAGCGGTATTGGCGTTTG
Organism: Vibrio sp. STUT-A11; assembly: GCF_026000435.1. Taxonomy (NCBI): domain Bacteria; kingdom Pseudomonadati; phylum Pseudomonadota; class Gammaproteobacteria; order Vibrionales; family Vibrionaceae; genus Vibrio; species Vibrio sp. STUT-A11. Next base: position 2,461,349 of record NZ_AP026763.1, on the reverse strand, counting down.
AATACGGTTACGCAACCGCAGAGCCAGGCGGCTTAACGATTTGGGAAGCACAGTTTGGTGATTTCGCTAACGGCGCTCAAGTGGTTATCGACCAATTTATCTCTTCTGGTGAACAGAAGTGGGCTCGTCTATGTGGCTTAACCATGCTTCTACCTCACGGTTATGAAGGTCAGGGTCCAGAGCACTCATCTGCGCGTCTAGAGCGTTACCTACAATTGTGTGCAGAGCAAAATATGCAGGTTGTTGTTCCTTCAACGCCAGCACAGGTTTACCACATGATTCGACGTCAGGTTGTACGCCCAATGCGTCGACCACTGATTGTCATGTCTCCTAAATCATTGCTTCGTCATCCGCTTTGCACCTCTTCTATCGAAGACCTTGCGGAAGGTTCGTTCCAGGCAGCTATCCCAGAAGTGGATAATCTGGAAGCAAGCAAAGTGAAACGTGTTGTGTTCTGTTCTGGTAAGGTTTATTTCGACCTGTTAGAGCAACGTCGCAACAACGAACAAGAAGACGTCGCGATTGTGCGTATTGAACAGCTTTACCCATTCCCAATGGAACAAGTGCAAGCTGCTATTGCTCAATACACTAACGTTGAAGACTTCGTGTGGTGTCAGGAAGAGCCTCAGAACCAAGGTGCTTGGTACTGTAGTCAACATAACTTCCGTGCCGCTATTCCTGCAGGTGCAGATCTTAAATACGCAGGTCGCCCAGCTTCTGCTTCGCCAGCAGTTGGCTACATGTCGGTGCACTTGAAACAGCAAAAAGCGTTGGTTGAAGACGCTCTGAACGTGAACTCAAAAACTTCGAATTAAGAACTAGAAGTTAAAGGAAGAAACAGATATGACAATTGAAATTCTGGTTCCAGATTTACCTGAATCAGTTGCAGATGCAACCGTTGCGACATGGCACAAACAACCAGGCGACGCTATTGAGCGTGATGAAGTACTGGTTGATATCGAAACAGATAAAGTAGTGTTAGAAGTGCCAGCTCCGGAAGCTGGTGTTTTAGAAGCTATTGTTGAATTAGAAGGTGCGACGGTACTTTCAAAACAGCTTCTGGCTAAAATCAAGCCGGGTGCAGTTGCTGGTGAACCAACAGCAGATACAACAGAAGGCACTCAAGCGTCTCCAGATAAGCGTCACAAAGCGGCACTTACTGAAGAGAGCAACGATGCGCTAAGTCCTGCAGTTCGTCGTCTTCTGGCTGAGCACAACCTAGAAGCTAGCCAAGTGAAAGGCACTGGTGTTGGCGGTCGTATCACTCGTGAAGATATTGAAGCACATCTAGCGAACGCGAAAGCAGCGCCTAAAGCTGAAGCGCCAGCCGTTGAAGCTCCTGCTGCGGCACGCAGCGAGAAACGTGTTCCTATGACTCGCTTACGTAAGACTGTTGCTAACCGTCTACTAGAAGCGAAGAACAGCACAGCAATGCTGACGACGTTTAACGAAGTCAACATGAAGCCAATCATGGATCTTCGTAAGCAGTATAAAGACCAGTTCGAGAAGCGTCACGACACGCGTCTTGGCTTTATGTCTTTCTACGTGAAAGCGGTAACGGAAGCATTAAAACGCTACCCGGAAGTGAATGCTTCTATCGATGGCGATGATATCGTTTATCACAACTACTTCGACATCAGCATGGCGGTATCAACGCCACGTGGTCTAGTTACACCAGTTCTAAAAGACTGTGACACGCTAGGTTTCGCTGACATCGAAAAAGGCATCAAAGAGCTGGCGATCAAAGGCCGTGACGGCAAGCTAACTGTTGATGAGTTAATGGGTGGTAACTTCACTATCACAAATGGTGGTGTATTCGGTTCTCTGATGTCCACGCCAATCATCAACCCACCTCAAGCGGCTATCTTGGGTATGCACAAAATCCAAGAGCGTCCAATGGCGGTTGACGGCAAGGTTGAAATCCTGCCAATGATGTACCTAGCGTTATCTTACGATCACCGTTTAATCGATGGCCGTGAGTCTGTTGGCTTCCTAGTAACGATTAAAGAGCTGCTAGAAGATCCAGCACGTCTCCTATTAGACGTTTAATATCGCTAAAACGTCTAGTTGCCTTGGGTGGCTAGACGTTCAAAATTACAATGGCTAGACTAGCTCGACGTCTGGCCTTCATCTGAATCACTGAGTGATTGATTTGAGAAGACCCTACAGACGTACAAGCAGCCAAGACTGCAGCGTTATGGAAATAATAAATCCCTTTGGGAAAAAACAAACGGAATATCGAAATGAATTTGCATGAATACCAAGCCAAACAGCTGTTTGCAGAATTCGGTTTACCTGTGCCAGAAGGCTACGCGTGTGATACACCACAAGAAGCTTTTGAAGCAGCAGGCCGTATCAGTACAGCTAAGAAAGTCGTTAAGTGTCAGGTTCACGCTGGTGGCCGCGGTAAAGCGGGCGGCGTAGAGTTGCACGATACCAAAGATGGCGTAAAAGAGTTTGCGCAAAAGTGGCTAGGCCAGAACCTAGTAACTTACCAAACAGATGCAAATGGTCAGCCTGTAACAAAAATCCTTGTTGAAGAAGCATCAAACATTGCTAACGAACTTTACCTAGGCGCGGTAGTTGACCGTGCTAGCCGTAAGATCGTTTTCATGGCTTCTACTGAAGGCGGTGTGGAAATCGAAAAAGTTGCGGAAGAAACTCCGGAACTGATCCACAAAGCAGCAATTGATCCACTAGTAGGCCCACAAGCTTACCAAGGTCGCGAGCTTGCGTTCAAACTTGGTCTTGAAGGTGACCAAATCAAACAATTCGTTAAGATCTTCATGGGTCTTGGCACGATGTTCGCTCAGTACGACCTGGCTCTACTAGAGATCAACCCGCTTGTTGTTACTGGTGAAGGCAACCTGCTATGTCTTGATGGCAAAATCAACATCGACTCAAACGCACTATACCGTCAACCTAAACTTCGTGAAATGCACGATCCATCACAAGAAGATGAGCGTGAAGCGCACGCAGCTCAGTGGGAACTGAACTACGTAGCACTAGACGGTAACGTTGGCTGTATGGTTAACGGTGCTGGGCTTGCAATGGGTACGATGGATATCGTAAACCTACACGGCGGCAAACCTGCTAACTTCCTAGACGTAGGTGGCGGTGCAACTAAAGAACGTGTTGCAGAAGCATTCAAGATCATCCTATCTGATGACAACGTGAAAGCAGTACTAGTAAACATCTTCGGCGGTATCGTACGTTGTGACATGATCGCAGAAGGTATTATCGGTGCGGTTAAAGAGGTAGGTGTAAACGTACCAGTTGTTGTTCGTCTAGAAGGTACTAACGCAGACCTAGGTCGCGAAGTTCTTGCTAATTCTGATGTTGATATCATTGCTGCTGAGTCGCTAACAGATGCTGCTCAGAAAGTTGTTGCTGCTGCGGAGGCTAAATAATGTCTGTATTAATTAACAAAGACACTAAAGTAATCTGTCAGGGTTTCACTGGTGGTCAAGGTACTTTCCACTCAGAGCAAGCTATCGCATACGGTACGCAAATGGTTGGTGGTGTGTCTCCAGGTAAAGGCGGCCAAACTCACTTAGGTCTACCTGTATTCAACACAGTTCGTGAAGCAGTAGAAGCAACTGGCGCAACAGCGACAGTAATCTATGTACCAGCACCTTTCTGTAAAGATGCAATCCTAGAAGCGGTTGACGCAGGTATCGAGCTAATCGTAACTATCACTGAAGGTATCCCTACAACAGATATGATCGACGTGAAAGTGAAGCTAGAAGAAACTGGCGTTCGCATGATCGGTCCTAACTGTCCGGGTGTTATCACTCCTGATGAGTGTAAGATCGGTATCATGCCTGGTCACATTCACAAGAAAGGTAAAGTAGGTATCGTATCTCGCTCAGGTACTCTAACTTACGAAGCAGTTAAGCAAACTACAGACGAAGGCTTTGGTCAGTCTACGTGTGTTGGTATCGGTGGTGACCCAATCCCAGGTTCAAACTTCATCGATATCCTGAAACTGTTCCAAGAAGACCCAGAAACTGAAGCGATCGTTATGATCGGTGAAATCGGTGGTACAGCAGAAGAAGAAGCGGCAGCGTTCATCAAAGAAAACGTGACTAAGCCAGTAGTTTCTTACATCGCTGGTGTAACTGCGCCTCCAGGTAAGCGTATGGGTCACGCTGGTGCGATCATCTCTGGTGGTAAAGGTACTGCTGAAGACAAGTTTGCTGCACTAGAAGAAGCTGGCGTTAAGACAGTTAAATCTCTAGCAGAGATCGGTAAAGGTCTACGTGAAGTAACAGGCTGGTAATTTCCAACTTGTTAGAATACAAAAGCCTGGCATCGCCAGGCTTTTTTGATCGTGGAGTTTGGTTAAGAATGAAGACAAGTCAAGCGAGTGAAACTTCGCAATAATCAAACTCAGATAGACACCATTGCTATGCTTTGCGTTGGATGATTTGGCTTAGCATAAACAGCGAAGTTGCACTTATTACAACGGAAGGGCCGGCCGGAGTATCAAAGTGCCATGAAAGACTCAATCCGATCAGGACGGCTACAGAGCCAATAATTGAGGCAAACAGTGCCATTTGTTCTGGCGAAGAGGACACTTTTCGTGCTGTGGCTGCAGGAATAATCAGAAGGGAAGTCATGATCAGAGCACCGACAAACTTCATGCCTACAGCAATAACGATGCCGACCATTAACATCAGTACCAGACGAACCAAATCAGTATTTACGCCTTCTACTTCAGCCAGCTCTTCACTGACTGTGCTCGAAAGCAGTGGGCGCCAGAAAATGTATAAACAAACACTTACGACTACGACACCAGTATAAATGAACATTAAATCTTGTGGAGACACAGCCAATAAGTCACCAAATAGATAGCTCATTAAATCGACACGAACATTGTCCAGAAAACTAACAGACACTAAGCCTATCGATAGAGCACTATGCGCCAAAATACCGAGTAGAGTGTCGGTTGCGACTAACTGCTGTTTTTGCAAAGTCACCAGTAAAGCAGCCAGTGCCAAACAACAAACAACTAGAGCAAGATAAAGGTTTATATTCAGTAAGAAACCAAGTGCTAATCCCATTAGAGAAGCGTGAGCCAGCGTGTCTCCAAAGTAGGCCATTTTTCGCCATACGACAAAAGAACCAAGCGGTCCTGCGATAATAGCGATACCGATGCCAGCCAGAATTGAAGGTAATAAAAACTCAATCATGATGGTGGTGCCCGTGCGAGTGATTTGAACAAGAATCGGCGTCACCGGAAACGGGTGAACCAGCTAAATCGTGGTGATGATGATTATGGTCATGATGATAAAATGCTAAAGACTCGCGAGCGGCAGTACCAAACAATGCGATATATGACGGGTGTTTAGTAATTGTCGCGGGTGAACCTGAGCAGCAAACATGATGTTGTAAACAAATTACATCATCGGTTTTAGCCATCACTAAGTGCAAGTCGTGAGAGACCATAAAAATTGCGCAGTCAAAGCGGTGACGAATGCTCTCTATTAAGTCATAAAGGTCAATCTGTCCTTGTATATCCACACCTTGGGCTGGCTCATCAAGGACAAGAAGCTCAGGGCGCTGAAGTAGCGCACGAGCAAGAAGGACGCGTTGGTTTTCACCTCCGGAGAGGCTGTGCATATTACTTCGGATTAAGTGCTCAGCTCCTACAAGTCTTAATGCGTCAATACACTCCTGCTTGCTGTATTTCCCTGCTAAGTTTAAAAAGCGGGAAACATTCAGTGGTAGGGAATCATTGAGTTTCAATTTTTGCGGAACATAACCAATTTTTAGTTTCTTTTTCCTGGTTATTTTCCCACTCGTCGGCTTTTGTAATCCTAAGATGACCTTTACTAATGTTGATTTTCCCGCACCATTGGGACCAATTAGGGTCGTTATTTTACCCTTTACTAATTCCATGCTGATGTTGTCCAGAACCCTGCGATCATTGAACTCGACGCTTAAGTGTTCCAGATGGACTAATGAAGACATGAATGAAACTCGTTTGCAAATCTACAATGTTATAATGTAACATTATTACACTTTCCATTCGATATCCCAAGTAAAACTATGAAAAGAGCCTTAATTCTTGTTGCTTCGGCAATCCTTACGTTACCTGCGCAGGCGGTCACCGTAATTACTAGTATAAAACCTATCCAATTACTAGTGACAGAGCTTACCCAAGGTGTTAACGAACCTGAGTTATTATTGAAATCAAATACCTCTCCACATGATTATGCTTTGCGCCCTTCAGACGTAAAGAAAGTCGCTTCAGCGGATCTGGTCATTTGGTACGGACATGACTTAGAACCTTTTCTTGAAAAAGTCGTCGCCGATAAAGCAAATACTGTAACGATCAGTCGTATCCCCAACTTAGCATTACGAGAATTTGATAGCGAGCACAGTCATAAACATGATGGTCATGATCATGGTTCTCATGATCCTCACTTCTGGCTTGGCGTCGAGCCAGTCAAACAAGTGGCTGAAGCATTGACGGGCAAGCTTGTCGAAGTTGATTCTGCTAATGCAAATAAGTACAGAGAGAACCTTTCCCGATTTAAAGCGCAATTAGTGGTTACAGATAATGAAATTAAGCAAAAACTCGCTGCAGTAAAAGATAAAGGCTATTTCGTATTTCATGATGCTTACGGTTATTTTGAGGAACGTTATCAACTTAATCAGCTTGGTGTCTTTACTGTGAGTCCAGAGCGCAAGCCTGGAGCAAAAACATTGATTGAAATTCGTAAAGCAATCAGCTCTGGGGATGTTGCTTGTGTATTCTCTGAACCGCAATTTACACCAGCGGTCGTTGAAAGTGTTATGCGCGGAAGTCACGTGGCTAAAGGTGAGCTGGATCCATTGGGCAGTGCTATTGAAGCTCAGCCTGGGAGTTACTTCACCTTCCTGTCCGGTATGGCAGATAGTTTTGAACAGTGTTTGAGCAAAAAATAGTTATGAGGTTGTTTTTCTCTGTCAGAAATTTCTTTTTTGCGTGATCTGGCAATAAGAATTGCAACCTTTGCTAAGACGAACCTTTTCTCTAAAGCTAATTGAGATATTATTATCTAATAATTAGCGACTCGAAATAAGCGTGCTAAGAAAGGCATGAAACATTCCGAGTTGGTATAAATTTAGATATTAAAGGTTTCGTCTTGCTACGCTATCTGGCTCTTATACTCGTGGGAGCTGTTATTTCATGCCATGCATTTGCGTTTAATAAAGCCAATGCTATTTTTTATCCTTTGCCTACTCAGGTTAAGGGAACTTTTGTTGCGGCAAAAAATTTGTATTTAGGCGAGCATGGTGGCCTCTGGATACACGATGTTCATGGGCGTGTTTTATTCTATGATGGTCAGAATATACTCCCCAAATCAGGCAGTTTTTTAAGCAACCCCGCCAAACAGCTCGCCTACTATAAAGGCGCGTTTTGGACCTTTGTTGAAAACGAGGTCTACCAAACTTATCCAAATCAAGAGAGGCGTTTGGTGTTCAGCCTCAACCCCGGCTCCCAAATAAGAAAAATCGGCGCTTCCGAGCACTATATTTGGGTCAGTGACGGTGCACATTTCTATACTTACGATATCGAAACCAGTGAGTTAAAGACGTTTTCATTACTCCAGCTCTATCAACACAGTAACAACAGTTACGTCTATATTAACGATGCAATTTTTATAGAAACTAAGTGGGCACTTGCCACCACTTCTGGCTTTTATTTGTCCGAAGGAAGTTCCTTTGATCATGTTGTTGAATCTGGTCAGAAATATATTGAAAAAATCTACTTTTCGCCTACGCGACGTGAAATATTGGTTGGGACGCTTCGAGGTGCATTGATTTTCAACATTAATGAGCCGGATAAACAAGTCAACCAAGTCGGTGGCTCACATGTGTTAACGTTTGCAGAGACTAACCACGAGTATTGGGTTGGAACCGAACATGGTCTGTACTTGTATTCGTTTTTGACCGGAGAGGTGACGCAAGTGGAGTCTGCCAGTTTTCTTGAATTGGAACTGGACAGCAACAAGATATCTTCACTGTTGAGTGACAACATGGGGGGAATGTGGATAGCAACCAGTCAGGGAATTCGCTATTACTCTTTGTTCAGTAAAAAGTTTGAGCGGATTACATTCAGTAGCTACGATTCACAAACATTATCGGGCAGAATTCGAAAAACAGTGGCTGGGCCTGATGGTTCTCTATGGTTCGCTGATGACTACAAACTCTACCGAAGAGGGTTATACGGTAATGAAATCATCCTCGAATCTCGTTCTCCAATAAATGATCTGGTTTTTCAAGAGGGGATGCTTTGGCTTGCAACATCGAAGGGTTTAGAAGTATTCGATCTCGATGGTTTAAGAGCGGTCACTTTCCCCTACTTACAAGTTATGGCCGGACATCCGGTTGAGCACCTTGCCGTCGATGATGCTTCACGCCTTTGGGTAGCAAGTGGTAATCAACTGTATAACGTTGATATCGCTAATCAGCGGGTACGGAACCTTGGCAGCGAATGGTTGGTTGGTCAACACTTACCAGCAAAGATAACAAGTTTGCACGATACCGAAGATCGCCTATTGATCGGTACTGACCATGGTGTTTACGAATACGACAATGAACAAATTCGTTTCAAGCGTTTTTCAGAAAAATTTGGAGAATCCTTAGATATTGTTACTGCTGTCGATGGCAACCGTTGGTTCGCTTCATCTTTTGGTTTATTTAAAACAGTTAATGTCGGTGATTCAAAACAAGTCGTAGAGTTGAGTGTTTCTAATGCCAGACCTGCTTGTATGATCAGTGACGCTCAAGGCGTTTGGCTCGCTTCGTCAGTCGGATTAAGCTTTTACAATCTTTCTGGAGAGCTGGTAAAGCACTTTTCTTCTTCATCCGGTTTGATAAACAATGAATTTCTGCCAGGTATATGTACTGACATGCAAGGAGAAGAAGGTGGGGGTAGTGAGCTAGTATTAGGCTCAAAATATGGCTTGGTCAAAGCGAAAACTTCAACACTACTGGTATCCAATGCGCCCGAGTCCACGTTTATCGTCAGCCAAGTAGTGCATGAAAATGAAGTCATTCAGGTAGGAAGTGCCAACCTTGATGACGTGCAACTACCTTATGGTTCATCATTAAGCTTCCGTTTTGGTACTATGCCAAGGCCCGATAGCCAAAACCTGTATTACCGTCTAAGTGACGGTGAGCCATGGCAATCATTGGAAGGTGGCCAACTTACTTTAGAGCACCTAAATGCCGGTGAGTATCATCTTCAGGTAAGTAGCCAATCTCAAGTTTCAGCTGGTTTGATTGGATTAGAGTCGCGCTTTAAGGTAAAGCAGCCATGGTATTTATCTTCACTGGCAATCTTCTGTTTCCTTGCTTCTACGCTGATCATTATGGGTTTACTTACCTATTGGCGATCTCGTTATATGGTCCAAGTCAATCGAGCATTGGCCGCACAAGTTACACTCAAAACCAACCAGCTTAGACATCAAAGTCGTGTTCTTCTGGCCAGCAACCAACAACTTCGTAAACAGATTCAAGTGAGAAACTTATTGGTGGATCATGTGGCTCAGTCAATCAAGTCAAGCGTTGATTGTCTCGCTTCAAAGTTTCCTCAAGTGATTGACGCACCCACACAAGATCACTTTGCTAAAGTTTATTGGCAATTAAATGAATTAAGAAGTGTGCCAGATGACTCCAAAGGCGGTAGTCAAAACTATAACTTGAGCCAAATAACCCAGTCTGTAGTTGATGTATGGAAAGAAGACTTTGCAAAAGTGGGTATTCAGGTCGAGCTTGTTGATGAAGATAAATCGAGCAGGATCGCTCTGGAAAGCTTCAACTTAGACGTCATTTTTAACACTGTTTTTGCCAATATCATTAAGCGCTCTTATCGTGGTCAAACGGTCAAGATCGTATTGTCTGAGGGAGACGAACTCGTCTGGTTAAATTTTATAGATTACGGTAGCCAATTGACGAACAAGTTATCGTTAGGTCGGGGGGTAAGTGGCAGTCCTAACGAGCTAGGAATGGACAGCGTTTCACAATTAGTCAGCGAGAGTGGCGGCCATTTGGCGGTATTCACTTCTGATGCGCAAAACAAAATCGAAATTACATGGCCAGTAGCTCAAGAGTTGAGCCACGTAGAAGATGTGTTATCAGAGTTTGAGCCAGAAAAAGAGAGTGAAAATTTGGTTAGCCCAGAAGATGAGTGGCTGCAAAAGGTTTACCAGCTTGTGTCTGAGCATTACCATGACGCTGAGTTCGGTACTGCAACCGCGGCAAAAATGTTGTTTATGTCTGAACGTAGTTTGCAAAGACGTTTCAAATCAGCTTCGTCAAGAACGTTAAAAGATTATTTAACGGAAGTACGCTTAGAAACCGCCTGTGAGCAGCTACTCGCCGGAGAAAAAATCAGTGAAGTTGCATTTAATTGTGGTTTCAACGACCCGTCTTACTTTAGCCAGAAGTTCAGATTATATTTTGGCTTGCCTCCTTCGAAGTTTGCACTGACTCAAGAGAATCAATAATTCAGTCACGTCATGTTACTTGTCGTTATGGCACCCTATAGCGCTCCAAACTTCACTTGGTTAATGCCATAGCATTTTAGGTGCTGACGTGTTTAAAGCATAGGTGCGTCTTTGTATATCAGTGTAAAGCTATATCAA